>NZ_JBWKJZ010000013.1:0-231512 GCF_056431945.1 Streptomyces sp. NPDC045778
GTGCGGTGAAGATTCGACACCTCCACCACACACGGGGGCCTTCGCCATGATCAAGCCCGGCCAGTGTCAACAACGCTCGTGATCAATACACCTAGGGCGTTGCACGGGCGGTGTGCGGCTGCCCCGTAGCGGCTGTCAGTGCCACCGCCTACCCTGACAGGCATGTCCCCCAACCCTGGCCCCCGGGCCGGCGTGCGCCCTGCTGCGGCCGTGAACGAGGACATCCGCGCCCTCTGGCGCGATCCCCGCGTCGGACTCACCAGCGACCAACGTGCCGCGTACGAACGGCTCCTGAGGGAGTGGGCCCCCGCCGTTCGCGCGGAAGTCGTCGCGGCCGCCTGACTCGGAGCATGACGAAGCGGCCCCGTCCTCCCGGAGGTGGGCGGGGCCGCGGGGTCGGATTCCGGTGCCGTTGTATTCGTCGACGCGGTCGGGCGGTGCGGGCGGCTCGACACCGTGGCTGCGCATCTGTTGGGTCAGCTGCGCCACGTACCAGGAGGCTACCTCGGCGCCGCCACTGCGGCAGCCCTCGCGATCTGGCTCCGAACGTGATCGACAGGCAAGTCAGTCGGCGAGGACCCCCGTGTTCTGGCAGGCGGTCAGCAGCCAGCGGCCGTCGGCCTGCTTCGAGATCACGTACAGCGGGGCGCCCTCGCTCTCCTGGCCCGGGGCCAGGTATCGCTGACGGACCTTGACCGCCGCGACGTCGGGGCGGATGAAGAGCACGTGGACCACCTCGTAGGTGACCTTGCCGTCCCAGCTCGCCGCGGGGAGGACCTTGCGGGTGAACTCCGAGATCGCGTCGAGGCCGATGAGGACCTTGCCGTGGGCCGTGGTCCAGATCGCGTCCGGGTGGAAGAGGCTGAGGAATTCTTCGGGGTCCTTGTTCTGCTGGGAGTGCTCGACGGTCGCGACGAGCTGGTCAATCGCTTCGAGGTCTGCCGCGCGGGATGTGGATTCTGTGGTCATGCGGATCAGCGTCACACCTCAAGCGCGATTGAGGTCAAGCGTGTGTTCACACGGCGACCGAGCCCAGGACAACGAACCAGGCGCCAGACAAGGGGTACCGAGGCTTACCCGGCCGCGTAGCGAACACGCTGCGTAGTCCTTCGACATGCGCCCGCCGCCGCCCTGCCTGAACCTGGTCCGGGGGGCCGAACAGAAGGGAGCCCGCTGTGGGCAGCAAGGACCAGTTCCAGGACAAGGCCAACGAGCTCAAGGACAAGGCGCAGAAGGCGCGTGAAGGAGCCCAGGACGAGGCCTCGGAACGTCGCCAGCAGGCGCAGGAGCGAGCCCGTCAGCGGGGCCAGCAGGGCCGGGAGCAGGCTCAGGACGCAGCCGACGACGCGCGGGACCGTTTCCAGTCCTGACGCCGGCGGAGCCCCCGTCCCCCTTGGGGACGGGGGCTCCGCTGTGTCCGGCTCACGAGGGACAGGGCATCCGGTGCCGGTGCCGGGTCAGGGGTGCGTCGCCTGGTCCAGGGCGGGGGTGTAGGTGACGGGGGTGTCCTTGCACTGGCCGGAGGCGAAGACGGCGATGGCGTCCAGCTCGGCCGGGTCCGCGGCCAGGTCCCAGCGCAGCTTGGTGGCCACCCACTCCGCGACGTAGCGGCAGTGCGCGGTGGGCAGCGGCGGCAGCCACTCGGCCGGGTCCTGGTCCGCCTTGGCGCGGTGGGTGCGGGCGGTGACGGCCACCAGCGAGGCCGGGGCGCCCTGGTCGTTGGCGTAGGCCTCACGGCGTCCGGGGCTCCAGGTGGAGGCGCCGGAATCCCAGGCCTCGGCGAGCGGGACCGTGTGGCTGATGTCGAGCTTGCTCGCGTCCTCCACTTCCTGGTTGTCGTAGTACGAGAGCCATTCCCCGTCGGAGAGCGCGCACCGGGCGCCGACGTCGGGCGCCTCGGTGGCTTCGGCGATGAGCACTTCGGCTCGGGTGTTGCAGCCGTCGGATTTCACCGCCCCGGCGTTCCAGTGTTTGAACGCGGTGCGGGTGTACCCCTCCCGGTGTTCGCCGACTGCCGGGAGGCGGTGCACGGCGTCGGCCAGGGTCGTGGTCTCGGCCGGGGTGGCCTGCGCCGACGACGGGACGAGAAGAGGGGTCAGGGACAGGCTGAGCGCGGCCAGGCCGCGGGCGAAGTTCTGCGTCATCCCGCCAGGCTGAGTGGTGTGCGCGCCGGTGCGCCGGGGGCTCGACGAGCGCCTGCGCCGGGTGGAGGAAGAGGTTCACCGCAGTGCACGGGAGCCGACCCTTTCTCGCTCAAGCTCGGCTGACGGCGCGCCCGCACGGCCTCGCGGACGCGGCCCTCCGCCCCTCTCCGACAGCTACGGCCTGCGTGCGCCGGGGCAGGTGCCTTTGACGGAGGAGAGGCTGCCAGTGGTGAGGTAGCGGTTCACCGCGTCGGTGACGCACGTGCCGCCGAGGCTGATGACCGAGTGACCCGTGCCCTCGTACGTGAGCAGGTGGGAGCCGGGCAGTCGCGCGGCGACCCGGGCGGCCCAGGCGTGACTGGTGGCGGGGTCGTTGCGGGCGTTGAGCAGCAGAACGGGCGGGGTCTTCGTGGCGCGCAGCGGGTGCTGGGGGTGGGCGGCCGGGCGGGGCCAGCCCGCGCAGCGCGCCGACCACTCCTGGTACCAGGCGTTGCCGCGGGTGTGCGGTGCCGCCGTGCGGCTGGCCTGCCACAGGGCGGCAGCGTTCTTGTGGCCCTTCGGTCCGAAATTCCAGTCGGCGCAGATGAGGGCTGTGGGGCGGCCCTCGTAGACGGCCGCGCCAGGCTTCTTGGGCAGCTTGGGGCGGGGCGCGGGCTTCACCGGCGTCTTGCGGATGCGGTAGGAGGCCAGCCCCTCGAACCAGGAAGGCCAGTCCTGTTCCGTCTGATTGCCCAGGTAGGTCCGCTTCAGCAGGCTGCTGACGCCGACCGGTTCACCGCCGTCGGTCAGCTTGCCGCGCTCGGCGGCGGTGAAGAGCCGATCGAGGCGGGCGGCGGCGTCGCGGCCGTGCAGCGCGCAGGACTTCGTACGTGCGCACCAGCGTGCCGCCGCGCGGAAGGTCCCTTCCTGGGCGCGGGCGGCACCCGCGAGGAACGCGGGGGCCTTCTGGCTGTGGTCCACGACGCTGTCCAGGACCATCGTGCGCAACCGCTTGGGGTAGTGCTCGGCGTACGTCTGGCCGATGAGCGTGCCGTAGGAGATGCCGTAGTAATTGAGTTTCGGTTCCTTGAGGAAGCCCCGCAGGGCCTCCAGGTCCCGGGCGATGTCGACGGCGCTCACATGGTCGAAGAGGGGCCCGCTGGCCGTCCGGCAGCTCTTGGCGAGCGCCTGGTTGTAGCGCACCCGCTCGTCGTAGGCCGTGCGGCTGTCGAGCACGAGGGGCATCCGGTCGCCGTGGACGACGAGGTTCTCCCCGCACCTGAGCAGGGTGTCGCGGGTGTCGAAGGCGACCAGGTCGAAGCGCTTGCCGAAGCGGGCGAACTTCCCCGCGCCGGAGGCCAGTTCCTGGGCGTGCTGCTCTCCGGGGCCACCGTAGTTCACGACGAGCGTGCCGACGCGCCGCTTCGGATCGGAGGCCGGACGCTTGACGACCGGCAGCTTGACGCGGGGTCCCTTGGGCGCCGTCCAGTCGACGGGCACGGACAGCGAGGCACACCTCAGCTTGCGCTGACCGACGCACGGCCGCCACGTCGTCCCGGCCGCCACCTTGCTGGTCACGCTCACGCCGGTCCGGGCCGCGGCGACCCGCGCGGACGGCGCCGCGTGGGCCAGGGCGCCGCTCTGCGCGGTCACCGCGCTCGACAACATCAGCAGCGACACGACGAGCGCCGAGCGGCGCCACAGGGCGCGCCTCACCGGGCGGCTTCCGAGCACGTCAGACATACAGGGGGCTCCAGAGGGGGACGAACGAGGGGCTGCGCGAACCGCGCCGGAACGGACCTCCGTCGGCGCGTGACCGCGGCCCACGGCTGTGCGCGCTACGGATCCCGGCACCGACAATGCGTCTTTCTACCTCAAAGATCCTTATAAACGTAAATCGGGCATGACGAGTGTTCTTGATCGCTGTGTGGAGGCCCCTGGCCCGGCAAGCTCTCTTGCGTTCGCCCCGCGGGAGCCGCATGGCTGCTCGTCGCCGGTCCCTCTCCCGCAGGCCCTGGCGTGCGGAAAGCCCCGAGGTCACGGAAGGTTGCACCAAGGTCACTGGAGACTCGCAGAGGAGACGCGTTGTGCGGATGAAGAACGCTCTGGCCGTGACCGGCGTGACGACAGTGGTCGTCCTCGGCCTCGCCGCCGCTACGACCGGCAACCTGGTTTCGGCACCGGTTGTCCAGGAGAACCCGCCGGCCCGAGCAGAACCGGATCCTTCTACGCAGCCCTCCGTACCCGGCCTGGCTCCGCTGGAGCCGGTTCCGGTGGCTGATGCCGCGCCGGAGCCGCCTACGCCTGATCCCGTTCCACCGGAGCCGGAACCCCTTGCCGATGCCGCTCCCGTCGCTCCCCTGCCCCAGCTGCCCGAGCCGCCCGCCGTCCTGGAGCCGGACCCGGTGGCCGATGCCGCGCCGGTGCCGCCTACGCTCGATCCCGTATCGCCGGAGCCGGAACCGGAACCAGAACCGGACGCAGCTCCCGATCGATGAGCGCTGTTGCCACAGCGCAGGTCCAGCCCGCAGTCGCGGCCCCCACCACGCGGCTCCGGCGGCGACCGGGCTCACACCAGGCCGTGCTGCCAGGCGCGGGCGGCCACTTCGACGCGGTTGCGAGCGCCGAGTTTGCGCTGGACGCTGCCGAGATGGGTCTTCACCGTGGAGAGGGTGATGTAGAGGGCGGCGGCGACCTCCTCGTTGGTCAGACCTTGGGCGACCATGGCGACGACCTCCCGCTCGCGCGGGGTGAGGGGTTCGGGGAGCGGGGGCGTGTCGTGCCGGGACCGACCGCGGTGCGGTGCCGTCCGGGAGGACATGTGCTCCAGGAGTCTGACGGTGACGGAGGGGGAGATGAGTGAGTCGCCGACGGCGGCGGCACGGACGGCTTCGATGAGGAGGGCGGGAGAGCAGTCCTTGAGGACGAACCCGCAGGCCCCGTGCCGCAGGGCGGTGTAGACGTACTCGTCGAGGTCGAAGGTGGTGGCGATGACCACCTTCAGCGGCTGTTCGGCATCCGGGCCCGCCAGGAGGCGGGTGGCTTCGAGGCCGTCCATGCCGGGCATGCGGATGTCCAGCAGGCAGACGTCCGGGCGCAGCCGCCGCGCGTCGGCCACCGCTGCGGTTCCGTCCGCGGCCTCGGCGACGACCTCGATGTCCGGCTGGGAGTCGAGGATCATCCGGTACGCGGCGCGTACGGTGACCTGGTCGTCGGCGAGAAGGACGCGGATAGTCATGGTGTGATCGTGCCAGGCGTCAGAACGGGCGCCGCGCCGCGGTGCGGTGGACGGGGATCTCGGCGGCGACCTGCCAGCCACCGGCCGGTGAGGGGCCCGCGGTCAGGTGTCCGCCCAGCGCGTGGACTCGCTCGCGCAGCCCCGTGATGCCGAATCCCCCAGGGCCCGGATGTGTTGGCCTGGCGCCAGGGGGCCGGGCGGCGTCGTCGGTGACACAGACCGTGAGCGCGCCCGCGTCCGCGGTCCGGCGTACCTCGATGGTCACGGTCCCGGCCTGAGCGGCGTGCTTGCGGATGTTGGTCAGTGCTTCGCGGACGACGTGGTGCGCGGTGGAGGAGATGTGGTCCGCCGGGGGGACGGCGAGCAGCCGGGGGTCGATGGTGAGGCGGACGTCGGGGCCCGACGCGCGCAGGGAGTCGGCCAGGTCGTGCAGGCTGTGCAGGCCTTGGAGGGCGTGCAGGGGAGCTGAGCGGTCGGGCCGGCGCAGCAGGCCGACCATGGCCCGCATGGAGTCGGTCGCCTGGACGGCGGCGTCCTCGATGTTGGCCAGAGCCTCGTTCAGGGCCTGGGGCGTGGGTGGGTGTCCGGTGGCCGTGGTGAAGCGCACGGCTTTGACCTGGGCGGTGATGGCGGTGACGTGGTGGCCGACGAAGTCGTGCAGTTCGCGGGCGTACTCCAGGCGCTGGGCGTTCAGGCGGGCGTTCTTCTCCCGCTCCCGCGTGGCGTCGAGCAGGCGAAGGTACAGGCCGAGGACGATCACCACGGGTGCGGCGAGCAGGAGGAACGGCACGCCGTACTTCGCCGCTTTGACGTGCTCGGTATCGGGCAGGCGCAGCAGCACCAGCGGGGCGGCGAGCCAGGCGGCGGCGACGAGCGGGATCATCCGTCCCGCGGGTTTGTGGCGCACCGCGCGGGTGACGAGCAGCAGCAGCATGCCTATCTCCGCCATGCCGGGAGAGTGCTCCGGGCGGTGCGTCAACTGGGCGGTGACCAGGGACAGGGCGGCGGAGGCGGTCACTGCGGTCCACCCCGTACGCGCCAGGTGCTGGGGCGGCGCGAGGAGCGCCGCCAGGCACAGCAGGCCGACGGCGATGGTGGCCGCGGTCGTGGGCACGAAGCCGGTGTCCAGCGCCTCGGCGGTGATCGCTGCCAGGGCGAGGGTGGCGACGCCGATGACCAGGCCACGGCGGGCGGGAGCCCAGGAGGCGAGGACGGCACGGGCCGGGAAGGCGGTCATGGCGGCCCACCGTACGCCCGCTCGCGGCTGTCCGGCCTCCGCCTCTTGACCGACGCGTCCGCCCGACCCGCCCGGCAGCCCTCGGTCATCCGGCCGATCCGCACCACCGGCCCGCAGCGCGAGGATCGTCGATGTGGAGATGCGGAGATGCGGAGATGCGGAATCGTCGTCGGTCCACCAGAAGGGTTCGCGTGAACCGCGATCACAAGCTGCCCGGGGCGGGAGCCCGTCCAGCGGGTGTGTACGAGCCGAACACCCCGCACCCGGCGCCCTGCCGACACCTGCGTCATGAGTCGTCGCGAACGGGCAGGTGAAACGTGCGGGCCAGCCCCTGAATGCTCTCGTCCACGTGTTGCAGGTGTCGCAGGACCCGTCGCCTGGCGTAGGCGCCCTCGGTACGTGCCTCGCTCTCGCCCACGTCGAGCCGTGCGGCAATTCCGGGGCCGCACACAAGAGCGGTGTCGTCGCCGCGGCCGGACACCCGGCTGATCAGGGCGCCGAGGTTGCGGTCGATCCGGCGGGCCACGTTCGCCAGGCGCTGATCGGTCGCGAAGTAGGGGCAAGGCGGCACCAGTTCGGCGGTGGCCGCAAGGCTTCGGGTGTGGAACGCGGCCGTCTCCAGCAGCCCGAGCGCGGACAGTGTGGTGCGTCGCCGGGACCGCGACAGGCTGAGCGGGGTGATCAGCGGCCGCACCGAAAGGCGCAGGCTGTCCAGGGAGGCATCCAGCGCACGGGCCGGAGCGAGCAGGTCCCCGCCGGGCTCACCGTCCAGCCGGGCCAGCGACTGCGTGAGTGCCACGCGCAGGTGCTCCAGGGTGTCGCGCAGCAACCGGTCCGTGTGGTCGCGGGTGCGCACCGGCAGCACGAGCACAGCGGCGATCAGCCCGCACGCGACGCCCAGCGCGGTCTCCTCGATCCGCACCAGCAGCACGCCGGGGGTGAGGGCGTGGAGCAGGGCGTACAGCATGCCGATCATGGTCGTGACGAAGAAGGACATCAGCGTGTACGACACCGTGATCGTGTAGTACATCCCGAACACGCTGAGGCCCGCCAGGGCGAAGGCCAGCCATCCGATGTCACCGATCAGGGCGGCGAGGGCGAGCCCGGCCGCGACACCCGCGACCGTGCCGATCAGGCGCCGCCAACCCCGGACAAGTATCTCGCCGGTGGAGGTGGTGCCGATGAACACCACCCAGCAGGTGAACACAGCCCAGTACCAGCGCTGCGGTGACACCAGTTCGCCGCCGACGACGGCCAGGGCCGAGCCGGTGGCCACCTGGATCGCGGTCCTCGTGGTGGGGCGGACGCGGGATTCCTGCCGCTTCGGTACGGCGTCCTTCGCCAGGCCGGAGTGGTGCGCCTGGGCCTGCGCACGCGAGCGTGGCGCCGTGGGGGTGTGCTGGGCCGTCGAGGTCCGCCCGGGCCGGGCCAGGCACAGGTCGAACAGGGCGCGGGCGAAGTCCCCGGCGGAGCGGAAGACATCCCGCATGGCCGGGGATGCGTCGGGCAGGGACTCGTCGCCGCGGTAGCCGAGCAGCCGGGTGCGCACCTCAGCGGGAGGAGTTCCGGTCGGCTGCGGTCGAGCCGGGCCGATCGCCGCACGCAGCGCCCGCAAGTCCGAGGTCAGCACGGGCAGTGCCGCCGCGTCGCGGGAGTCGAGGGCGGGTGGGGCAGCGTGGGTCCGCGCCTGGTGCGGGGTGAGGGTGTCGATGTCGGAGCCGGGCCACAGGGCCCGCAGGACGAGGACGGCCAGTCGCTCGACGGCCGTCTCCGCTGCCGCGACGCGGTGTTGGACCGCGGTGGCGGCGCGTTCGTCGGGCGTGCCGGTGCCGAGGCGGCTCTGAATCATCAACGCGGCCGTGTGCAGGCGGGCGGTGGAGCGGAGCAGATCGCGCACCGGCCGCTCGGCGTGCGGCGCCTTCGGGCTGCCCTCGGCGACGTCGATCAGCGCGTCGAGCACCAGCGCGAGACGCAGCCCGAAGGCACGCTGCAACCGTTCCAGCGTCCGCTCCGGCGACGAGGGCAGGACGGCGAACCGGACCAGCGCCGAGCTGCCGAAGGCCACAAGGACGGCCAGGGAGAGCTGCGGCACCTGCTCCACGCGGGTCTCGGCGAACTGGGTCACGAAGAAGAGCTGGAAGGCGAAGACGCCCAGCGTGGTCGCGCGCGGGCCGAGGCGCCGGACGTAGAGGGCCGCGAAGATCAGCAGCACGAACACCACGTCGGCCGCGACCCGGTGCGGTGCCAGCGCGCTGCCAGCGGCCATGACCACCAGGGCGACCGGCACCCCGGTCACGAGGGTCAGCGCCTGGTCGCGCGGCCGGGGTTCGGTGACCGCGGCCGTGCTGACCATCGCGGTGAGGGCCCCCGTCACCAGGACCGGCACCGGGGCGCCCGGCACGGCGAGGACGCCGAGGGTCAGCAGCACCGCCGAGAGCGTGCTGAGCGCGGACCGCAGCCGGAGCAGTCCGGGATCGGATGCCGAGAACCGGTCGTAGGCGTACGCCCACCGTGTTCGTGCCTGGTGCATGCCCCAACCGCTTTCCTCGCCGTGCCAGTGGTGAAGGTGTTACGCCGCCGGTCCGTCGAGTGCGGTCAGGAAGTCGTCCACGCCGGTCACGTGGTGGGAGACCATGGTCAGGCCGCGCATCATCGCCTGGTACGTGACCAGCCCGCCGGGGGCGGCTATCGCGTCGCTGAACGCCGTGACGTGGTAGCCGCGCTCCATCGCGGTGCGGGCCGTCGACTCCACGGCCATGATCCCGGAGACCCCGGCGATCGCCAGGTGGTCGATGTCGCGCCGGCGCAGCTGGAAGTCGAGGTCGGTGTGGTGCAGGACGTCGAGGCCCTGTTGCGGGGCGAGGACCACATCGCCCGGCTGGGGAGCGAACTCCTCGTGGAACTCGGTGTTCCAGGTGCCGGCCTCGAACATCCGCTTGTCGAACATCTGCCGGTGGATGCCGGAGACGTGCCGCCACGCCGAGTAGTCCTCATCGGTGAAGGCGGTCGTCGAGTAGAAGACGGGGATCTCCTGATGCCGTCGCACCCCGGCGATGAGCTTCTTCAAGCTGCCGATCGTGTCCAGCCGTTCGTACTCCGGCGCGTAGATGGGGTAGGCCTTGCCGTCCTGCGAGAAGTTCTCGTTGACGAGGTCGACGAGCAGCAAGCCCACGCGGCCGCTTTCGTAGTGCGTCTTCATGGTTGTCCTCCGTAAGTTGTCAGGTGGCCCGGGAGGGCTTGATGTGGCTGATGGTTGGGTGCCGTGCGTGGTTCAACCGGTGTGGCCGCCCGGCCCTCCGGGGCGCCCTGGCTGCCCGCCGTGGGAGGCGAATTCCACCGGCTCGCCGTGGACGCGGACGGCGTCCGCGCCGCGGCCCTCGGCGTGGATGCCCCGTCCGACTTTCAGCGTGCCGATCCGGCCGTCGATCTCCACCGCGGCGAGGCCGTCACCTCGGGCCGTGATCCGGCCGCCGATCTCGGCCTGCCCGATCCGGCCGCCCGGCCGGATGCTCAGGGCGCTGGCGCTCAGCGGAGTCTGCACACCCTTCACCAGGCTGGTGCCGGTGCCTCCCGATGTGGCCAGGTCTCCACGGATCCTCAGGTCCGACAGTTCCCTGCTGACCTGGATGCCGACAGCGCCGTCGCCGGTCGTGGTGATGGTGTCGAACAAGGCCTGGCGCAGGCTTCCGTCGTAGAGGTTGAAGCCGCGGGCGCCAGTGCCGTGGGTGGTGAGGGGAGCCTGGATGTCGAGCTTGTCCAGCTCGCCGAAGTTGACGAACCCGACGCCGCTCGGCCCGTACGAGGTGAGGGGCGCGGTGGCCGTCCACGACCGGACGCGGCCCCACGCGTCGAGCACCATGTCGTTGGCTCCATAGGTGGTGACCGCGCCTTCGTTGAGGACCTCGTCGATCACGGTGTTGTGGCCGACGAAGACTCCCCCGCTGATCAGGTCCGGAGTGCCCTCGGGGATGCCGCCGTCGGTGTGGATCGTGCCGGTGCGCAGGTGTGTCACCTGGACCGAGCCGCCGGTGGGGGCGCCGTCCGGGACGCCGCACCCGCTGATGAAGACGCCGCTGCCGCGAACGGCTCGATCCGGTCCGCCCGTGGTGATGTCGAACAGGTCCGCGGTGATGCGGACGGCCGGGTCGGGGTGCTGGTTCCAGAGGGTGAACGCCCCCTGGAGGACGCCGACTCCGAAGCCGTGCGGCCGTTCGTCGCGGGCGCGGACGTCCGCGGTCTCCACGCGCAGGCCCTCGACCCGTACGTGCCCGCAGCGGATGGCGTCGCGGGCGAGCAGCAGGACCTGCCCTCTGGTGCGTACGTCGCGCAGCGCCAGGGTGCCGAAGCCGGGCAGCGCGGTGTCGTTGCGGACAGCTGTCGCGTGCGCGGGGCTGTGGATCGTCACCTCCTCAAGGAGGTTGTCCCGGGTCAGGCACAGGCCGGTGGCGGCGAACTCCAGGGTGCCGCCGCGCAGTCGTGTCCCCGGCGGCAGCGTGAGTTCGGGCAGGCGGGATATCAGGCCGTCCACCTGGATGGCCGGTGCGCGATCGGCGACGGCCGCGAGCAGCTCGCTCGCCGTGGAGACGGTTCGCCAGTCAGTCAAGGTGACCTCCCTCCGTGGGAGCCCCGGCGGCTGCGGGGGCCTGTGTGGTGGTGATGTGGGCGCCCGCGGTGAGGGTGCGGTGTACCGGGCACCTCTCGGCAATCCCCATCAGCCGCTCGCGCTGGGCGGCGTCGAGTACGCCGTCGAGACGGATCTCCCGGGTGATCCGGTCGACGACACCGTGCGATCCCTCGCACTCCGCGCAGTCCGCCGCGTGGACGCGCCGGTGGCGCAGCTGGACGGTGACCTTCTCCAGCGGCCAGCCCTTGCGATCGGCGTACATGCGGACCGTCATCGATGTGCAGCTGCCGAGCGCGGCCAGCAGCAGACCATAGGGGTCCGGGCCGCTGTCCGTGCCCGCGGGTGCGGGCTCGTCGGCCGCCATGACGTGGCGCCCGGCCCGCACCTGCTGGGCGTACGGGCCGGGCCCGCTCTCGCTCACCACGACCAGTCCGGCGTCGGCTTCGGCGGGGTCGGCGAGGGCGGTCGGCTTGGCGTTCGCCGGTTCGGTGGGTTGGTGGGGTGTGGGCATGGTGATCTTCCTTGTGGGCGGGCACAGTTCAGCGGTCAGACCGCGTGGGCCGGGGCGTGGAGGTCGGCCAGGACGGTCAGTTCGGCCAGCAGGGCGTGCAGCAGGCTTTCGGTGATGTCGTCTCCGGTGAAGGTGCCGTCGGCATCGAAGCGCTGGTGGGAGCGGAAGACGGTGACCTCGGGGTGGGCGACGACGGGGGCCTGGATGCGGTGCAGGATCTGGCGCAGGACCAGTTGGCCGCGGGCGGTGCCGAACTGGGAGGGCGAGGCGCCCAGGACGGCGACGGGTTTCCCGAGCAGGGCGTGCGGGCCGGCGGGGCGGGAGAGCCAGTCGAGGGCGTTCATCAGTACGCCGGGGATGGCGGAGTTGTACTCGGGGGTGGCGATGAGGACGCCGTCGGCCTCCCGCACGCGTCGGCGCAGGTCGGCGACGGCGGTGGGCTCGGGGCCGTCCTCGAGGTCCTCGTTGAAGAAGGGAAGCCGGCCAAGATCCTCGTAGAGGTCGATGGTGACGCCGTGGGGCGCGAGGCTCTGCACGGCGCGCAGCAGGCCGGTGTTGTGGGAGGTGCGGCGCAGGCTGCCGGAGATGGCGAGGAAGGTCAGGTCGGACATCGCGGAGGGCCCTTCGAAGGAGGCAGTTGGTGCCGGCCCGGCACCAGAGGCGGCGCCGGGCCGGGCGCGGTGGCGGGCCGGGCGCGGTGGCCGGCCGGGCGCGGTGGCCGGCCGGGCGCGGTGGCGGGCGCCTACAGGGCTGCGGGCGCCCGCGCGCGGACCGAGGTGGACCGTCGTCAGATCGGGTAGACGGGCTGGGATCCGCGGACGGTGATCCAGCGGGTCTCGGTGAAGGCGTCGATGTTGGCCTCGCCGCCGAAGCGGGCGCCGGTGCCGGACCAGCCGACGCCGCCGAAGGGGATGCGGGCGTCGTCGTTGATGGTCTGGTCGTTGATGTGCACCAGGCCGCTGGGGATGCGCTCGGCCAGTTCCAGGCCGGTCATGACGTCCCGGGTGAGGATGCCGAGCGAGAGACCGTACGGGTCGTCGGCGGCCAACTGCGCGGCCTCGTCCAGGGTGGTGAACGTACGCACGGGCACGACGGGGCCGAAGACCTCCTCGGCGTAGGCGGGCGCGTCGTCGGGGACGTCGACAAGGACGGTGGGCCGGTAGAAGAGACGGTCGTAGGTGCCGCCGGTCAGCAGGCGGGCACCTGCGGCGACGCTGGCGGTGACCTGGGCGTGGATGGTGTCCCGCTGGTGGGCGTTGATGAGGGGGCCGAGGTCGACGTCGGAGGTGGCGGGATCGCCGACAGTGAGCTGCTCGGCCTTGGCGGCCAGGCGCGCGGTGAACTCCTCGGCGATGTCGGCGTGGACCAGGATGCGCCCGGTGGCCATGCAGACCTGGCCCTGGTTGAAGAAGGCCCCCCAGGCGACCGTGGAGAGGGCGCGGTCCAGGTCGGCGTCGGCCAGCACGATCATCGGGTTGTTGCCGCCCAGTTCGAGGTGGGCGCGCTTGACGCCGCGGGCCGCCGCCTCGCCGACCTTGCGTCCGGCCCCGGTGGAGCCGGTGAAGGAGATGACGCGCACGCGCGGGTCGTCGACCAGGGCCGCACCGGCCGCGCCGTCGCCGGGGAGCAGGGTGAGTACGCCCTGGGGCAGGCCCGCCTCCTCGAAGATCCGCATGATGGTGACGCCGCCGCTGACCGCGGTGCGCGGGTCCGGCTTGAGGACCACACTGTTGCCCAGCGCCAGGGCCGGGGCGACGGAGCGGATGGCCAGGATCAGCGGCACGTTGAACGGCGAGATGACGCCGACGACTCCGGCGGGCACCCGGCGGGTCATGCTCAGGCGCGGCTGGTCGGAGGGCATGACCTGCCCGGTCGGGTGGGAGCACAGCACGGCCGCCTCATAACACTCCTGCTCGGCCTGGTCCGTCTCGAAGACGGCCCTGGCCCGGGTGCTGCCGCTCTCGCGGATCAGCCAGTCCTGGATCTGCGGAGCGTGGGCGGCGAAGAGTTCCCCGGCGCGGCGCAGTATCGCGGCGCGCTCGGTGTGCGCGGTGGCGGCCCAGGCGCGCTGGACCTCCGCGGCGCGGGCGGCGGCGCGGGCGATGTCGCTCACGTCGGCGGAGCCGATGTGCTCCAGGGTGTCGCCGGTGGAGGGGTTGACGACGGCCGTCTTGCCGCCGGAGGCGTCCTGCCAGCCGTCGATGTTGATCTTTCCGGACCAGATGGCAGGGTCGAACAGGTTCATGACGTCCTCGGATTTTCTTCTGTCCGCCCGAAGGGCGGTACGCGTGGTGCGTGGTGGTGTGAACGGGCTGGGGGTGGAGGCTCGCCCGCCCGGTGGCCCGGGGATGCCGCCGGGCGGCCCGGGGATGCCGCCGGGCGGCCCGGGGGTGTCACCGGGCGGGCGGCCGTCCTCGCGGCGGCCGGAGGGGAGGACGGCTGCCGCGCGTCCTTCGGTCAGCGCGTGGCGCGGTACGCCTGCCGGATGATGTCGGTGACGGCGTCGGGGTGACTGACCATGACGGCGTGGGAGCTGTTGACCTCGGTGATACGGGCCTCGGCGCGCTTGGCCATGAAGCGCTCCAGGCTCGGGGCGATGGCCTTGTCCTTCTTCGCGATCAGGGCCCAGGAGGGGATCTCCTTCCAGGCGGCCTGCTTCGTGGCCTCGCCGAAGGCTTCGGCCGCCACGGGCCGCTGGGAGGCGGCCATGAGCGCGGCCCGCTCGGCCGGGACATCGGCGGCGAACGCGGCGGCGAACTCGGCCGGGTCCAGGGAGACTTCGGTACCGGTGCTGCCGTCGGGCCGGGTGAACTGGAAGGCCTGCTGCGGCAGCGGCGGCACCGAGGGGTCGTGGTGCTGCTCGAGCAGGCCGCCGAGCGACTCGCCCTTGTCGGGGGCGAACGCGGCGACGTAGACCAGCGCCTTGACGTCGGCGATCTCGGCAGCGGCATTGGTGATGACGGCACCGGCGTAGGAGTGGCCGACGAGGATCTTCGGACCCTTGACACCCTTGAGCAGACCCGCGAGGTAGGCGCTGTCGTGGTCCAGGCCGCGCAGGGGATTGGCCACCGCCTGCACGGGGAAGCCCTGGTGCCGCAGCCGGGCGGCGGTCTGCTCCCAGCCCGAGGCATCGGCGAACGCGCCGTGTACCAGCACGATCGTCGGCTTGGGTCTGGCCGACTCCGCGCTCTGCCCGTCCGCGTGTGCCGCCGGCACAAGGCCGGAGATCACGGCCGCGGCCGACCCGACGACTGCGGCGGTGCGACCGTGGTGCTTGAAAGTGCTCATGGGATTCCTTCGTGAAATGCGCGGCACATGCCGCAGATGAGGTACCGGGCGCGGTACGTCGCGCTCCAGGCAGGGGTGGGGGACTCGCCGCCGCACCCGGTGGCGGGCTGTCCGGCGGGACAACCATGCACCACATGTTTCGTTACAGTCAATGATTGAAACTAAACTGGGCTAGAGTGGGCTGCGCACGCCCTCAAGGGCAGCCCCGGGCAAGGGAGGAACACGCCGTGAGCAGCAAGGACTCAGCCGCCACCGGCCGCGCGGACCGACCGCGACGGCATGCGGACCGACCGCGACGGCATGCGGACCGACCACGACGGCATAAGGGATCAGACACCGGCGACCCGGAGCGGTCGAACCCTCCGCATCCCGGCGGCCGCCCCCGCGACCCGGCGATCGAAGAGGCGATCCTGAAGGCCACGCGCGTACGGCTGGCCACCGACGGATACGCGCGGATGACGATCGGCGACGTGGTCGCCGACGCCGGGGTCACACGCCCCACCTTGTACCGCCGCTGGCCGAACAAGTACGACCTGGCGGTGGACGCGCTCCACTACGGCCTGCGCAAGCAGCGCGAGGCCTACCCGCCCCTGGAGTGGGACCGGATGACACCGGTGGAGGCGTTCACGGTGGCCGTACGGCGCCTCGATCCCCGCTACCACAACGAACGGGCCATGGCTGTGCACGGCCATTTCATGGGCGCCGCCGAGAGCGAGCCGGAACTGTTCGAGCAGATGCGCGAGCACGGGAACAAGCCGCGCTGCGAGGAGCTGCTCCAGACCCTGCGCCGCTTGCAGGAGACCGGCGCTGTCCGCGAGGACGCCGACCTCGACACCGTGGTGGTGCTCTGCTTCGGCAGCTACTTCGGCGACTACCTCCAGACCGGCCGGAGCACCCCGGACGATCTCGCCGACCGCGTCGTCGCCGTCCTGTGGCCGACGATCCGAGCAGACGCGCAGTCCAGCGCGCCTGCGGCAGCATGAGCCGAAGGCGCGACGCCGGCCCACCGCACTCCGGGCCCACGCCGGGGCGAGTACGCCGGTAAACCGATGGCCCTGCCCCGGCGAGCCGCGCCGACGGCCCTGTGCGGCCATCCCTTCACCTCCCCTTCTCATGCCTCACACGGCGCCTGCCTCACGGCTCACACGGCGCCTGCCTTACGGCTCACACGGCGCCTGCCTTACGGCTCACACGGCGCCTGCTTTACGGCTCACAGCGACGGTCAGCGCCGGAGCATCCCGACACGCACCGATCCTTCCGGCTCGCGCCCGCTTCACGAATCAGCCGGATGGCCGAAGTCCGCCGCCGCTTCTCGGCCGAACAGAGGAGGGGCCCGGCGCTTCGGCGTGCCTACCGTGACCTTCATGCCCCACCACGGCACGGCACGTGCCCCGCTCGTCAACCGGGGCCCCAGACCGCCCAGTTCCAGCCCCCCTTTCATCGACCCTTTCATCGACCCTTTCATCGGCAAGGACAAGACCATCAAAACGCTGCACGAATCGACCCAACGCTGGATAACCCGCGCCGTCCTTCTCGCCTCCTGCGTGCCGTACTGGCTCGTTCTGCGCCGAGAGGAACGACGAGCGCGCGCAGCGGAATCACGCGTGCCCCGAAGCTGAACCCGACCGGGCCCGCCCGCAGACCGCCATAGGGCGGGGCTTCACATCATCCTGATCGCCCGGCGCGCGGTAGCGTCACTCGTGAGGCCAACGGAGGGGAGCACGCACCATGCCGCAGGCCACGACCAACGCCGATCGCAAGGCCCCGCGCGGTCTCATCCTGGACTTCGCCGGGGTACTGACCGCCGACCCGCGCCCCGTGCACCGCACGTGGTGCGAAGCGGAAGGGCTCCACGCCGAGGCCTGGCGTACCGCTCTCGGTGACAACCCCGAAGGCCGGCGGCTGTACGCGGCGTTGGAGATCGGGCAGATCGGCCAGGCCGAGTGGAACGAGGGCACCGCGGGCCTGCTCGGTGCGCATGTCGAACCGTCGAAACTGATGGGGCGCGCCTGGACCGGAGTGCCCGCGGCACGGCGCATGGCCGCCCTCGCGCGGGCCGCCAAGGAAGCGGGGTACCGGCTCGCGCTCCTGTCGAACAGCTTCGGCCTGGACCCCTTCAACCCGTACGAACACGTGGGCATCTGGGGCCTGTTCGACGTACACGTCATTTCCGAGGCGGTCGGCCTCGCGAAGCCGGACCCGGCGATCTACCAGCTGACGCTGGAGCGCCTGGGCCTTCCCGGCTCGGCCTGCGTGTTCGTCGACGACCATCCGGTGAACCTCCCGCCCGCCGAGGCCCTGGGCATCACCACCGTGCTCGCGACACACGAGGCAGACACGGTCGCCGAGTTGCAGGCCCTTCTCGGGGTGAGCATCGACCTGGCCGCGTAGGAGCCGGGTTGAGCCGAGAGCGGGCTACTGCCGGTCAAGGAGGGCGGCGGCCCGCCCGTCCAGGGCCCTGACTCCCACCGCCGCCTTGTGGCGGGCGAGCCGGACGCGCATATCCAGAGCGGCATCGCGAACGCAGACGGACCGTACGCCGTCCGCACAGTCGAGGAACTCGCTCCAACTTCTCCGCCGTGGCGAGGGAGGCTGGCATCGGCAGCTTCCCGTAGCCCTGGGTGAACCTTCTGCGCGAAGACTTGGAGCGGGCCGTGGCCGCGGTCGGCGTGAGTTGGACGCGGGCGCTCTGGTCGCGCGCATGCGGTCGGCCTGCCTGCTGTTGACGGCGGCTGTCAGCGGAATAGGAGCCAGCGAGTCTCGCTTAGCTCCTGGTGGGGTGCCGCCGTCCACCGCAGGAGTCCGACCGGGGACTACGACGCTTCCGGATCGGCGGCAAACTGATCAAGGGCCAAGGGCTCGGCGGCACTGACGACGAATGGGTGGTGACCGAGGAGGTCTACGAGGCGATCGCACTGACCGAGCGCCTGCACGACTCCTCCAGCCCGTACCTGTTCACCGTGTCGGGGTTCCCCTCCGCCTACAAGCACTTCCGCAGCTGGGTGAACAGGCCGGCCGGCCCAGTGGCTCGGACTCGCGCCGATCCCCGACGAACCGGTGAATCTGCGCACCCGTCCAGACGGTACCGAGCGTGCAGGGCGGGTGTGGTCGCGATCCACGTGAACTGCCGTAGCGCACCGTCGTCGCTGCGGACAGGCGGGGTCCGCAGCGGGGACGCTTCGGCGGTCATGGACGTCTCGGTGCCCCACACGACCGGGTCGAGCGCAGTGGCGGTTCCGGGCACGGCCCGAACGCAACATGAACCAAGAGGAGTTCAGGTGATTGACGTGCGGCCCAGTCAGCGGATGCGAGACCTCGGCGTCGTCCAGCATGGCGCTGGCATCCTCGTCGAACCGGCCCGCTCCTTCGACCTGCCCGCCGAACGCGACGAGGCCGAGCGCATCACCGACAAGCTCTTCGCTGCCATGGAACGGATCCGCCAGGTCCACCCGTTCGCCAAGGGCATGGGCATCGCGGCCCCGCAGCTCGGCATCGGTCGTACCTCGGCCGTCGTCCAGCCGGCCGGCGACGCGCCCGCCATCATCCTGCTCAACCCGCGGATCATCGACCTCTCCGACGAGATGGACGAGCAGTACGAAGGCTGCCTGAGCTTCTTCGACGTCCGCGGACTCGTCCCCCGCCCCCTGAGAATCACCGTTGAGACCACGGCCCTGACCGGCGAGATCGTGACCACCGTGTACAAACGCGGCCTTGCCCGCCTCATCCACCACGAGATCGACCACCTTGATGGCCTGCTGTACACCACTCGCATGCGAACCGGCGTCGACCCGATCCCGGTGGAGGAGTACCGGCAGACCGGCCGGGCCTGGGCCTACGAGTAGGCCGCACTGGGCGGCGCTCCGCCCTCACCCTGCCAGGCGGATGCCGATCACGACCGCGACGCCGAGCCTCGGATCTGGATAGCGCCGCCCAGGGGCGTGGTGCGGACGATCGACGAACTCGCCCAGGCCATGGCCGACACCTTCGCTCCGTAGGAGCCGCTGCGCAGAGATGTACATGATCAAGCCACCCTCCTTACACTGATTCGCGGCTGCCGTAACGGTCAGCGCGGCTACTACGGGCGGCTGGCCAGCACTCATAACGGTTCGGCAAGCTCGGCAGTCCGTGTTTTACCGTTCCGGTCGACGCGTCGCGTCAAGCGATCCCGCTCAGCCGATTCGGCTGCGGTCAGCCCGCAAGCCTTCCAGGACCCGAAGGGCTGCCCGAGCGCTTCTCGTGCCGCGGGAAGCACGAGGCGTGCTTGTCGGCCATCGCTGACCGCCTCCGACCGACGCTTCGGGGCGGTCGCAACTACGTTGTCAGCACCGGATGGCAGGCTGGTCGCTACCCGCCGCGAACCATCCTCAGGAGAACAACATGAACACCGCCGGCCTTGGCCCGCTGCCCATGACGCGTCACAGCGGCAATGAGCCGATCCGAGCCAGCGGGGAAACAGTGGGCAGACTCGGCGACTTCTGGAGCTGGGCGTGCTCCGACCTGGCCAACAACACCATGCGCGGCATCTTGGCCGAGTACCTCGTTGCCACAGCGCTCGGCGCCGCCGCCGGCACCCGAACAGAGTGGGACACCGTCGACATCCGTACGCCCGAGAAGTGGCGTGTGGAGGTGAAGTCGTCGGCGTACCTGCAGTCGTGGGCGCAAAGCCAGTTGTCGGAGATCTCGTTCTCCATCGCGCCGGCCTCCGGCTGGGACGCCCGGACCGGCTCCACCTCGCCCGAAATACAGCGACGCTCCGACATGTACGTCTTCTGCCTGCTGCACCACCAAGACAAGCAGACCCTCGATCCCCTGGCTCTCGACCAATGGACCTTCTACGTCCTGCCCACGGCAGTCCTGAACGATCGGTGCCTGAACCAGAAAACGATCAGACTGTCCAGCCTGGAGCGCCTCAGCCCGCTGAAGACCGACTTCACCGGCCTGCCGAAGGCCGCCGCTGCGTGTGCCGAAGGCACGCGACAGCCGCCGGGCTACAGGGATCAGCCCCCACTGTGAGCTTTGCCCCCCTCCACTAATGTCCGCGGAGCCCCTCGAATCGGCGCCCTACCACTCCCCCGCCGACCTTCGCTGGGGAGAGTCCGCCCCCGGCGGCAGCGCGGGAGTTGAACGGCACCCCGTCGTGCCCCTTCACCCCACCGAAGCGACGGACCGCCACCCGGTCGGCGCGGGCCCCGGCCCCAGCCAGGCCGAAGACCAAGCCCGCATCGGCGGCCCCTCACGGACTCCGGCTCGCCGTGCCCCCGTACGCATACGTCACCACCCAAGTAATCTCCAGCTGCGCCCACGACCCCGGCTCCGCCTCCGGTCCGTACAGGGCGCTCTCGTTCTGGAGGATCCAGCTCAGGGGGCATGACGGTACGCCGCGGGTGTCCTCGCCGATCTTCCTGCCGTCCATGAGGAAGCGCACGCGGCCGGGGGTCCACTCGGTGCTCACGGTGTGCCACTCGGTCCACTTCTCGTCGGTCGGGAAGGTGCCCTGGGGCTCGCCCGTGCAGGGGTGGTGGAAGGCGGTGATCGTGTCGGTCCAGTTCTGTTCCGGGTAGTCGATCTCGCAGCCGCCGCCGTAGTGCAGCCATGCCGACTTGTAGCCGGGTGCCGCTCGCGTGACCTTGATGCGGGCGGAGAACTTCCCGTAGCGCTGCTCCATGGCCTGGCGCGGCACGACCGCCGCGGAGTGGATGTCACCTCCGCGGGAGGGGCGCCACATGCGGATCCTCATGCGGCCGTCGCCGTCGGCGGCAGGACCGACGCTGACGGTGTCCTCGGGGCGGTAGGTCCCTCCGACGGCCCGGCCCGTATTGCCATCGGCTCCGCTCTTCGCGGTGTCCGGCCAACCCGAGGGATACGCCCACCAGTTGGCCCGGTACTCCCCCGTCAGCCCGCCGCAGTAGGCCCGCCTGGTGTCGGCGTGGTGGTCGCAGTCGCTGAAGGACCCGAGGGGTACGCGATCGCCGGTGAAGTCCTCGGCGAAGACCTGGCGGAAGGCGCCGCAGTCACCGCGCGGCATGGACGTCTTCGTCGTACGGCACGCGTCGTCGAGCGTCGCCGCCGACACCTTGCCGGGAGCGCAGAGCAGCGCCGCCGTCAGGGCGGCGACCGAGGCTGTGGTGGTCAGAAGCTGACGTCGTCGTTCGGGCCTGGACATCGTCCTCCTCTGGTCGCGCGTGCGGCTGGGGGCTCCATGGGTGCCCTGGGGCAGGCATGCCGCTCCCTTCGCGAGACGGGATACGACACCCCCCGCAAGATCAACACGCCCCCGCGGGCGGCGCTCGACGAAGGTGTCCAAGCGGGTGACCGTGGCCCCACGTGACCGTGGCCCCACGGCCCGCAGCGCCAGGCGGTCGGGGCCGTGCCGCCAGCAGCCCGCTCCCCTCCCCACCCAAGATCGTTTTGCTACGGCGACATTGCAGTCCCTACCGCAGCATTGCGGCCTCGTGGCGAAACCCGCCGAAAGCTGGCCTGGACACCCACCGCGCGAACAAGCTGGCGTTCGCCCCTTCGTGGCACATCAACCCCACATCGATCCGCACGCCCAGAGAAAGCTCCGCCGCACATGTACTCGACCTGTCTCCCCGGCGCCGTTCCGGCGCGTCCCGCGCGTGTGGTGAGGGGGCGGTCCGCACCGTGCGCTATGTGATGCGCAAGGCGGGCGGCTGGTTCCTGATGATCGTGGTCGCCACCAACGCCACGTACTTCCTGGCCAGTTGGTTCCTCGACCCGCGGTCGAACTTCAAGGAGCTGCGCCCAGCCCCGAGCCAGGAGCAGATCTCCCGGGCCCTCGCCCCGTACAACCTCGACCCCGGCACACCGCTGGTGCAGCGCTGGTGGCAATGGCTCACCTCGGTGGTCCTCGACTTCGACTGGGGTACGTCACCCACCGGTGTCCCGGTCAACGGCGAAGTGGGCTACCGCGCCCTGGTCAGCGCCGAGCTGGTGCTCACGGCGACCGTCCTGTCCGTCGTCATCGGCGTCGCCCTCGCCGTGTACACCGCCGCTCGCCAGTACGGTGCGGCCGACCGGATCTCGCAGGCCGTCTCCATCGCGGTGTTCAACGTCCCGGCGTCCGTGGCCGCCCTCGCCGTGGTCTTCGTCGCCATCTGGCTCAACCAGCACGCGGGGCTCGACTTCCTCTACGTCGCCGGGGAGAACTCACCCGATGTGGAGGGACTGCTGCCGACGATCGGTGACCGCCTCCTGCATCTGCTCCTGCCGACGCTCACCCTGACGCTGATGGGTTACGTGGGCTACCACCTGACGCAGCGTTCGCTGCTGCTCGACACGATCAACGCCGACTTCGTACGCACGGCACAGGCCACCGGCCTCACCCGCGGCCAGGCCGTCCGCAGGCACGCGCTGCGGGCCTCGCTGATCCCGACGGCGGCCTCCGTGGCGTTCAGCGTGCCCGCCGTCTTCACCGGCGCCGTCATCACCGAGACGATCTTCGGCTGGAACGGCATGGGCCGCTATTTCATCCAGACCATCAGCAAGAACGACGTACACGGAGCGGTCGCGACGGCCGCGTTCGCCGCGGTGCTCACCGCGGTCGGCGCGATCCTCGCGGACATCGCCACGGTCTTCCTCGACCCGAGAGTGCGGGTGAGCTGACATGACGGCAACGCTCCCCACCGTCGAGGCGCGTCGCGACCTCGGCCGCGGCCGGCTCTATCTGCGCCGCTTCCTGCGCAACCGCCTCGCGGTCGCCGGAGTCGTGATCTTCGCGCTGCTCGTGCTCTTCAGCGTCTTCGGCGGCCTGTTCACGTCCTACGCCCACACCGACGCCGACTTCACGGCTCTCACCCAGCCGCCGAGCGACCTGCACTGGTTCGGCACCAACCAGGGCGGCAACGACATCTACGCCTGCGCGGTGCACGGGCTGCGGCGCTCATTGGTGATCGCCGTGAGCGTGTCCGTCCTGACGATCCTCGTCGCCGCGGTCATCGGTTCGAGCGCCGCGTACTTCGGGGGCCGGGTGGAGCGGGTCACGCTCGGCTTCATCCACTTCCTGCTGATCGTGCCCTCGTTCCTCGTCCTCGCCCTGGTGTCCAACCACCTGGCCGGTGACTGGCGCGTCCTCATCCTCGTCCTCACCGTCTTCGGCTGGATGTCCACCGCCCGGGTCATCTGGTCCGTGTCGACCTCGCTGCGCGAACGGGACTATGTGACGGCGGCGGAGTTCATGGGCGTGAGCCCGGCGCGCATCATCCTGCGCCACATCATTCCCCACCTCGGCTCCCTGCTCATCGTCAACCTGACGCTCGGCGTCGTGTCGACCGTGCTCAGCGAGACCGCGCTGTCGTTCCTGGGCTTCGGCGTGCAGACCCCGGACGTCTCCCTCGGCACGATGCTCGCCGACGGGGCGACCACCGTCACCAGTGCCCCCTGGCTGTTCGCCTTTCCCGCGGGCCTCCTCGTCCTGCTCACCGTGTCGATGACCTTCATCGGCGACGGCCTTCGCGACGCCCTCGACCCCACCTCTGTGACCGGCGCGGCGGGAGGCCGACGATGACCCTCACCACTCCCCTGCGCGACGGGGCCTCCACCACCGGCGCCACCCCCGTGCTCTCCGTACGGGACCTGCGGGTCTCCTTCCCCTCCGAGGCGGGGCGCGTCGAAGCGGTACGCGGCGTCAGCTTCGACGTGCTGCCCGGCCGGACCCTCGGCATCGTCGGCGAGTCCGGCTCGGGCAAGTCGGCCACCGCGATGGGCGTCATGGGCCTGCTGCCCCCGACCGCCCGGCTGAGCGGCCAGGTCCTGCTCGGCGGTCAGGACCTGATCGGCCTCGACGACCGAGCCCTTTCGCGGGTACGCGGCAACTCCATCGGCATGGTCTTCCAGGACCCCCTGTCCGCGCTCACCCCCATCTTCTCCGTGGGCAGACTGCTCTCCGACGCGCTGCGGGTCCACCAGGACCTGTCCAAGAAGGCCGCCTGGGAGCAGGCCGTCGAACTGCTCGACCTCGTCGGCATCCCCGACCCGCGCAGCCGGGCATCGGCCTTCCCGCACGAGTTCTCCGGCGGCATGCGCCAGCGCGTGGTCATCGCCCTGGCGATCGCCAACCGGCCGAGCGTCCTCGTGGCCGACGAACCCACCACCGCGCTCGACGTGACCGTGCAGGCGCAGATCCTCGAAGTCCTGCGGCTCGCGCAGCAGGAGACCGGCGCCGGGCTCCTCCTGATCACCCACGACCTCGGCGTCGTGGCCGGCCACGCGGACGACGTCGCCGTCATGTACGCGGGCCGCTTCGTGGAGAAGACGGACGTGAACGCCCTGTTCCGCCGGCCGGCGATGCCGTACACCGCACGCCTCCTGGCCGCGGTGCCGACCGTGGACGACGGGGTCCGCCGGCCCCTCGTACCGATCGGCGGCGAGCCGCCCGCCCTCTCGGGTCTGCCGGACGGCTGCCCCTTCGCGGACCGGTGCGCCGTCGCGCTCGACGCGTGCCGCACCGCGGAACCGGAGCTGCGCCACGTCACAGGCCACGGAGACGTGGCCTGCCTGCGCGCGGCCGAGATCGCCGCGGGCACCCTTGACCCCGCCGGGGGTGTCACCCCCGTCGACCAGCGGGCGGACACGGGGCGCGCCCCAGGGAGCGGTGACGTGGTGCTGCGCGTCGAGGACCTCGTCAAGACGTTTCCCGTCACCAAGGGCGCGTTCGTCAAACGCCGGGTCGGCACGCTGCACGCGGTCAACCAGGTCAGCTTCGAGCTGCGTACCGGCGAGACGCTGGGCCTGGTCGGCGAGTCCGGCAGCGGCAAGACGACCACGCTGATGGAGATCCTGCGGCTCAGGCGGCCCGAGGGCGGCCGCATCGAGATCGCGGGGAGGGAGGTCGGAATGACGACGGGCGCGGACGCCCGTCCCGGTGCTGGTGCTGAAGCGGGTGACGGGCGCGCACGCACCCTGCGGCACGACGTGCAGATCGTCATGCAGGACCCGCTGGGCGCCCTGGACCCGCGCCTGCCCGTCCACCAGCTGCTCGCCGAACCCCTGCGGGCCGTCGGCAGCGACCGCGCGGCGATCCGCTCCCGCGTCCACGAACTGCTGACCCTCGTCGGCCTCGACGCGACGGTGAGCGACCGCTTCCCCGCCGCGCTCTCGGGAGGCCAGCGCCAGCGCGTCGGCATCGCCCGCGCCCTGGCCACCGGCCCGAAGCTGCTCGCGCTCGACGAACCGCTCTCCGCCCTGGACGTATCCGTACAGGCCGGTGTCATCAACCTGCTGGCCCGGCTCAAGCGCGAGCTGGGACTCGCCTACCTCATGGTCGCGCACGACCTCGCCGTGGTCCGCTACGTCTGCGACCGCGTCGCGGTGATGTACCTGGGCCACATCGTCGAGACCGGCGATACGGAGACCCTCTTCTCCGACCCCAGGCACCCCTACACCCAGGCACTCCTCTCGGCGGTCCCCGTACCCGACCCGCAGCGCGAACGCACCCGCGAACGCGTCGTCCTGAACGGCGAGCAGCCGAGCGCCACGGACCTGCCGCGCGGCTGCGTGTTCATCGACCGCTGCCCCCTGTACCGCCTCGCCGGCGACGACGTCCGCGAGCGCTGCCGCACGGAGCGCCCCGCGCCCAGGCCGGTGCCGGGGCAACCGGGCCACGAGTACGCCTGCCACGCGGCGTGAGCCACCCCGCGGATCCGGCCCCCACGGCCGACCGCCGCCTTCCACCCCCGAGCGACACCCTCAACTCAAGGATCCACTCCCATGCGCGCCAGACTGGCCCTGCCCACCGCTCTCCTAGCCGCCCTCTCCGTCACCGCCACCGCGTGCCAGTCGTCATCCGACGACGGCGCGGACGCGCGGAACACCCCGGCCTCCGCCTCGGGGGCCGCCGACTACAACCCGACGCCGTACGACAAGCTCAAGGACGGCGGGACGTACACGACGGCGGGGACCTTCGACGACCAGGGCAACCCGTTCAACGTCAACTCCACGCTGGCCGCCACCCGGGTGTGGAGCTGGTACAACGCGAACGCGATCACCTTCTCGCCGACCGGTGAAGTGCAGTACAACCCGGACTACTTCAGCGATGTGAAGGTGTCCGTCAAGGGCGGCACCCAGAAGGTCACGCTCACCCTCAACAAGAAGGCCGCCTTCAACGACGGCACACCGATCGACTGGACCGCGATCAAGGCCACGTGGAAGGCCAACAACGGCTCCGACAAGGCCTACGCGGCCTCCACCACGGAGGGCTACGACCGGATCACCAGCGTCACGCGGGGCAAGGACAGCAAGCAGGCCGTCATCACCTTCAAGGGCGTGTACGCCTCCTGGCCGAGCCTCTTCCACACGTTCCTGCACCCGAAGGCCGCAAAGGTCGACACCTTCAACAAGGCGTACGTCAAGAAGGCACACCCCGAGTGGGGCGCGGGCCCGTACACCGTCGGCAAGTGGGACACCCACTCGGGCGACATCACCTTCGTCCGCAACGCGAAGTGGTGGGGCAAGAGGGGCAAGCTCGACAAGCGTGTGTACGTGAACCTGGAGTCGACGGCCGCCCTCAACGCCTTCAAGAACGGTCAGCTCGACTACGTCACCCCCGGCGACGCCGAGGGCCTCAAGCAGCTGAAGGGGCTGAAGGGCACCGAGATCCGCAGCGGCGGCAGCCCGTTCGAGTACTCGCTCCGCTTCAACACCAAGTCGCCGGTCCTCGGGGACAAGGCCGTACGCAAGGCGATCCAGGAGAGCATCGACCGCACGCAGATAGCGAAGATCCGGTTCCAGGGCCTTGACTACAAGGAGCCGCTGCCCGGCTCTGCCCTGTTCTACAGCTTCCAGAAGAGCTACGAGGACAACGTGTCGGCCGTCCTGAAGTACGGCCCCGACCAGGCGAAGAAGGAACTCGACGCGGCGGGCTGGAAGCCCGGCAGCGACGGGGTCCGGGAGAAGGGCGGCGAGAAGCTGGAGATCGGCTACACCCTTCTCGGCGATGACCCGCTGGACAAGGCCACCGCCGGCGCCCTCACCGCGATGCTGAAGCCGGTCGGCGTACGCCTCACCATCAAGAAGGCCGCCGACGCGGACTTCGCCGGCGTCCTCAACGAGCGGAAGTTCGACCTGATCATCTCGGGCAACCGCTCCGGGGACCCCTTCGGGGCCCGCGCCCTGTGCGAGTTCTACTGCTCGGACCGCGACTCGAACCTCACCGGGGCCGGGTCCCCCGCCCTGGACAAGGAGATCCGCGCCACGGCGGACATCCCCGACCCGGCCGAGCAGGCCGCGGCGGCGAACAAGGTCGAGCGCAAGGCCCTGCGGAACTACGCCCTGCTCCCGCTCTTCAGCGGCCCGTCGACGTACAGCGTCAAGAAGGGCCTGGCGAACGTGGGCGCGACCATGTTCTACAGCCCGCTGCCGGAGACGGTGGGCTGGGAGAAGTAACGCTCCGCTGCGGCCGGGGAACGCGCTGGGCTCGCCGCCCGACTTCCCGTGCCGGCGCCTGCGGGCCGATGGCCGGACATATGGCGGTATCCGTTCCACGGCAGGACGTTCGACGGGACACTGTTCCCACAGCGACAACGTGCCCCGGCCCTCTCCTCAAGGGGCCGGGGCCGAACGGAAGGAGGAGGTGGGCGCGATGGCGCAGAGGCAGCGGGACGAGCGGCTCGCGCGGGCCTTTCTGGACCTGGCGGACACTCTGGTCGACGGCTTCCATCTGATCGACTTCCTGCACGTGCTGACCGATCACCTGACCACCCTGCTGGACGTGACGGCAGCCGGTGTGATCATGGCGGACACCCAGGGGCGGCTGGTGGGGGTGACCGCCTCCACCCATACGACGCACCAACTGGAGGAGGCCCAGGTCGGGTTCGACGAGGGCGCGCACGCACGACTGGGAATCCGCGAGGCCACGATGCGGGCCCTGGCGGCCGCGGAGACCGCGCTCGAACGGCTCCCTGAGGCCGAGCAGATCGGGTCCGCGTTCGGGTACGGGGAGTCCCAGCTGCGGTTCCATGCGGGCGATGCGCTCACCCATCTCGGAGAGACCGCTCGCGCCCGCGAGGAACTGGCTCGGGCCGCCGAGCTGTATCCGGCGTCCGAGCTGCTGGACCGCTCGCTGGTGGCGCTCGACACGGCGATGTGCACGGCCCTGGATGGTGATCCGGCCGCCGCTGCGGACCAAGAGGCGCGCACCGTCGTCGGGTTGGAGCCCGACCACCGCACCTCGCTGGTCCTCTACCGTGCGCGCAACGTCATAACTAGGGTGCCGCCTGGTGCACGGGAGGTGCACGAGGTGCGGGCGCTGCGGAAGATCCTGGCACTGCCCCCTACGGAGACGGAGCGCGGGCGTGGAGATCAGCACGGCGACGGAGACCGACGCTGAGGTCATCTCGGTGATCCTCGGTGAAATCGAGGAGTACTACGGCGGCGACCCTGTGCCCGGAGATCTCGAACAGATCCGGGCCGCACTGTTTGCCGAGCAGCCCGTAGCTCATGTGCTCCTGGCCCGCGCCGAAGGCGAGATGCTCGGCTTCGCCTCGTACACCCGGCTGTGGCCGGCCGCGGGAGCGACCTCCAGCCTGTACCTGAGGGAGCTGTACGTCAGGGCATCGGCGCGTCGCCGAGGCGTGGCCCGTGCGTTGATGGCCGCGCTGCGGGACGAGGCGGCGGCCCTCGGCTGCTCCCGGATCGAGTGGACCGCAGATGCCGACAACCCGCCCGCGCTGGCGCTGTACAAGGCGCTGGGGGTGCAGCCGCACAGCGGCAAGGTCTTCTACCGGACGACTGCCGGATAGCCAGGGTACAAGGCGGCAAACCCGCTTCCTGAAGGGACACGGACCGGCACCAGGCCGGGCACGGCCTGCCCAGTTCGTGGGTCGGAGCGCGTGGTGACGGGGGGTCAGGAGCCCCCGTCGTCTCCGCCCAGGCTCTGGCTCCCGTCGCCGCGGTTGTTCCTCCGGGCTTCCCGTAGCAGTGCGCCAGGGTGCGCGGACGACGGGTCGCCCACCCGCAGATGGGCATAGAGCGCGCCGAGGAAGTAAAGCACCAGACCTGTGGCTGCCACCGTTCCCAGCACCGGTACGGCGATGCCGGCGATCAGGCCCAGCGGCCCCCCGATGCCAACAGGGTGCCCAGCGGACGTATCCAGGAATGGGACAGGCGCAACCGGTCGGCCTGGCTCTTGGGATAGTCGTGGCCGATGAGGTTGGCGATGGCGGCCGAGCCGTTGGCAGCCGCAGCGACGAAGGTGATCGCGAGGTGGGCGGGAAGCATGAGGTGCTTCTTACCTCGAGCAGGACGTCGGCACCACAGTGGATGAAGTGCCGCTTCGATCGGCAAACAGCGCTCCCCGTTCGCGGGCGGTCACTCGGCGGGGAGCCAGCCCTGTTGGACCGCTCGGACGCCCGCTGCGAAGCGGCTTGCCGCGCCGAGGCGTTCCATGAGGTCGGCCGTGATGCGGCGGGCGGTGCGTGAGGAGACGCCCAGGCGCTTGCCCACGGCCTCGTCGGTGAAGCCGTTCGCCAGGAGCCGCAGCACTTCGGCCTCCTGGGCGGCGAGGCCACCGGCATCGCCGCCGGGCCCCGCAGCCAGGGGGCTCGCGGTGGCCCAGACGGCCTCGAAGAGGGCCACTCCGGCGGCCACGACCCCTTCGCCCCGGGTCACGATCGCTCCGGCCCGGGCGTCCGACATCCGCACCGGGAGTACGGCGAGGCGGCGGTCGAACACGATCATCCGGATGGGCAGTCCCGCCGCGGTGCGCACCTCCGCGCCCTGCGCGTGCAGCCAGCCGATGTGGTCCAGCGTGGGCTGGTGCTTCAGGCCGCTCTCGACATAGACCGTGCGCACCCGCACGCCGCGGCCGAGCAGAGCCGCGTTGGGTTCCCTGCTGGCGGCCAGGTCCTCCGCGGAGTGCGCCCCGCCCGGCGCGAAGGTCATGATTTCTTGCCCGGTCTCGGACGCCAGCGCGGCAAGCCGTTGCTGGATTTCCGTCGCGTCGTGCAGCCGCTCGAATTCAGGGTCGTCCACGGCGGGAATGAGATCGGAGCATTCGGCGATCAGCCGCGTCGCCGCCACTCGGGATTCTTCCAGTTTCTGCTGGGCGGCGGCCAGTTCCGCCTTTCGCCGGGCCAGGATCATTCCCATGGCCACCTGGGGGCTCAGCGCCCTGAAGCCCTCCCCGTCCCCCTGGGTGAGGGCGAGGGCGCTCAGGGTGCACAGGGCCGTCTCCACCTCGGCCTCTTCGGCGCCGATCAGTGCAGCGAGACCGGCGATCGGCTCTCCCGGATGGGCCACCATGGCTCTGTACAGAGATTCCGCGAGAGGATCCATCCCCAAGGTGTTCAGCATGTCGGGCCTTTCAAGTTCACTGCAGGCGCCCCCGCGCGCTGTTATCGCGCCTCGCCCCGTTTTTGATCTTGTGGGGGACCCAAGCATTGAAGTTGATCACCTGACCGGCGTCAACGCGTCACGAATCGACTTCACGACGCGTTAAAAGTGCCGACACACTGAGCCCCGGCGGCGGGGACTACCGCGTCACAATCTGGACCAAATGATCCCTGAACTGGCGCAGCGTCGGATGGTTCGTGAGCGCCGTGAGCGGGATGCGCTGCCCGAAGTCGCGGCCCAGTTGCAGGATGAGCTGGCTGGCCGCGATGGAGGTGCCGCCCAGCTCGAAGAAGGTGTAGTCCTCCAGTTCCTCGTCCTGTTGGAGGACGGCCATCCAGCGGTCGGTCACGGTCTGTGCGACGTCGGGGAGGGCGGGCGAGGGGACAGCGGTCACGGTGACTCCACGGGCGGTCGGGGGTGGGCAGGGAGAGGGGTGCGGCAGGCAAGGGGAAGCACAGGTTCAGCCGAAGGCCAGGTCCTCGGAGATCTTTCGTGCCGCGTTGAGGCCACTGGCCGCAGCCCCCGTCCACGCGAAGTACGGCGAAGAGGGATTGCTCTTTCCCGTGTTGTAGACGCGGGGGTGCGAGGTCTGGCCGAACAGGGTGGTCCGCGGGAACCCGTGCGGGTTCAGCTCAAGGCCCAGCGCGAGCGGCAAGGTCTGATTGGGCCGCTGGATCGCGGTGTCCAGGACCACGGCACCCGCGGTGACCTCCCGGCCCGCGTCGGTGACGAGCAGCAGCTCACCGGACGGCAGCCGGTCGGCGGTGCGTACCGTGCCGACGACCAGTTCCCCGCCGACCGCCGCCAGGCGCTCCGCGAGCGGGTGGCCCGCGGCGGCCGGGTCGGACACCACGGCGGTGAGCCGGCGCGCGTACTGGCGGCAGAGCAGGGCGTGCTGGAGGGTCTCCTCCCCGGTGCCCACGGCCACGAAGGCGGCGCCGTCGTGTTCGAGGGTGTGGCAGTAGGGGCAGTCGAAGACCGTCTTGCCCCACTGGCCTTCGGGGAGCCACCGGGGCAGTTCGGTGACGGGGCCGGTGGCGAGCAGCAGCCGCCCGGCGGTGTGCGACCCGGAGGCCTTGGTGTCGACGGTCACCGACTCCTGCGTGGCACGGGCGGTGATGGCTTCGTCCCAGACGAACTCGACGCCGTACGCGGCGGCGTCGGACTCCATCTTGCGGTACAGCTCCGCGGGTGACGCGCCGTGCGCGTAGGGGATGTTGTTGACGCGGTCGGCGGGTGAGTTGCGCCGGTCCTTGCGTGACACGACGAGGACACGCCGCTTCTGCCGTCCGAGCATGACCGCGGCGGAGAGTCCGGCGGCTCCGGCGCCCGCCACGAGCACGTCGTACGGGGTGTCCTGATGGGACATGGCTTCCTCCAGAAGATAAGGGTCAGGGCCGGGGTGCAGGGGCCCGTTCGAAGAGCCGGGCGAGAGACTTGCGGTCGACCTTCCCGGTCGGGCCCACGGGCAGCGTCGTCGCCGCGTGGATCCTGCCCGGCAGCATGTACTCGGGGAGTTCGTCGGCGAGGAGCCGCAGGATGTCCCTGCCGCTCTCGGGCCCGGCCATGCGCAGGGCCAGGGCGAGAACCGGGTCCCGGGGGTCGCCGCAGGTCACCGCGACGGCCTCGGCCACGCCCGGCAGCCGCCGCGCGGCCTGCTCCACCTCGCCCAGCTCGACGCGGAAGCCGCGCACCTTGACCTGCGAGTCGAGCCGCCCGAGGAACTCCACCCAGCCGGCCTCGGTCCACCGGGCCCGGTCACCGGTGCGGTACATCCGCTCGTCCGCCCCGGCCGCCCACGGGTCGGGCAGGAAGCGGGCCTCGGTCAGGGCCGGGTCGTTGACGTAGCCCGCGGTGACGCAGTCCCCCGCGATGAACAGCTCGCCCGCCTCGCCCACTTGGCAGGGGGCCAGGTCGGGCCCGAGCACGTAGTAGCGGGAGTTCTGCATGGGGTGCCCGTAGGGGATGCTGCTCCAGGCGGGGTCGACGCGGCCCACGACGAAGTCGTTCGACCAGACGCACGCCTCCGTGGCGCCGCCGAGCGCCACGAGCACGGCGCCGGGGAACTCGCGCTTCAGCGCCGGTGCCGTGTCGAGGGGCACCCAGTCACCGCTCAGGAAGACGCGGCGCAGCTTGCCCCGGTCGCCCCGGTCGGACTCCGCGGCGAAGAGCAGGGCCAGGGTGAACGCGGCCGGAGCGGAGTTCCACAGGGTCACGCCGTGGTCGAGGAGCGCGTCGCTGACGGCGTACGGGTCGGCGAGTTCGGCGGCGGGGAGCATGAGCAGGCTGCCGCCGGCGGCGGGCACCCCGAAGACGTCGTACACGGAGAGGTCGAAACTGAACGCGGCGACCTGGAGGAGCACGTCGTCGGGCACCACGCCGTTGCGGCGGTTGAACCAGTCGACCAGGTTCACCACGCTTTGGTGGCGCACCGCGACGCCCTTGGGGTCCCCGGTCGAGCCCGAGGTGAAGATGACGTACGCGAGGTCGTCCGCCGCGGGCGGGGTGGGCGCTGCCGGGTCCCGCGGGAGGTGCTGGGCGCTCCAGGTGCGCTCGCCCTCCTCGCCGTCGGCGGGGCGGGTCAGCCACCGCGCGGCCGGGGCCGGGGGGCCGTCGGCCGCGGCGGACAGGAGCAGGAGCGAGGTGACGTCCCCGGCCTGCCCGGTGATCTCGTACGCCGCGTCCCGGAGGGAGTCGGACGCGACGAGGTGTCGCACGCCGAGCGAGCGGACGATCCGCGCGACGCGGGCCGCCGGCCAGCGGGGGTCGAGCGGCACGTAGTGGGCGCCCGCGCGGACCACGGCGTGAAGGGCGAGGACCGTCTCCGGGAGGTGGTCCATGAGCACCGCGACGGGGGTGCGGGGCTCGACCCCGGTGCCGTGCAGGGTCACGGCCAACTCGGCGCTTTCCGAGGCGAGTTGCCCGTGGGTGAGGGCGGTGCCCGCGGTGGTGCGGACAGCGGGGAGGTCGCGGTGGGCGGTGGCCGCGCGGTCCAGCAGGTCCACCAGGGTCTCGTGGCGCGGATAGCCGCGGGCGGTGTCGTTCCACTCGGTCACGGCAGGGGGGTGTGGGGGCGGCCAGGTGCTCATGGGTCCTCCTTCGCTCCGCTTCCCGGGCACGGTGGGTCAGCGGGCGGGGCGCGAGGCCAGGACGAAGAGGTTGTTGCCGCGCCCCACCGCGTCGGCGGTGCCGAGCAGGCCCCGCTCCAGGGCGAACACCTCCTCGAAGGCGGCGCGGTCGCCCAGGAGTTCGGCGAGCGACCGGGTCGAGCCGCTGATCTGGGTCTCCTGGTAGCCGGGGTAGAGCAGTACGGGGAAGCCGGTGGTGAGGTCGACCCGCAGGCCCGCGTCCTCGTTCATGGCCCGCAGCTGCTCGGGGGTGAACAGATGCATGTCCGGCATGGTGTCGGTGAAGCGCCCCCGGCCTTCGAGGTTGCGCCCGGCCTCCGCCGTCTGGCCGAGGGTGAGGTTGAACCACGCGGCGTGCCAGCGGCTCGGGACGAAGGACACCAGGAGTCCGCCCGGCTTGAGCAGGCCGGCGAGCTGCTTGACGACGTCGGCCGGGGAGTCCACGAAGCCGAGGACGTTGTGGAAGTTGAAGATGAGGTCGAAGCCCTCCCCTCCCAGTTCCTCGCCCACGCGGCCCAGGTCGCCCTCGCGGCAGACCAGGCGGTCGGCGTAGCCGTGCCGCTCGGCCTTGGCGCGGGCGTGGCCGAACATGGCGGGCGTGAGGTCGTACAGCACGCCGGTGGCGTCGGGGCGGGCCGTGGCGAAGCGGTGGGACCAGCGTCCGGTGCCGCCGCCCGCGTCGAGGAAGCGGAAGCCCTCGGGCAGCCGGGGCAGGACGTACTCCGTGAGCGCGGACCACAGCAGTTCGTCGGAGAGCACCCAGTACGGCTGGGCGTCGACGTCGTCGTAGGCGTCGGCCTTTCCGTTGAAGTACGAGCGGATCTCGTCCAGGGTCGCGACAGGGCCGTCAGTCATCAGTACACAGCTTTCGGTCTCGGAAGGGGTGGGGCGGGTGCGGGGCCCGCGACGGGGCCGTTCAGGCTCCGGGGGCCGGTGGGGCGGTGACGGGCGGGCGCAGTGCGAGGCGCGTGCCCGACAGGACGCAGTCGGCTCCCAGAGGCAGGGTCGCCATCGGGTCGGTGTGCCCGCATTCGATGTTGGCGAGGACCGGGTAGTCGTAGTCGCGGACGGCGCGCAGCACGGCCTCGTGCACCCTGCGGTCCTCCTCCTCGGAGGACAGCCGCAGCCGGCCGACGGCCAGTCCGCCGAGCCGCGCGAGCAGGCCCGCGTTGCGCAGCTGGGTCAGGTCGCGGTCGGCGTCGGCCACGCCGTAGCCGCCGTCCGGCACATCGAGCACGAGTACGTGTCCCCGGTAGTCGGGCTGCCAGGGGGTGCCCAGGAGCTGGAGCGCGCTGGGCAGGCAGCCGGCGAGCAGCGGCCCGCCGCCCGTGCCGGGCCGCAGTGCGCGGCGCGGCGGGGCGGGCCTGCGCTCGCGGGGCCGCGTCTCCTCGGCCGCCCAGTCCAGGTACTCCTCGACCACGTCAGGGGAGACGGGCACCGGGCCCGCCGGGCCGTCGCCGTCGCCCATCACCACGCGGCGGAAGTGCTCCACCGTGTACGGGTCGGGCGCGGGGTACTCGCCGAACTGGGGCAGCAGCGCGGGCCCGTAGAAGCTGCTGAGGCCCGCCGCGTACAGCGCGTGGTTGAGGACGGTGGTGTCCGAGTAACCGATGAGGGGTTTCGGGTCGGCGCGCAGGGCGTCGAGGTCGAGCAGCGGCAGCACCTGAGCCGCGTGGTCGCCGCCGATCGCGCAGATCACGCCCCGGATCGCGGGGTCGGTGAAGGCCGCTGTCAGGTCGGCCGCGCGGTCCTCGGCGCTCGCCGACCGCCAGTCCAGGCTGTCGCGTGCGTGCGGCATCACGACGGGGACGAGCCCGGTGGCCGTCCGCAGCGCGGTCAGCGCGCGCTCGAAGCGGCGGGGGAAGAGGCCGGCGCCGCCCCAGGAGGGGCTCACCACGGCGACGCGGTCCCCGGGCCGCAGCGGCGGGGGCATCAGGAGGGGGCCCGTCACGGGGCGATGGCCACGCCGTTGAGGCGCGGGGCGAGTTGCAGTTCGCGGATGTCCCAGCGGTTGAGGACCCACAGCAGCCAGCGCTCCACGCCGAGGCCGAATCCCGCGGTGCGCATGGGGCGGGCGTCCTTCATGTCGACGTACCACTGGTAGTCGGCCTCGGCGACGCCGTGCTGGGACAGCGCGGTGCGCACCTGCTCGCCGGTGGTGTGCCGTTCGCCGGCGCCGACCACCTCGCCGACGCCGAAGAGCAGGTCGGCGCTGAGCGAGGTGCGCCGGTCGGCGTCGCCGTAGCCCTGGTAGAAGGGCACCGAGAGGTGGTCGAAGTGGGTGACCCACAGGACCGGGCTGACCTCGGCCATCAGGCGGCGCTCCCCGTGGCGTGTCAACGTGCGCCAGCCGTCGGCCACTTCGACCGCGAGGGGGTCGGGGCCGAGGTGGCGTATCGCTTCGTCGAGGGTCATGCGGGGGAAGGTGGTGAGATCCGCCATGCGGGCCAGGTGGCCGGTGCCGCCGGCGTGGGCGGCGACCTCGTCGCCGAGTGCGTCCAGGACGGCACGGGCCAGGGTTCGCAGATAGTCCTCGACGACCGCGACGACGTCGTCCAGGCCGCCCTCGATCTCGGCCTCGCTGTGGAAGAACTGGTTGAGGTGCGTCTCGTCCGCGTCCTCGCCGCGGAAGCTCGGCATGAGGTACCAGGCGCCGCGCGGGTTGAAGCGGCAGCCGTACTCCAGCATGAACTGCATGGAGTCGGCCAGGTAGGTGTGCTGGCCGAAGAGGTCGACGGCCACCGGCGACGAGTCGCTGCCCAGGCCCATGGGGCTGGACACGCTGCCGGTGGTGATGGGCAGGTGGAGGGCCTTCACCTGCCGCTGGTGCCAGAAGGACGCGGTGCGGACGGTCAGCAGGTCCTGGAGGTCGATGAGGGTGCGGTAGAACGGATCGTCCATGATCTTGATGAATCTGTCCGTCGCGGGACGCCATCCACCGTGCGAGAACTTCTCCATGACGGGCACGGGTGTGTCTCCTGACTCTCTTCTCGAATGCCGATGCGCGAATGCCCTGGGGGCGGTGTTCCGGTCAGCTGCCCCACGTCACGTCGGAGGCGGCCGCCGTCACGGCCGTCCGGGACGTGATGTCACCGGATTCGGCGGTGTACGCCGCGAACAGAAGGGCGACGAGCGCGGTGAGGGCACACGCGGCGAGGGCGGTCTGAATTCTTTTCACGACAGGCATGTGTCAATTCCCGTTCAAGGTCAGGGGATCGAGAGCGCGAAGAATCCCTGGAATGCGTGGGACTTCTTCCTGCCCGACCCACTGTGCCCGCACCTGCGCATCGGGAAAAGGCTTTCCCGTCGGACTGATTCGGTCGTGACCTGATGCGTCCACGCCCTGTGCGCGGCACTAGGGGGACGGTTCGCCCGAGTCCTCGAAGAGTTTCTCGAAATAGGCCATCGGCATGGCGACGGCGCACGAGAGCAGGGCGAATCCGTGGAAGGCCGGGAAGCGGGTCAGGGCGCGCAGGCAGACGCGTTCGGCGGCGCTCTCGGCGAGTTCCAGGGTCGGGGCGAGGAGGAAGAGGCCGACGACGGGCCCACCCCGCGCCTCGGGGTGGGCCACGACGAACTCCACGCCGTCCCTGGGCTGGGCACACCGGCGCACCAACGCCGCCGCTTCGGGGGGCAGGCCGGTGTCGCGGGCGGGACCCAGTCGGGCGTGGACTAGGTACATGCGGCGGGGCCCCGGGGTCAGGGAGTCAGTCGGTGCAGGTCACGCGGGAAGAGCGTGGTGCGGCGGATGTTGTCCGCGCCGGTGAGGCGGGCGGTCCAGCGTTCCAGGCCGAGGGCGAAGCCGCCGTGAGGGGGCATGCCGTGGCGGAAGGCGGCCAGATAGCCGGCGTACGGCTCGGGTGACTCGCCGCGCCGCTGAAGCGCGTCCAGATAGTCCTCGTAGCGGTGCAGCCGCTGTCCGCCGGTGACGAGTTCGAGGCCGCGGAAGAGCAGGTCGAAGCTGTTCGAGTACTCTTCGCGCCCCGGCTCGGGGTGGGTGTAGAAGGGCCGCTTGGCCATCGGGTAGCCGGTCACGAACAGGAACTCGCTGCCGTGCTCGCGCAGCGCCCACGCGGACAGGAAGCGTTCGTGGGCGGGCGCGAGGTCGGGTTCGCCGCGCGGGTCCTTGTCGGTGTGCCGCGCGATCAGCTCCTGGGCGTCGGCGAAGTGGATCTCCGGTATGCGCTCCGGCACGCGGGGGACGTCGACGTCGAGCAGGGCGCACTCGGCGGCGGCGCGCCCCGTGACCGCGTCGGCCATCGCGGCCAGGACGTCCCGCAGGACCGCCATGACCTCGCGGTGGTCGGTGACGAAGCCGAGTTCCACGTCGAGCGATGTGTACTGGGCGAGGTGACGCGCGGTGTCGTGGGGTTCGGCGCGGAAGACCGGCCCGGTCTCGTAGACCCGCTCGAACACGCCGACCATGGCCTGCTTGAAGAACTGCGGGGACTGGGCCAGATAGGCCTCGCTCCCGAACCAGTCGATGGCGAAGACGTCGGCGCCCGACTCCGTGGCGGAGGCCACCACCTTCGGCGTGTGGATCTCGGTGAAGCCGCGGGCGTCGAGGGCCGAGCGGAAGCCCGCGACCGACGCGGCGGCGATGGCGTGCGGGGCGCGCAGGCGCGGGTGGCGCAGGGCCACCGGGGCGTGGTCCAGGACGGTCGGCAAGGTGGCGGGCACCGCGGGCCGGTAGAGGTCGAAGGGCGGGGCCGCGGCGGGTCCCGACAGGGCGGTGACCTCAGGGGAGGTCACTTCGCAGCCGCCGGGCGCCTGCGGGTTCTCGGTCACGGTGCCGCGGACCCGCAGGACCGTCTCCTCGGTGAGGCCGTCGGCCCCGGCCATGGCGGGCGGGTCGGTGAGCACCACCTGGGACAGCCCGGAGCGGTCCCTCAGGACCAGGAAGACCACGGACTTCAGGGCGCGCTTGCGGTGCAGCCAGCCCTCGACGACCACGTCATGTCCGGCGTACCGGGAGAGGTCTGCGGCGAGGACTCGGCTCGGGCCGGGGCCCGTCGTCTGCTGGGAGATCATCATCAACCCCTGGTGAGTGAATGCTGATCCCTTGGGAGTGTGGGCGATAAGGGAACTCGCGGTGCCACCACACTTTCGCCGACACCGGAAAGGAATCGGCCTCGATGGGCCCGATAACGGGGGCCGTCCGGCGAGGCATTGGGTGGGAACACCTTTTCTCCTCGCGCTCGGGAGGGTCTTCGCCGCCCGGGGGTGAGTCCGCCTTCTCAGCTGCCGGCGGCTCTCTCGCTCTCACCCGTGTCCGGTGACTACTCGTCTCCGTCATCGCTTTGCCCTCACCCTACACGCGCGTTTCGACGGCCTCAACAGCCTTCTGGGCGGCGCCTGGTCGGGGTCGGAGAATTAAAACTCCGTTCACACGGAGCGCGTCGGTTCCTCCGTGACACGGGGTGCGCGGTCCCTTTCGGGAAATGCGCGGGAACCCGTACGGAGCCACAGGCCGGACGCGGTGTGGGCGAGGGCGGTCGCCGCGCAGATCACGGCGAGGCCGACGAGGTACGCGGTGCCGAGGCCCCGGTCCAGGAAGGCGCCCGCGGTGAGCGGGCCGGCCATGAAGCCGATCGACTTGGCCATGCTCCAAGCGGCGTTGTAGCGCCCGCGGGCCCCCGGCGGCGCCAGCTGGTTCACGAGTGTCGGCATCCCCGCCACGAAGCACGTGGAGGCGGTGCCGAAGACGACGACGGCCACCCCGACCGCGGCGAGCCGCGCCATGTCACCGTCGAGCCGCGCCGCCAGGGCCACCAGCGTCCAGGAGAGGGCCCACAGTCCGCCCGCGCAGGCGATCAGCGGGCTGGGCCGGGTCCGTTTGAGCAGGTCGTGCAGAAAGAGCTGGGAGACGATGATCGCGGCGGTGTCGAGGGCGAAGACCAGCCCCAACTGCCGTGGTGTGACGCCTGCTTCCTGGGTGAGGTAGGCGGGGAGGCCGGACTCCAGCTGCGCGAAGCTGGAGGCAAGGAGAAGCCCGCCGATGAGCAGCACGGCCATGAACCCGGCGCTGCGGTAGACCACGGCGTACGAGGCCGTCGCCGGGACACGACCGGTCCCGGCGGGGGCGGGTGCCTCCCGTACCGGGGTGCGGAGCCGGAGCAGCAGGACGGCCACCAGGAGGCAGGTCGCGGCGTCGGCGACGTACAGGACCTGGAAGGACGCGGGGCGGGTCACCGAGACGACGGCGGCAGCGGCGAGGCCGCCGAGCCCCATCGCCGCGTTCCCGACGCTGTAGCTGAGGCCGAAGACGACGGAGGTCATGCCCTCGGGAGCGGCCTCCGCGAGGAGGGTGTACCAGGCGGCGAGGCCGCCCACGCCCAGGCCCGCGGCGGACGCGGTGGCGGCGAAGCCGACGGCGTCGGTGGCCCACGCGTAACCGGCGTAGCCGACCGCCTGGACCAGCATCGCGAGGGCGGCCACGGGCCGGGCGCCGCTGCGGTCCGCCAGCCAGCCCGCCACGGGGGCGCCCAGGACGGCGGCGCCGGAGAAGCACGCGAGCGCGGTGGTCGCGACGGTGACATCAAGGCCCCGCACCTCGTGGACGTAGACGACGAGGAACGGCATGACCAGGCCGGTCCCGAGGTTGTTCACCAGGCTGAGCAGCAGGAGCCCGCGGCAGGGCCCTGGCAGCTTCCGTACGTCGGTCAGCAGCGACATGTGTATCCGTGATCTCCTCTGTGTCCCGGGCCCGCGGGCCCGGACTTTTCAAGCGCGCAGCCACAGGCCCCTGGTCAAGCAGCGGACCGCGCCGTCGGCGGCGACCACGACCTTGAGCGGATGCTGGTCGGGCCGGGTCTCCACGGCGTCACTGCGGCCGGTGAACTCGACGACCTTCCGCTCCCCCGCCCGCAGTTCGACCTCCGAGCGGGCGTTGAGCCGGCAGTGCACCAGGGGCTCGTTCGAGACGGCGGCCCCCACCGCGACCGTGACGGGCCGGTCGGCGGGCGCCGACAGGGCGACGCCGAGCGCGAAGTCCGTTCCGCGCCGCACCTCGGACGGCAGCAGCACTTCGATGCCGACACCGATCTCCGGGCTGCCCGCGGCGACTTCGCCGCAGCGCGCGCAGATGAGGTAGAGCAGCTCCCCGGCCGCTCCGGCCGCTGGCCGCACCAGGTGGGCGGTCGCGGTCCGGCCGCCGCACTGCGGGCAGTTCCGCGGAGCGTCGTCCGCCCGGACCAGCCAGGGGCGGCGCCAGCCGTCCACGTAGCTGGAGAAGTTCCCGGCGATCCAGTCGGTCTCGGCGCGCACGAGCCGGGACTGGAACGCGGTGAGGTCGCGCACCGCCTGCTCGAAGGCGTCGAGCGCCGCCAGCGCCTCGGCGGCGCGGGTGGCCGTGGCACGAGCGTGCAGTGCCTGCGCGGCCGTACGGCGGACCTCGTCGAGCGCGGTGAAATCCGCCTGCACACCGACGTCTTGAAGGCCGCGCAGCCGGTCGAGCCAGGGCGAGACGCGCCGCGCCCACCGGCGGTCGATGCCGGCCCGTACCGGAAGGACACGCCCCGCGCCGCGGCCCGCCGCGCCCGTGAGCGCCCAGCTCGACACCCCGTCGAGGCGGGCCAGGGCCACCGGGCCCGCGGCGTCGTCGGCGAGGACCGGGCCGCCCTCGACCAGGACGGCCGCGGGCCCGGCCGCCAGGTGCGCGCCGCCCGGACCTGGCGGGCAGGTCACCGTGGCGACCGTGCCGTCCGGGACGGGGGCGAGGCCCGCGTCGCCGAAGAGCACAAGCCGGCCCATCGCGTCCGGCTCGGCCTCGATGACGCCGTTGACCTCGGCCAGGGCACGCCCGAGCGGCAGGCCGCCGCGCATCAGGCCCTGGAAGAGCTGCCCGGCGTGCCCCGCGCCCTTGCGGATCCCGGTGCCGGTGGCGACGGCTACGGCGGTGCCTTCGAGCATGGACAGCGGCACGGACACATCGGCCATGACCGGGCCCTCGCCCGCGACGGCCAGACGGCATCCGTCCAGGACTGCGAACGCGGCCCGCACCTCGGCCGCGCGCACGTGCTGCTCGACCTCCACGTCGGCGCGCCAGCAGCCCGCACCCTGCTGGCAGGACGTCGGGTGCCCGCGGAAGGCGCCGGCGGCCGGCAGCGGCAGGGGCCCCAGCGGGTCGGGCTCCGCGCGCCCGCAGATCCCCCCGCCGTTGAGGTGCATCACGCAGTCCCGCGCGTGGCTTCGGCCCGCCAGCATCGCCACGCCCGGGCCGATCGCCTCCCGCAGCGTGACCGGGGTCGCGGCCACGCCCACGAGCCGCCGGGGCGTGGGTGCGTCGACGGTCACCGCGTCGAAGGACAGGTCGTCCCAGTCGGCCGCGGCGGCCGGGCCGTGCAGGACGGTGCGCACGGCGAGGGCGGAGGCCACGTCGGCGCTGCGGGTCACGAACAGCCCGAGTCGCGCGTCGTGCGGGATCGAGGCGAACTGCTCGGGGGTGACGGCCGCGGCCCCCGCCACCAGGGTCGCCGGCTCCCGGAGGCTGTGCGCGAGCGCGGCCTCGAAGCCGCCGCGCAGCAGCGGGCGCCCGGTGACCCCGGCGAGGAGTTCGCCGACCGCCGCGTACGCCGCGCCCTCGGCGCCGGACGCGCCGTCCTGGACGAACACGGCGCCGTGCCAGGGCCTGCGGGAGACCTCGGACACCGTCGGCAGGGTGGCGAGCGTGGTCCGCAGCCGCTCCCAGTGCCCGGCGAGGACGGGCAGCGCGGCGCCCGGCCGCCCGGCCTCGCGGGCGTACCGGAGGTAGGTCTCCAGGTCGTCGACCGGGACGAGCGTGCGGTCCGCGATGCGGAGCGCCTCCTGGGCCTGGGCTTGCATGATGTTCCTTCCGTACGGGACGTGCGGGCGGGGGCGCGGACGCGCGGGGTCGCTACGGCTCGAGGTGGTCGATGAACCGGGGGAAGGGGACCAGCTGGCGCGTGTTGCCCAGGCCCAGGCACTTGGCCAGGAGCCGGTCGATCCCCATGCCGAAGCCGGTGAACGGCGGCAGGCCGCTCCTGAGGACGTGGACGTAGTAGGCGAAGTGCTCCGGGTCGAGGTTCTGCTCCGCCATGCGCTCCAGCAGGCGCCGCGGGGAGGTGACCCGCTCGCCGCCGTCGATGATGTCGACCTCGTCCCAGTAGAGCCGGAAGTCGTCGGCCACTTCGGCTCCGGCGAGCGGCTCGTGGCGGGTGGAGGAGAAGAACGCCTTGTGGCGGGCGGGCATGTCGACGACCCAGAACAGGGTGCGGCCCAGGTGCCGGGAGACGGATCGCGCGTGGTACCGCTTGATGCGGTGCCCCGGCCGCAGGTCCTGGCAGTCCTCGTCCTTCTCCGTGATGGCGAGCACGTCCTGGTAGGTGACGACGGGGATGTCGTCCAGGTGTCCCTCGGGCAGCGGCGCGCCGGTGTGCTCGCAGACCCGGCGCACGATCCGGTTCGACAGGCCGATCATGTCGTCCCTTCCCCGGTGGGCCGCGGTCACCTCCAGGATGAGGAACTCGCTCAGGTGCTGGGAGCTGTGGTTGATGTCGGCGCGGAAGAGCGGGGAGATCTCGAAGACCGACGTGAAGTCGCCCGCCACGAAGGCGGTGTGGTAGAGCAGGTTGCTCAGCGTCAGGTAGGCCTCGCGGCCGAAGAAGTCCACCTTGAACTTCAGGGTCGGGCCGTCCGCCATGCTGCCGACGATCCGGGGCGACTGGACCTCGACGTACCGCTCCTCCTCCATCAGGTCGCGGACGGACTTGATGGCCGTCCACTTCTTCAGGAGCCGGTCGCGGACCTCCGGCAGGCGCATGTAGACGTGCTGTTCGGCGAGGATCTCCCTGGTGTACGGCAGCTGCCGCATCCGGGCGGAGGTGCCGACCGTGTTCGCCGCGAGCACCTCGAAGCCGTCGACGTGGATCTCCTCGGCGAACTTGTGTGACCTCTCGGCCGGCCGGAGCGTGCCGGTGACGCGGACGACGCTCTCCTCCGTGACGTCGGGGCGGCCGGGGAACACACAGAGGTACGTCCGGTCCGGGCAGCGCAGCTCGGCGAAGGCCAGCCGCTTGCCCAGGGGTCTGATGGCGTAGAGCCGGCCGGTGAGGCTGGTCGGGTACGTCGGGTACGTCGGGTACGTCGGGGACACGAGGGCTCCTCAGACGAGGGGAAGCATGGCCTTGTGGGAGCGGGCGACGCGGTGTTCCTTGGCCGCCTCGGTGAGCATCTGGCCGCAGCCGCCGTCGATGTCCTGGGCCTTGCTGGGCATGATGTAGGTGGGCAGGCCGCCGGCGAGCAGGCGCTCGCGGAAGCGCAGGATGACGTCCTCGTCGACGCGGCTGAAGGGCAGTCCGGGGACCTCGTTCCACAGCAGCAGCTGGACGCGGAAGCAGCGCGGGTCCAGGAGCGCGATGAGCCGGTCGGCGTCCGCGTCGCTGTCGTTGACGCCGTTGAACAGCAGGTAGCTGACGTCGGTGACGCGGCCGTGGGTCCGGGCGAAGTTCTCCGCCGAGCGCAGGATGTCCGCGATGGGGGTGGCCTTGTTCAGCGGGACGAGGCGGTCGCGCACCTCGTCCGTCGTGGCGTGCAGGGACAGGAACAGGTCGACGGACGGCGCCTCTTCGGCCAGCCGGTCGAGGGCGGGCAGGACGCCCATGGTCGACACCGAGATGTGCGCGACGCCGGGCTCCGCCTCCAGCAGGGACACCGCGCGCAGCACCTCGTCGAGGTTGAGCAGCGGCTCGCCCATGCCCGCGAAGATGACCCGCGAGGGTACGTCCCGCTCCTCCAGGAGCCGGGTCTGGCGCACCTGGTCCACGATCTCCTCGGCCGTCAGGTTCCGGCGCATCGGCATGAGCCCTGTGGCGCAGAAGGTGCAGGCCACGTTGCAGCCGGCCTGGCTCGACACGCAGACGACGTGGCCCCGCGACTCCTGCACCGGAGTGGCGACGCGGCCGTCGGGGGTGGCGTGCGAACCCGCGTCGCCCAGCGTGAAGGACAGGCTCTCCACCTGGTTGCCGTCGGAGAGGCGCCACACCGTCTTGATGCTGCCGTCGCCGCTGGTCGCTCGGCGGGCGGGCACGACCAGGGGGGTCCCGGAGCCGGGGTCGGACTGCGGGGACAGGGTGGTCTGCATGGTGGTGCTTTCCTTCCGTTGGTGTGCGCGCCGCCTCACCGGCACGGGGGTCCGGGGGCACGGCGGGAGGGGAGACATGGGGGGCGTTTCGCCGGACGGGCCGCTGCCCTCGCTCCGCCTTCCACTGTGCCGTCGCGGGCGGGTGGGCGACAGGGGCCTCCCGCGGACTGATCCGGCCTTGGCAGGATGTGTCCGCGCGGCCCGCAAAGCGCCGCGGTACGCCCTCAGTCGCGGTCGGCCGGGTCCGTCCGGCGGCCGATCCGGTCGGCGAGGGCCCGGCGGTCGACCTTGCCGTTGGCGTTCAGGGGGAGGTCCGCGACCACGGTGCAGCGTGGCGGGATCTTCGCCGGTTCGATCTGCTTCCGCAGCAGGCCGATGACCTCGGGCGGCTCCAGGGCCGTGACCACGACGAGTTCGGCGGCGTGGCAGTCGGTGGGCGGCAGCACGGCGGCTCCCGTGACTCCTGGCACCCGCCGGGCGGCCGCCTCCACCTCCGTGGCGCTGACGCGGAACCCGCGCTGCTTGTAGACGTCGTCGCGGCGGCCGTCGAAGTACACGTAGCCGTCGGGGTCGGTCCAGCCGTAGTCGCCGGTGCGCAGTTCGGGGAAGAGGCCGTGGCGGCGGGGGAAGCGCCGGGCGGTGAGTTCGGGGCGGCGCCAGTACCCGGCCATGACGTTCGGGCCGCGCACGGCCAGCTCGCCGACGGAGCCCGGCGGCAGTTCGCCGCCGTCCTCGTCCAGGGCGACGACCTCGGTGCCGGGCAGGGGCAGGCCGCAGGAGCCCGGGCGTTCGAGGTCGCCGTCGGCGGGCATGATGGTGGCCCGCTTGCACTCGGTCAGGCCGAACATCAGGTGGATCCGTGCCGCGGGCAGGGTCGCGCGCAGCCGGGCCAGGGTGGCGGCGGACAGGGCCGCTCCGGTGTTGGTGAGCAGCCGCAGCGGTGGGCGCCGGCCGGAGGCGCGGCCGAGGAGCCAGGCGAGGTTGTCGCCGAGCGAGGGCACCAGGGGCAGCACCGTGGCCTCGCACTCCAGGAGCCGTTTCAGCAGGCCGGGACCGGAGTCGGCGGCGTCGCCGAGCCGGACGTGGGCGCCCGAGAGGACGCCGAGGAACACCTGGTAGAGGCCGTAGTCGAAGGAGAGCGGCAGGGGGCAGTACACGGTGTCGTCCGGCCGGTAGTGCAGGACGGACTGGATGGCGTCGAGCGCGAAGAGGGCCTGGGCGTGCGTGCTGACGACAGCCTTGGGCGCCGAGGTGGTGCCGGAGGTGTAGATGAGGCACAGGGCGTCGACGGCCAGCGGGCCGGTACGGCTGGGGGGCGAGGCGGGCGGCCCGGGCGGGCTGGGGGCCGGTGCGGCGAACCCGGTCGGGGCGGGGGCTGGTGCGGGGGCCGGCCCCGGCGCCGAGGTGGGGACCGGCCCGGGGGCCGACGCGGAGGCCAAGGCACGGGCTGGTGTGGGCAGGGGCGCCCCGTCCGGCCCCGGGCCCGCCGGCCCGCCGGTCTCCAGCGTCTCCGGCGCCACGGCGCCAAGGCCCCGTTCCCTGGCGGCGCCCAGCGCCGTGGGGTCGTCGGAGATCACCAGGGCGGGACGGCAGTCGTCCAGTACGTGGTCCAGGGGGACGCCCCGGACCTGTTCGTGGACGATGGAGAAGGCCGCGCCGAGCCGGGACGCGGCGAAGGCGAGGGCGGGTACGAGCACCCCGGTGGGCAGGGCGATGACCACGCGGTCGCCGCGCCGCAGCCCGGCGGCGTACAGAAGGTCGGCCAACTCCCGTGTCCAGGACGAGAGTTCGGCATGGGTCACGACGCACCGGCTGTCGGAGAGGGCGGGCTTCGCGGGCCAGGCGCGGGCCCCGGCGTCGACCAGGTCGTGCAGGAGCGTGGAGGTCACCGTGCGTCTCCCGTCGGCGCGGTCCGTGTGGACGCCACGGCGGCCCACGGCAGGACGAGGGTGGCCTCCGCCTGGCAGACCGCGACCGGCGGATCGAGGACCTCGGCGGTGGTGGGGCCCCGGTCGTAGCGGGCGGCGATCACCTTATGCGCCTCGAACTCGATGAGGCAGCGCAACCGGGAGCGGCGCTTCAGCCGGGCCGTCGCCTCGAGGTAGTCGCCCGGCCGCACGGGTGCGGTGAACCGCAGCGAGGAGTACTCGGCGAGGAGGCCCTCGTCGCCGCAGGAGCGGATGCCTATCTCGGTGGCCAGGTCACCGAAGACCCGCAGCACGCGCGCCCCGTCGATGAGGTCGCCGCCGTAGTGGGCGTCCGCCTGGCTCAGCCGGACGCGGATCCGGGCGGTGATGTCGGTGGGTGTGTGCACGGGGGTGTTCCTCACTCCGGGCGGGGGTGGGCGAGCGCGACGGCGACGGCGACGCCGTTCTTGTGGGAGATCGACACGGTGATCGCGCCGACGCGGGCCGCGTGGGCGGTGGCCGGGCCGATGAGCCGTACCTCGGGGCGGCCGTCGTCCCGGCGGTCGATCTCGATGTGCCGGGGTGCCAGACCCCGGCCGAAGCCGCGGCCGAGCGCCTTGGCCACGGCTTCCTTGGCGGCGAAGCGGGCGGCGAGGAACTCGCGCCTGCGGGCCTGGCCGAGGGTCCCGGCGAGGCCGAGTTCGCGGTCGCTGTAGGCGTAGCGGAGGAACCAGGGCCGGGTGGTGAGGCGGTCCAGTTCGTCCAGGCACAGGACGTCCACGCCGGGCCGGACCAGGAGTTCCGGCCCGGGTGCGCTCTGCGGCACGGCCTACGGCTCCACGAGCCGCTGCGGCGACAGCAGGTCGTCGGGGGTGTCGCGGCGGCGGACCAGATGGGCGCGCCCTTGGTGGACGAGCACTTCGGCCGGGTAGCCGTGGCTGAGGAAGCGACCGGGTGAAGCGCTGGGCCCGTAGGCGCCGGAGCGTCCGACGCCGAGGAGGTCGCCCGGCCGGACGGCGGGCAGCGCGACCTTCCTGCCCAGGACGTCGGTCGGGGTGCACAACGGCCCGGTGACGGTGTACTGGCCGGCCGCGGGCTCGCCCTGCCGGTCCAGGGAGGTGAGGGGGAAGTTGCGGCGCACGAAGCTGCCGACGCCGACGGCCGCCATATGGTGGTTGGTGCCGCCGTCGGTGACGGCGAACGCCTCCCCCATGGACTCCTTCACGTCGAGCACCCTGACCACGTAGGTGCCGGACGCGGCCGTGAGGTAGCGCCCGGCCTCCAGGATGTAGCGGCAGTCGGGGTGGTCGCGGGCGAAGTCGTCCACGGCGTCGTTGATGCCGTCGACGAGCCGCCCGATGTCGGGGTCCTTCTCGTTGTCGAAGTAGGCGACGCCGATGCCGCCGCCGAAGTCGACGGTGTACAGAGGGAGTTGGAGGTCTTCGGCGAGGTCTGCGGCCTCGGCGAGGATGCCCTTGGTGTTCTGCGTGACGTCCTCGGGGTCGAGGAAGCGCGTGCCCACGTAGGCGTGGATGCCCTCGACGCGCAGGTGCCGCAGGGCGCTCAGCTCGGCGCGTGAGCCGCGCAGCAGCTCGGCGTCGATGCCGAACTGGCGCGGCCGGCCCCCCATGGCCAGGCCCGAACCGGGCGAGGGGAACGAGGGGTTGATCCTGAGCATCACGGGCAGCGGGCCGCTCATGGCGGTCCGGGCGGCGATGCCGTCGAGGAGGCGCAGCTCGCCGAGGGACTCGCAGACCACGGCGCGGATGCCGGCGCGGACGCACGCCGCCAGTTCGCGCGGTTTCTTCCCCGGCCCGAGGAAGATGATGTCCTCGGGGGCGAACCCGGCGCGCAGCGCGGTGATCAGCTCGGTCTCCGAGGAGACCTCCGCCCCGGCGCCCAGCGCCCGGAGGCAGGCGCTGACGCTGACGTTCGGGTTGGCCTTGAGCGAGTAGTAGATGTCCACCGAGGGACTCAGCCCGTCCCGGAGCCTGCTGTAGTCGGCTCGTACGGTGTCCGCGTCGTACACGAAGAACGGCGTGCCGAACTCCTCCGCGAGGGCGGACACCGGCAGTCCCTGGATGCGCACGTGGGGGTCGGTCGTCATGCGTGGGCCTCGCTTCCGCTGGGACAGGGCACCGCGGACGGGCGGGGCGCGCCGCCGAGCGCCAGGAGGTGGCTGCGCTCCGGCGAGAGCGCGTCGGTCTCGCAGAGCACGATCCGGTCGTACGTCGCCGACCACGCGCGGTGGTGTTCGGCGAGTTCGCGCCATACGCCGACGCCGTAGGCGGCCCGTGCGACCCGGTGCACGGCGGCTCCGGCGGGCGCCCGTACGGACGGGGCGACGTGCGGCCCCAGGACGATCAGGGGGTGGTGGGCGCCGTCGGCGGCCCGGGCGAGGGCGGCGGTGACGGGGCCGGGGTCGGGGTCCCGCACCTCGGTGACGCGGGTGACGTCCGGGCCTTCGCCCGCGCCCAGGACGAGGAGCGCCGCCGCGTCGGCCGGGGTGGCCGCGGCCAGGCGCTCGTCGCGTGTGGCGTGGGTGCTCTGTTCGGCGATCATGACGACCGTCGTGCGGGCCCGGCCCGCGCGGTGTCCGGCGGCGGCGATCCGCAGCGCGGTGAAGGGCGCCGCGCTGCCCTGCTCGGTGACCGCGAAGCGGCGGCCGGTGCCGCCCAGGCGCTCCTGGAGGTGGGGCGAGACCGGTGTGAAGGGATGGAGGTCGGGGAGGGTGGTGGCGACGACGATCAGGTCGGCGCCGCGGGCCGCCGCGGCGACCTGGTCGTCGGCGAGCAGCCGCTCGGCCAGGTCCAGATGGCTGACCCCGGCGCCGGAGCGCAGCTGCGCCTCGTCGACGTGGGCGCCGTAGGGGCGGTGCAGGTCCTGGAGGTAGAGCAGCTCCAGCGGGCCCCACTGCCAGCCGCTGCCCCGCTCGGCGGTCACCGCGGCCGCCGCGCGCAGGGCCGGCCGGGCGGTCAAGGACGCACCTCGTGGCCCTGCTGCGCGGCGATCTCGCGGAGCACGAACGCGGCGAAGGTGCCCACGGTCCTGAAGTCGTCCATGTCGAGGGCCTCGGGGTCGACGAGGAGGCCGAACGTGTCCTCCATGGCAATGAGGAGTTCCAGGCTGGTGGTGGAGTCGAGGTGCAGGTCCTCGAAGAGGCGGGTGTCGTCGGTGAGGCCGGTCACCGGTTGGTGCAGGGCCTCGGACACACCGGCCTCGATGGCGGTGACGACGGTGCTGTGATTCATGGCTTACTGCCTTCGGATGGTCGGTCGTCCGCCTCGGCGAGCGGCCGCGGCGGGCGGGTGAGAACGGTGGCGGCGTAGCTGCCCCCCACTCCGACCGCCGCCATCAGGTAGTTCCCTCCGGGCCGCAGCCGGTCACCGTCGTCGAGCGTCTTGTAGTTGATGAGGGGGTCGGCCGAGAAGCAGTGGCTGTAGCGGGGGATGTTCTCCAGGAACACCTGGTCGGTGGGGATGCCGAGCGCCTTCGCGGCCTGGCGCCAGAACGTCCTGTTCACGTTGTGCGGGAGCACGAGGTCGATGTCGTCAAGGACGAGCCCCGCGTCGGCGACCGCGCGCCGCATGGTGGCGACGAGGTGACGCACCCCGGCCTCGCCGGCCTGCTCCCCCTCGCCCGCCGGCCGGGGGTCGCTGTGCACCGCGTGGGAGCGGATCACATCGCCGGAGCCGCCCAGGGTGAGCAGGCAGGCGGCCGCGCCGTCGGCGAGCAACTGGCCGAGTCCGTAGTCCAGTTGGATCAGCGGGGTGAACACGCGCTCCCCGGAGATGATCAGCGCGCTGTCACCCTCGGCCCCCTCGGCGCGCAGCAGGTCCGCGGCGAGGTCCAGGGCGACCAGCGCCTGGGCGCAGTTGTGGTGGACCACGGCGAACGCGTCAGCGTGCGCGAGGCCGAGGGCGTCGGCCAGGAGCCGGGCGGTGTCGGTGCCAACCGGTGCCACCTGGGGCACGGCGTGCGCGTAGAGGACGTGGCGGACGCGCTCGGGCCCGCCCGCGGCGGCCAGGGCGGTGCGGGCGGCGGGCAGGAGCAGGTCGAGCAGGGCGAGGCCGGGGTCCAGGCGCATCCGGTCCAGGCCGTGGATGCGGCGGAAGACGCGGAGCTGGGCGGCGGACAGGCCGTGGTCGTCCAGGACGTCGTCGACGGTGACTTCCCTGTCCGGGAAGTACGCGTCGACGGCCGACAAGGTGACCGGTGGGGCCGGGGGGCTCATCCGGCACCGCCGAAGTGGTGGTGCCGAAGCCGAGGCGCGCGTTCTGTCACGGTGTCTCCCCTGTTCGTGCGTACGGCCCTCGGCAGACGGTCCGGTGCGCCGTGCGGCGCCGCGGCTTGCTTTCCGGGGCTCGTCCACTGTGCCCCGTCCCCCACCGTTGGAAAAGATCTTTTCTGTGGCCAGAACCGGACTTGGCATATTGAGGCCCTGAGCGGCGCCCGGGCGTCTCCTTCACCCCAGCTGCCGGACAATGCGGGCGACGATTTCCCGCTCTTCGGGCACCAGATAGAAATGGCCACCAGGAAATGTGTGCACCCCCGACCATCGCTCTGTGCAGTCGCGCCAGGCGTCCAGCTCCGCCGCGGAGCAGACCGGGTCGTCCGCGCCGCCGAAGGCGGATATCGGGGTCCGCAGACGTTCCGGCCCCGGCACCCGGTAGCGGTTCAGGAGGTGGTGGTCGGCGAGGAGCGGCGACAGCAGCACGCCACGCAGATCCGGGTCGTCGTACGCCGCGCGGCCGGGCCCGCCGAGTGCGCGTACGGACGCGATGATCTCGGCGTCGGTGAGACCGGGCACGTTCAGGTGCTGGATCACGTGCTGGGCGCCGCGGCCCGACACGAAGAGGCGGAGCGGCCGGGCCCCGCCACGGCGCTCCAGGAGCCGGGCCGCCTCGTGGGCCACGGCGGCGCCCATGCTGTGCCCGAACAGCGCGAAGGGCAGGCCGAGTTCGGGCGCCAGGGCGTCGAGGGCCGCCTCGGCCAGCTCCTCCACGGTCTCGGCGCACGGCTCGTGGAGCCGGTCCTGGCGGCCCGGATACTGCACGGCGAGCAGCTCGACGTGATCGGGGAGCCGGGCGCGCCAGCCGTGGAAGAGGCTCGCGGTGCCGCCGGCATGGGCGAAGCACACCAGGCGGACGGACGGGGCGCGCCCGGTGTACCTGCGGAACCAGGGGTCGCGCTCAGCTCGCATCGAAGGCCGCCCGCGCGCTGTGCCGGTGGAAGAAGAAGGCCTGCCCGGCAAGGAGCAGCAGGTTGGCGCAGGCCAGCGCTGTCCAGAGCGCGGTGAGGCCGCCGCCGTACGCCGTGATGAGCAGGACCGCGAGGACGAGCGCGCCGTAGCCGGCGGCGAAGACGGCGAGGCTGGGCATCGTCCGCTTCAGACCGATGAGGCCGAACCCGCAGACCGCCTGGAGCGCGTCGGCCGCCACCACGAGCACGACCAGCGGGAGGAGCGCCACCACGCGGTCGCGCAGGGCCGCGTCGTCGGTGTAGACGGACACCACCGGGTCGCGCAGCACGAGGAGCGCCGTGGCCAGGACGGCCATCGCGCCGAGCGCCACGCCCGCGCCCGCGAGCAGCACCCGGCGGATCCGGCGGGTCTCCCCGGCCCGTACGTGGTCGGTCATGAGCGGCACGGTGGCCTGCCCGATCGCGACGGCCGCGGTGAACGTGAGGTTGACCAGGGAGATCGCGACACTGTGCACGGCTGCGCTGCGGGTGCCCGCGCGGGCCGCGGCGAACGCGATGACGCCGAGCACGGCGAACTTGATGAGCACGGTGGCGGCCAGCGGCACGCCCACCCGGGCGATCCGCAGGATCTCGCGGGGGTGCGGGCGGCCGAAGGCGAGCGGGCCGCCGCCGAGGCCCTGCGAGGTGCGCAGCGCGCGGTGGGCCCAGGAGGCGCTGATGGTGCTGGACGCCAGCATGGCCAGGCCCGCGCCGGGCAGGCCGAGTCCCGTGAAGCCGCCGGCCCCGCCCACCAGGAGCAGGGAGAGGACGACAGCGGCGGCGGTGCCCGCGAGTCCGGCCCGCATGACCTGCTTGCCCCGGCCGAGGCCCACCAGGGTGGAGGTGGACGCGGACCCGAGCGAGGTCATGACGAGGCTGAGCGCGAGCAGGGCGGGGAAGACGCCCAGGTGGTCCAGGGTGCTCGCGGGCACGCCTGCGGCCCGGCCGATCAGCGGGACCGCGGCGACCGCCGCCGCTCCGGTCAGGCCGACGCACAGGCCCAGCCACTTCGCGTGCCGGACCATCGACAGGAGTTCGCCGGGGCTGTCCTTGTGGGCGGCGACGAACGGCATGACGCCGCGCATGGCGCCGGAGACGGCCGCGGCGGCGGGCCCGTACACGGCCATGGTGACGGCGAAGGCCGCGAGCGAGACGGTGCCGTGCCGGCCGAGCACGGCGGTGTCCACCAGGGCCCCGGCGGACGCGGCCACCATCGTCACGTAGAGCGGGAGCGCGACCGAGGCGATCTTCCACGCCTCTCCCCCGGTGAGCCGCGCGAAGCCGGACGCATTACTTCGGCTTGCGGCTTTCATCTCGGTCATCAATACACCATTCTCAGACCTTGTCGATTTCGCGGAGAAAATCGGGAGCGGCGTCGGACAGCTGAAATTCAAGGGTGTTTACAACAGATCGAATTCCGGTACTGTTGCGGCACCGATCAACCCTTTTCGAGCAAGAATTGAGGGGCATATGAGCAGGCACGCCTTCGTTTTCCCGGGACAGGGTTCCCAGACCTCCAAAATGGGCGCGGACCTCGCCCGCCTTGAGGACTCCGCGGCCCGCTCCTACTTCCGGGAGGCCGATGACGTCCTCGGATTCCCGCTGAGCCGCCTGTGCTTCGAGGGCACCGCGGACGAGCTGCTCGACACGGCGGTGACCCAGCCCGCGGTGTTCGTCACGAGCCTGGCCTTCGGCGCGGCACTGCGTGAGCGCGGCCTGACCGCCGACGTGGTGGCCGGCCACAGCCTCGGCGAGTACACCGCCCTGGTGTGGGCCGGGGTGCTCGACTGGAAGAGCGCCCTGCGCCTGGTACGCACCCGCGGGGAGTTGATGGCCGGGGTCAACACGCGTACCCCGGGCGGCATGGCGGCGGTCCTGGGCCTGCCGTCCGCCCGGGTGGCGGAGCTGTGCGCGCGGACCGCCCGCGAGAGCGGGGAGCCGGTGGAGATGGCCAACTACAACTCGGCCCGGCAGACGGTGGTTTCGGGCAGCGGGCCCGGCCTCGCGGAGTTCGCGCGGCGGGCGGCGGAGGCGGGCGCGGAGCGGGTGGTGCCGCTGCGCACCGGTGCCCCCTTCCACTGCTCGCTGATGGCGGACATCGAGGACGAGTTCGGCGCCCACCTCGACGCGGTGGACTTCGGCGAGCCCCGGCTGCCGGTGATCTCCAACGTCACGGCGCAGTACGTCGACTCGGGCGCGCAGGCCCGCCAGCTGCTGCGGCGCCAGCTCGCCGCCCCGGTGCGCTGGCAGCAGACGGTGGAGCTGCTCGCGGCCGAGGAGGTGAGTGCCCTCGTGGAGGTCGGACCGGGCCGGGTCCTGACCAACCTCAACCGGGTGACCGCCCCGGCGATCCCGGCGGCGGCGGTCGGGACGGTCGGGCAGCTCACCAAGGCGGTGGACCGCTTCGCCCCCGCGGTGGCCTGAGGAGCGGGGTGCGGCGGCCCCGGGGCACACGCTCACAGGTCGGCGCACCTCTCCCGCAGCCGGTCCAGGTGCACCAGGGACGCGAGGACCTCGTCCGTGCCCACCCCGAAGTCGATCAGGCAGGCGATCTCGTCCACGCCGAGGTCGGCGAGCGCGGAGACCAGCGGCACACAGCTGTCGACGGACCCGATGAGGCAGCGGCTCGCGGCGTACTCGGCGTAGCGGTGCGCGAGGAGTTCCTCGACGGCCTCCTCGGACACCGACCCCTCGGCCAGCTGCGCCGCGTTGAGTCCGAACAGCGTCATCGAGGAGCGCATGTACGCGGTCATCGGCCTCCGGGCCGCGGCGAGCGCGGAGTCCCGGTCGGCCCCGACGTACGTGTGCAGCATGACGGCGACCCGCTCCTCGTCCGGGCCGTGCCCGGCGTCGACCAGCGCGTCCCCGTAGCGCACCAGGTTGTCCTCCAGGGTCTGCCGGTCCTGTCCGAGCAGATGGGTCAGGACGCCGTGCCCCTGCTCCCCCGCCCAGGCGAAGGTGTCGCCGGAGCCGGCCGCGGTGATCCAGGTGGGGAGCGCGCCGCGCGCGGGGCGGGGGTGGGTGCGCACCTCGTGCCGGGTGCCGTCGGGCGCCTTGCGCGACACCGGGCGCCCCGCCCACAGCTCCCGTACCTCGCGCAGGCCGTCCCGGAGCGCGGCCCTGCGCTCGGCGAAGGCGTCCGGGGCCAGGGTGAAGTCGTGCGGGTTCCAGCCGGAGGCGACGGCGAGTCCGGCCCGCCCGCCCGAGAGCCGGTCCACGACCGCCCACTCCTCGGCGACCCGCAGCGGGTCGTGCAGGGGCAGCACCACGCTGCCCGCCCGTACGTCGATGCGGCGGGTCACGGCCGCGACGGCGGCGCCGGTGACCGCCGGGTTGGGGAAGGGCGCCCCGAAGTCGTGGAAGTGCCGCTCCGGCGTCCACACCGCGGTGAACCCGGCACGGTCGGCGAACCGCGCCGCTTCGAGCAGCAGCCGGTACTGCTCGCCCGCGTCCGAGCCATTGGCGAAGAAGAACAGGCTGAACTTCATATCCGCTCCATGATTTCCGCGTGCCAGGAGTCCGCGGGGGCCGCCTGCGCGCCTTGGGGCGCATCGTCGCCCGGGGCGAACACCAGCGCGTACAAAGCCTTCTGATAAAGGGTCAGCAGCCGGGCGTCCTGCCCCTCCAGGGCGCTGTGCGCGAAGGTGAGGGACGCCCGGAACGAGGTGGGGGTGTCCACGACCGAGAAGCGCACCCGCCGACCGGGGGTGAGCGGGTCGGGAGCGACGCCGCGCATGCGGCCCGTGCCGAGCAGCGGCCGGTCCCCTTCGTCGCGGGCGTAGTTGAAGACGACGGGCAGGTCGGTGAACGGCCGCAGGGCCGGGTCGGCCGCGGCGAGGTCGGCGTACGGGACGGTCCGCAGCTCCCGGATCCGGTCGAACACCTCGCGCACGGCGGCCAGCGCGGAGCGTGCCGACTGCCCTTCGGGGAGCCGCAGCGGCACCGGGACCACGTTGGCGAAGGCGCCGACCGACCGGTCCAGGTCGGGGTGGCAGCGCCCGTCGAGGGGCACCGCCGGGCAGACGTCGGCGCGGCCCTGGGCCCACGCCATGGCCGTGGCGAACGCCGTCAGGTGCAGCGTGAAGGGCGTCACCCGCAGCTCCGCGGCGAGGGAGCGCAGCACCTCGTGCAGCCGGCGGCCCGGCTCCCAGGTGCGCCGGCCGGCGAGCGCGCCGATGTCGGGGCGCGCCGGTCCGCTGCCGCCGGTGCCGGACGTGAGGAGGTCGCGCCACCGGGCGCCCGCCGCCACCGCCCTTTCCGCGCCGAGGAGTTGGTCGCGCCAGGTCAGGTACCGCAGGAAGCCGTCGTCGGCAGCAGGGGCGTCCTGGCCGCCGGGCTCCGCCGCGCAGGCGTCGGCGACGGCCCGGCACAGGGTGAGCAGCCCTCGCCCGTCGAGCACCGTCAGATGGACCGTCACCGCGAGGAGCGGGCCGGCCAGGGTCAGCCGGAGCAGCGGTTCGCGGGCGGGGTCGATCGGGCGGCCCTGGGCCAGTGCGTGGAGTGCGGCCGCCGCGTCGGGCACGTCGGGCTTCTGATCAAGTGGTGGTACGACGTCCACGGGTGCCGCGGCGCCGGGCGTGCCGGGCACGATCCGTCCGCCGCCGGGGAAGGTCAGGCGCAGCGCGGGGTGGCGCGCCAGGACCGTGCGGGCCGCCGCCCGTACCCGCTCGGGGTCCAGGGGGCTGACGGTGTCGAAGACGAACGTCTTCTGGAGCGTCGCGGACGCCGCCGCCAGCGGGCGCAGGCCCGGCGGCAGTGCGGCGGGCGGCCCCGGCCTGGTGAGGTCCTCCTCGGGCCCCGGGGCGTCCGCGTCCGCCGCGGGGCCGCGTTCCGTGAGCGCCCTGGCGAGGGCAGCGGCGCTCCCGTGCCGGTACAGCTCGTCGATGCCGGGGCGGACGCCGGTTGCTTCGTGGAGGGCGTGGATCAGCCGGGTCGCCAGGAGCGAGTGGCCGCCCGCGTCGAAGAAGTCGGTGTCCGCGTCCAGCTCCGGGGCGCCCAGGACCTGGCGGAAGGCGGTGAGGACCGCCCCGGTGACCGGGTCGTGGCCCACGGGGGCCACGGGCGGCGCGGTAGGGGTGCCGGGGGCGGGCAGCCGGGCCGGGTCCACCTTGCCGTTGCCGTTGACCGGCATGCGCTCGACGAGGGTGAACGACGAGGGCACCAGGGCCGCGGGCAGTTCCTCGCGCAGCCGTCGGCGCAGCCGCTCGACGAGGTCCCGGGCCCCGGGCGCGGCGACGAGGTAGGCGTCCAGGCGCCGGTCGCCGTCCGGGCCCCGGGCCACCAGGGCGACGTCCCGTACGTCGGGCTCCCGGCGGATGGCGACCTCCACCTCACCGGGCTCCACCCGATGGCCGCGGATCTTGAGCTGCTGGTCGGCGCGGCCCTTGAACTCGACGAGGCCCGCGCGGGTGAGGCGTACGCGGTCGCCGCTGCGGTAGCCGCGCGGGGCGCCGGTGCCGGTGCCGGTATCAGTGCCAGTACCGGCGCCCGTATCAGTGCCGGTGCCGGTGAATCGTTCGGCGGTCAGCTCGGGGCGGCCCAGGTAACCGGTGGCCACGCAGACGCCGCTGATCAGCAGTTCCCCCACCGAGCCCAGGGGCACGGTCCGGCCCGTGCGGTCCTGGATGTCGAGGACCACGTTGGGCAGAGGTGTGCCGATCGGGGCGTGCCGGGGCCAGTCCCGAGGCGCTCCGGTGAAGCGGTAGGACGTCACGACGTGGGTCTCGGCGGGCCCGTAGTTGTTGATCAGCCGGCAGCCGTCGAGGCGCTCGAAGAAGGCGACGAGGCTCTCGCTGATCCTCAACTGCTCGCCGGTGGAGGCGATCTCGCGGAGCGAGGCGAAAGCCCCGGGATCTTCCGCGTGGCGCGCGGCGAGCGCGTGGAGCAGCGAGACCGGCAGGATGGCCTTCTCGATCCGGTGGGCCCGCGTGAACTCCGCGAACAGGTCGTGGTCGTGCTTGGTCCGCTCGTCGGCGACGAAGAGCGCGCCGCCGGAGCACAGGGCGGCGAACGTCTCGTGGAAGGCCGCGTCGAAGCCGAAGGACGCCAGCTGGAGCCAGCGCAGACCGCTGGCGTACCCGGCGGTCTCCCAGTGGATGAGATTGGTGAGCGCCCGGTGCGGGAAGTGGATGCCCTTCGGGTGGCCGGTGGTGCCGCTCGTGTACGTGACGTACGCGCCGACCTCGGGGCCGGCGGCGTCGCCGGGCACCGGACCGTCCGGCCCCTCGGCGGCCAGCACGGCGAGGCCGGGCAGCGGGACCGCCCGCGCGCCGGGCGCGAACTCCGCGTCGGCCACGTCGGCGCACAGGACGAACCGCGGGGCGCAGTCCTCCGCGAGGGCCGCGAGCCGCCGCTGGGGCAGCGCCGGGTCGAACGGCACCGGGGTCGCACCGGCCCGCAACACCCCGAGCAGCGCGGCCACCAGGGGCACGCCGCGGGGCATCGCGAGGCCGACGCTCTCGCCGCTGGTGACGCCCAGGCCGGTCAGCCGGGCCGCGACAGCCGCCGAGGCCCGGCCGAGTTCGCCGTAGGTCAGGGCGCTGTGGCCGTCCCGCACGGCGAGTCGGCCCGGAGCCTCGGCCGCGCGCCGGGCGAACACCGCGTGGACGGGTTCCTCAGGGACGGCGACGACGGGCCCGGTGAGGAGGGCGGCGACGCGCGCGGCGGTGGCGGGCGGCTCGGGGACGCGGGTCAGGGGCGCCTCGGGTGTGCGGGTCAACTGGTCGAGCGCGTACGAGAAGAGTTCCTGCCAGCCCTGGACCGTGGCACGGTCGAAGCGCCCGGTGTCGTACACGAAGCGTCCGGCGAGGAGCCCGGCGCGGTCGAACCACCAGTCCAGGGAGAGTTCGTACGGGCTCGTACGGCGCTCGAAGGGGACAGGCACCGCGCGCAGGCCCGCGGGGGGTTCGACGACGCTGGCCTCGGGGCTCAGCATGTTGAAGAGCACGTCGAACAGCGGGGTGCCGGCGGTGCCCAGCTTCTCCGTCAGGACCTCGTACGGCAGGTCCTGGTGGTCGAGGGCGGCGGTGACCCGCCGGGCGAGCGGGCCGAGCAGTTCGGTGAGGGAGCGCTCGGGGTCGACGGCGAGCCGCAGCGGCAGGGTGTTGACGAAGTTGCCGATCAGGTCCTGGGTGTGCGGGCGGTGGCGCCCGGACACGGGGACGCCCACCAGGAAGTCGTCCCGTCCCGCGACCCGGGCGACGACGGTGGCGAAGCAGGCGAGGACGACGGTGAACGGGGTGGTGCCGGTGCGCGCCGCGAGCCGGGTGACCCGGGTGGAGACCTCGGCGGTCAAGGTGAACTCCACCTTGTCACCGCGGTGGCCGGCCCGGGCCGTGCGCGGCCGGTCCCCCGGCAGTTCGACGCGCTCCGGCAGGTCGTTCAGCTCCTCGTGCCAAAAGTCGAGCTGGCGCGCGGCCTCTGCGGAGTCGAGCCACTGGGTCTCCGCCCGCAGCTGGGCGGAGAACAGTCCGTCGAGGGGGCGCTGCTGCTCGGCGGCGGTGCCGGTGCGGCGCGCGTAGGCGGCGTACAGGTCGCGCAGCAGCACCCCGGTGGAGGCGGCGTCCGCCAGGATGTGGTGCAGCACGACGACCAGGACATGCCGCTCGGGTGCCGTCCGCAGCAGCGCGGCACGGAACAGCGGAGCCCGGTCCACGGGCAGGGTGGCGTCGAGCAGGTCCGTGATCCGGTCCCGCAGCGCGGCGCCGTCGGCCACCTCGGTGACCGCGAGCCCGGTGGGGACCTCGGCCGCGACCTCCTGGGCAGCACCCTCGGCACTGACGCGGAAGGACACCCGCAGGCTCTCGTGCCGCGCGACCACGTCGCGCCAGGCGGCGTCGAGCGCCCGGGTGTCGAGGGGGCCGCGCAGATCCGCGAGGACGGGCACGTTGTAGGACTCGGCGGCGCCCTTGATGCCGCTGAGGTACAAGAACCGTTCCTGGAGGGGGGTGACGGGCAGCGCTCCAGCGGCGGCGCGCGGCGACGCGGCCCGCGCCCCCTGCCCCGTGGCCTCCCCCGCGGCCTCCCCGGCGAGCCGGGCGAGGGTCGCGGGGGACGGGGCGCGCAGGAACGAGCCGACGGGCACGGCCAGGCCCCAGCGGGCCCGCGCCTCGGCGACGACGCGGGTGGCGAGGAGGGAGTCGCCGCCCAGGTCGTACAGGCTGTCCTCGGCCGCTACGTCCGCGACGCCGAGGGCCTCGGCGACGATCCGCCGGGCGGCGCAGGCCAGGTCCCGCGGCGGCTCCTCGTCCGGCGGGGCCGCCACGGGCAGGGCCGGGGACGCGGGTCGCAGCCAGTGGCGGCGGCGCTCGAAGGGGTAGCCGGGCAGGTCCACGACGGGGCCGGGGCCCACGGGGGTGACCCGGTCGGCGCGCACGCCGAGGCCGAGCACCCAGGCCTGTCCGAGTGCGGCCGCCAGGCCCTCCGCCGGGGGCAGGCCGGGGAAGGCGACGGGTGCGGCGTCGGCGAAGGCGGGCGGGAGCCAGTCCTCGGGAAGGGGACCCGGCAGGACGGCCACGGCGGCGGTCACCTTCGGCGGCAGCCGGCGCCGCCCGGGGACGGCCGGGGTGCCGGCGGCGGCTGCCGCGAGGTCGGGGCTCGTACCACGCGCGCACCACTCCGAGCCGTCCGCGTCGTACCAGGGAATCAGGGCGGGGCGGCAGGCCTCGCGCAGCTCCTGCCCGGACACGGTTCCTGCGGCCAACTGAGCGAGCATTCGCGGTAGTTCGGGCTCCGGCAGGCAGCCGGCCAGCGCGGCGGCGGCGAGCCAAGTGCGTGGCTCGGCGACGACGGCCGCCGGGGTGACCCCCTGGTCGGTCCACACGGCGGCGCAGGCGAGTGCCACGACGGTGTCGGTGACCAGCGCGGGCGCGTCCTCCAGGAGGCCGTCGAGGGCGTGCTCGACGCTCCGCCCGGCGCTCGCGGCCCAGGGGGCGGCGAGGCGACGGGCCCTCTCGCGGAAGGCGGGCCGCTCGGCGAGCAGCGCCTGGAGGGCGGCCCGTTCCAGGGGCGGGCGGCCCGGTGCGTAGCGGAGCACGAAGGCGGGTGGACGCCCGTCCCGCTCCCCGGGCCCGCCGGACAGCGTGACGGGCTCGCCCGAGGCGCGCCACAGCAGGGCGCGCCGCCGGGGGTGCCCGCTCCGGGACCGCGTCAACGTGCGGGCCAGGTCCGGCAGTTCAGCGGCGCCGGTGGCCTCTGCGTGTTGCCGGACCAGGGCTTCGAGGTCATCCAGGGAGGCGAGGGAGCGGGCCGAGAAGGGCAGCAGCGTCGCGCCCGGCGCGTCCGCCCCGGGGCTCTGTGGTGGGGCGGCCGGGGGCTCCTCGACCAGGACGTGCACATTGGTGCCGCCCACCCCGAAGGAGCTGACCCCCGCGAGCAGCGGCCCGCCGGGGGCCGTCCACGGCCTGGCCGAGCGGTCCACGCGGAACGGCGAGGAGGCGAAGTCGATGTGCGGGTTCAGCTCTCCGCCGCCCGGCGTCGCGGGCAGGGTGCGGTGCTTGAGCGCGAGGACGACCTTGATGAGGCCCGCGATGCCGGAGGCCGAGTCGAGGTGCCCGACGTTGGCCTTCGCCGAGCCGATGGAGCAGTAGCCCGTCGCGCCGGTGCTCTGCCGGAACGCCGCGGTCAGCGCGGCCACTTCGATGGGGTCGCCCAGCGGGGTGCCGGTGCCGTGCGCCTCGACGTAGGAGACCCGGTCGGCGGTGATGCCCGCCAGGCGGTGCGTGGAGGCGATGACCGCCTCCTGGCCGCGGGCGCTCGGCGCGGTGTAACTGCTCTTGGCGGCGCCGTCGTTGTTCATGTCGCTGGCGCGGACGACGGCCAGGACGCGGTCGCCGTCGGCGAGCGCGTCCTCCAGGCGGCGCAGGACGACGAGTCCTGCCCCGTTGGCGAAGACGGTGCCGTTGGCGTCGGCGGAGAAGGGGCGGCAGCTGCCGTCGGGCGCGGCGATGCCTCCCGCCACGTGGAGGTGGCCCACGTCCTGGGGCCGGATGGCCGAGCCGCCGGCCAGGGCCACGTCCGTGTCGTAGGCGAGCAGGGCGCGGCACGCCTGGTGGACGGCGGCCAGGCTGGAGGAGCAGGCGCAGTCCACGGCGATGCTCGGGCCGGTGAGGCCGAGCCGGTGGGACAGGGTCGTCGCGGTGAAGCCGCGGTCGTTGCCCATCAGGACGCGGTGCCAGCCGAGCCGCTGGATCACCTCGGGGTGGCCGAGGACGTTGCGCAGCAGGTAGTCGGAGTGGTTCATGCCGAGGTACACGCCGACGCCGCCGGGCGGGTCCGCCGGGTCGAGCCCGGCGTCCTCCAGGGCGTGCACGGCGGTCTCCAGGAGGAACCGCTGCTGCGGGTCGGTGGCGGCGGCCTCGGCGGGGGTGAGGCCGAAGAACTCGGCGTCGAACAGCGCCTGGTCGGCGAACGGCTTGCGGAACGGCACGTACGCGGGGTCGTCGATGACCTCGGCGGCCCGGCCCGCCCGGAGCATCTCCTCGCGGGAGACCCGCTCCAGCGGGGAGCGCCCCTCGCGCAGGAGGTCCCAGTAGGCGGCGCTGGAGTCGGCGCCGGGGAACCGGCAGGCCGTGCCGATGACGGCGACGAGGCCCAGGTCGTCGGCCGGGTCACCATCAGGCTCGGTGCCGTCAGGCTGGTCACCGTACGGCTGCTCGTCGTACGGCACGGGGATCTCGCCGCTCATGGCTGCTTGTGCTCCGATCGTTCGCGCCGCTTGCGGGCCACCTGCTGTCGGCGCCGCGCCTGGGCGGCGCGACGGTCCTCGGTCGCGGGGTCCGGTCCCGCGGGCGGCGTGGCCGGGTCCGCGGAGCCGGTGAGGTGGGCGGCGTAGCCACGCGCGGTGGGATGGCGGAAGAGGTCGACGATCACGGCGTCGGGCCGTATCTCCTCGCGTACGTCCTGGAGCAGCCGGGCCATCAGGATGGAGGTGCCGCCGGCCTGGAAGAAGTCGTCGTCCGGGCCCACCGCGTCGTTCCCGAGCACCGTGCGCCACACCGCGAGCAGCCGCCGCTCCAGGTCCGTCGTCACCGGTACGGGCTCCGCCGCGGGCTCGGCGAACCGCACGGGGGCGAGGGCGCGCCGGTCCGTCTTGCCGCCGGGCGTCGTGGGCAGCGCGGCGAGCGTCACGAAGGCGGCGGGCAGCATCTGCTCCGGCAGCAGGGCGGCGAGGGCGGCGCGCAGCTCCGTGTCGTCCGGGGCCGCCCGCCCGGCCCGGGGCACGTAGTGCGCCACGAAGACGTCGCGGTCGCCCCGGCGCTGCACGGTCACCGCCGAGGCGGCCACCGCGTCCAGGGAGTCGACGGCGTGCTCGACCTCCTGGAGTTCGATGCGGTAGCCGTTGACCTTCACCTGGTGGTCGACGCGCCCGGCCAGTTCGAGCGCCCCGCCGGGAAGCAGTCGGGCGATGTCCCCGGTGCGGTAGACGCGGCTTTCTGCGCCGGCTTCCGGCAGCGTCACGAAGCGTTCGCGGGTGAGGTCGGGCCGCCCCGCGTAGCCGCGCGTGACCCCGGCGCCGCCGATGAGCAGTTCGCCGTACATGCCGAGGGGCACCGGCCGCAGCGCGGCGTCGACGACGTGTACGGAGGTGTTGGCCAGGGGCCGCCCCACCAGGACACGGTCCGGTTCCGCCGGGACTTCCCAGCACGTCGACCAGACCGTGGTCTCCGTGGGCCCGTACATGTTCAGGACGCGCGGGACGCCCAGCGCCTTGAGGCGGGCCGCGAGCGCCGGGTCGAGGGCCTCGCCGCCGACGAGCAGCAGCTCCAGGGCGCCGAGGCCCCGTTCGGCGTCGGGCAGGCGCAGCACCTCGCGTACGAACGTGGGGGTGGCCTGGAGCGCGGTGACGCCGTGGCGCAGGATCAGCTCCGGTGCGCCGGCCGGTTCCCGCCCCGCCCCGGTGGCGGGCAGCAGGCGCAGGGTCTCCGCGGTCTCCGCGAGGACGACGTGGACACCGCGGGTGAGCGTCCACAGGAGTTCGACCACCGCGATGTCGAAGGTGAGGTCGGTGACGGAGAGCCACACCGTGTCGCCGTCCACCGGGACCGCCTCGTCGAGCGCGGCGACCAGGTTCGTCAGGTTGGCGTGGGTGACTTCGACGCCCTTGGGGTGGCCCGTGGAGCCGGAGGTGAAGATCGTGTACGCGGTGTCCTGGGCGGTCGCCGTCCCGGGCGTGCCGGGACCGGCCCCGGTGAACAGTTCGGCGGCGCGCAGCCGCCGCCCGGAGAAGCAGGGCACGCGGTCCTCGTGGGGCGCGCCGAGCACGAGGGCCGAGCAGTCGGCGGCGGCGAGCATGGCGTCGGTGCGCGCGGGGGGCAGGGCGCCGCTCAGGGGGACGTAGGAGAGTCCGGCCTGAAGGACGCCGAGCACCACCGCGACCAGGTCGGGGGTGCGGGGCAGGAGCAGTCCGACGCGCTCGCCGGGCCGCAGGCCCGCCGCGCGCAGGGACGCGGCGACGGCGCCGGCGCGGCGGGCGAGTTCGCCCCGGGAGACGGTCACGTCCCGGAAGGTGAGGGCGGGGGCGTCGGGGGCGGCCGCGAGCCGACGGCGCACCAGGGCGTCGATCGTGGCGTCGGGCACGGGGAGCCGGCGTTCCGCGTTCCCTCGCGCCACGTCGCGGGCGCCGTCCGGGTCGGGCAGGGCGAGGCGGCCGAGCGGGGTGTCGAGGGACTCGGCGAACAGCTCGACGACGTCCTCGAACCAGGTGGTGAAGCGCCGGGCGTCGGCCTCGTCGAGCAGGGTCCTGTTGTAGATCATGATCCCGGCGAACCCGTCGTCCACCGCGCGGAGCTTGAACATCACGTCGTACTGGGCCGAGTAGATGGGCGGCACCACGGTCGTGGTCTCGACGCCCGCCAGGTCCAGTTCGACCGCCGGATAGCTCTGGAGGATGAAGATGGACTGGAAGAGCGGCGCGTGGGACAGCGTCCGCTCCGGGGCCACCGCCTGCACCACCTGGTCGAAGGGCAGGTCCTGGTGGGCGAAGGCGTCGAAAGCGGCCTGCCGGGTGCGGGCGAGGAACTCCCGCACGGTCAGGTCCGGTTCGACGCGGCTGCGCAGGGTGATCGAGTTGAAGAAGAGCCCGAAGGTGTTCTCCAGGACCGGGTAGGGCCGGTTGGCCAGCGGGCTGCCGACCGCCACGTCGGTCTGCCGGGTCATGCGGGACAGCAGGAAGGAGTACGCCGCCATGAGGGTGCTGTAGAGCGTGGCGCCGGTCTCCTCGCACAGGGCCCGCACCCGGGCGAGCGTCCGGGGCCCGTAGTGGAAGTCGAAACCCTCGCCCCGGTAGCTCTGCACGGCGTCGCGCCGCCGCCCCGGGACCAGGTCGAGCGCGGGCGGCAGGCCGGCCAGCGTCGTGCGCCAGAACGCGCGCTGTTCCTCGGCGAGTTCGCTGCCGAGCCAGCCGCGCTCCCAGACCGCGTAGTCCGCGTACTGGACGGGCAGCTCGGGCAGCCGGGGGGCGCGTCCCTCGCGGCGGGCGGCGTACAGCTCGGAGATCTCGCGCTTGAGCAGGTTCGCTGACCAGCCGTCGGACATGACGTGGTGCTGGGTGACCACGAAGGTCCACCGCTCGGGTCCCGTGCGGATCAGGTCGAAGCGGGCCAGCGGCGCCCTCGACAGGTCGAAGCGCGTGGTGACCAGCGAGAACACCAGCCGGTCCAGCGCGTCGCCGCCGGTCGCCTCGTGGGTGGTGAAGGCCGCGCCGCAGTCCGCGTCGATGCGCTGTTCCAGGCCCCCGTCCCCGGTCTCGGCCAGGGACGTGCGGAGCACCTCATGGCGCCGTACGACGTCCTCGACGGCCCCGCGCAGCGCCGCCACGTCCACGGGTCCGCGCAGCTCGCTGACGAAGTACATGTTGTAGACGGGCAGGTCGGTGCCGGTCTGCTCGATGAGCCACAGCCGGTGCTGCGCGTAGGAGGCGGGGATCGGCCGGGTGCGGTCGACCCGCTCCATGCGGACGCCGCGGCGGGCCTCCTCCTGCTCGTGTGCGCGCAGGAACCGCAGCACCTCCTCCCGGTGCGCGCGGATGGTGGCGGCCAGTTCGGGGGTGAGCACCCCTTCGGGCGCGGACACGGCGAGCTTGTCGTCCTTGCGCCGGATGCGCACGCCGCGCCCGGCGAGGTCTTCCAGGAAGCGGGTCACGTTCAGGGGGGCGGCGGAGCCGGGGGTGGCCGTGTTCACAGTTCGACCGTCCCGACCGTGTCGTCGCCCGCCGGTGCCAGCGAGGTGAAGAGCCGTTCCGCCGCGAGGCGCTCGGCCACCAGGCCCGCCATGCCCTCCAGTGTCTCGGCCTCCAGGAGGTCGCCCAGGGAGATCCGGACCTCCAGGCGTTCCCAGATCCTGGCCATGACCTGGGAGGCGAGCAGCGAGTGCCCGCCGAGCAGGAAGAAGCTGTCGTCGGGACGTACGTCGTCGACGCCGAGGACTTCCCGCCAGATGGCGGCGAGGTGTTCCTGCGGCTCGCGGCGGGCGTCCGCCGCCGTGGGCCGCGCGGGGGCAGACACGGCGACCTCCGGGGCGGGTGGCGCCTCGGCGGGCCAGTGGCGGGTCTCCTCGAAGGGGTAGGGCGGAAGCGGGGCCACGCGCCCCTCGCCGGACCCCTCGACGAGGTGCCAGGGCACGTCCGTACCCCGCTCCCAGCAGTGGGCGACCAGCGCGAGCCACCGGTCCCAGGCGCCGAGCGCGGCGAACAGGTCCGGTCCTTCGCAGGGCGCCGCGGGCGGCTCGGCGCCCATCACCGCGCCGCGCGTCATGTCCAGGAGGCGGTCCACCGCGGGAAGCCCGCCCGGGGCCACGCGGACACCGGCGCCCGCCAGCCTGACCTCGCGCGCGGCGGGAGCCCAGGCGGCCGCCCTCAACTCCGTTTCCAGCGCGTCCAGGTGGCGTTCGCACGCGCTCAGGTCGGCGCCGGGGAGCGCGGCGGCCACCGTCCGGTCGTGCCGGTCCGCGCAGCGCAGCGCCACCTCGGGAGCGAGCACGCCCGCCGCGGCGAGCGCGAGGTACTCCCCCGCGCCCGCGCCCGCCAGGACCGGGACGCCGGCCAGGGCACCGAGCGCCCACAGCGCGGCGCGCGGCACCTCGGCACCGTCCTCGCCGGGCCTTCCAAGCTCCGCCCGCAGCCCCGGGAGGAACTCGGGCAACCGGGGATCCAGACCGTGCGGGGCGAGGTTGCGGGGGTCGAGGCCGAGGACGACAGGCCCGGCCGCGACCGGTGCGGCGGGCTCCCTCAGCGCGGCCGCGAACCCGGCCGCCGAGGAGGCGAGCCACGCCCGGCGCAGCGGGCGGGCGGTGCGCCGGTGTTGGAGGGTGTGGGCGACGTCGGCCGCCGTGAGCCCGGCGACCCGCTCGGCGAGCAGCCCGCGCCAGCGCTCGAAGGAGCGGGGGCTGTGGGCCGAGACGGGGAAGATCCGGGCGGGGCCCGCCTCCGCGGACCGCGCGGCGGCGGGTGCGGCCGGTGGTTCCTCCAGGACGACGTGGGCGTTGGTGCCGCCGATGCCGAGCGCGGTGACGGCGGCCCGCCGGGGGCCGTCGGCCTGTGGCCAGGGCTCGGCGCACTTGTTGACGCGAAGTCCCGTGCCGTGCAGGCGTATGCGCGGGTTCAGCTCCTCGTGGCCGGCGGTCGGCGGGACCGTACCCTCGCGGACGGCAAGGACGGCCTTGATGAACCCGGCCATGCCGGCCGCGCTGTCCAGGTGGCCGACGGACGACTTCACGGCACCGATCACGCAGTCCGTCGTCACCCCGAGCCGCTCCCTGGCCTCCAGGAGCGCGGCGATCTCCACCGGGTCGCCGAGCGGCGTGCCGGTGCCGTGCGCCTCGACGTAGGCGATGCTGCCGGGGTCGACCCCGGCGTCGGCGAGCGCGGCCAGGACGACGTCGCGCTGTCCCCGGACGCTGGGGGCGGCGAAGCTCTGCCGGTCCGCGCCGTCGTTGTTCAGGGCCGAACCCCGTACGACCGCGTGCACGGTGTCCCCGTCGCGCAGGGCCGCGTCGAGGCGCTTCAGGACGACCACGCCGACGCCGCTGCCGGGCACGGTGCCCGAGGCCCGGCCGTCGAAGGGGTACAGGGCCCCGTCCGGCGAGGCCACGCCGCCCGGCCGGGCGAGGTAGCCGTGGTGGTCGGGCAGGCGCAGGTTCACGGCGCCCGCGAGGGCGAGGTCGCAGTCCCCGGCGAGCAGGCTCCGCCGGGCCAGGTGGACCGCGGTGAGCGAGGTCGAGCACAGGCTGCTCACGAAGACGCTCGGGCCGCGCAGGTCGAGGTGGTAGGAGACGCGCAGGGGCAGGGTGGCCGGGCTGTCGGGCAGCACCAGGCCGTCCTGGTCGAGGAGTTGGGCGTACGTGTTCTCCCCGCTGCCGCAGAAGACGCCGACGCGCCTGCCGTCGGCGCCGGTCCACCCGGCGTGTTCGAGGGCGTGCACGGCCTCCTGGAGGAACAGCCGCTGCTGGGGGTCGGTCGCGGTGGCTTCGGCGGGGGAGAGCCCGAAGTACTCCGCGTCGAAGAGGTCGAAGTCCTCGATCCGGCCGGACACCGGCACGTACTCCGGCCGCCGGCGCAGCGACTCGGGCACTCCGGCCGCCGCAAGGTCCGGCTCGGTCGCGGGGGTGAGCGCGCCGGCGCTGTCCAGGAGACCGGCCCAGTACCGGTCCAGGTCGGGGGCCCCGGGGAAGCGACAGCTCATCCCGACGACCGCGACGGCCTGCCCGTCCTCAGCAGCAATCATGTTCATCCTTAGCGTGTGACCGGGCCGGTGCCGGAGCCGTCCAGGGCGTCGGCGAACGCCTCGACGGTGGGGTACTTGAAGAGGTCGGTGACGGCCGCGCCGGGCGAGAGCGCGGCTCGTATCCGCTGGTGCAGGCGGATCAAGGTCAGTGAGGTGCCGCCCAGTTCGAACAGGCTGGCGTTCCTGGGCACCCGCTCCGGGCCCACGCCGAGGACCTCGGCCCACAGCGCGGTGAGCCGGTGCTCCAGGGCGGAGCGGGGTGCCCCGCCCGCGTCCGGCGCATGTCCGGCCTCCGGCACCGGAAGGGCCCGTACGTCGGTCTTGCCGGATGCCGTGACGGGCAGCGCGTCGAGCCGCACCACGGCCGCGGGCACCAGTTCCCGGGGCAGTCGGTCGGCGAGGTGGGCGCGCAGGGCCGCGTCGGGGACGCCGGGGTCGGCGACGACGTAGGCGGCCAGCGCGTCGTCCCGCCCTGGCATCACGGTGACGACCGCGTCGCGCACCCCCGCCAGCTCGCCGAGCAGCGCGCCGATCCCGGCGAGGTCGACGCGCATGCCGCGCACCTTCGCCTCGGCGTCCTCCCTGCCGTGGAACTCCAGCACTCCGTCCTCGCGGAAGCGGGCGAGGTCACCCGTGCGGTAGAGGGCCTGGCCGGGCGCGGCGGCGAAGGGGTGCGGGGCGAAGCGCTCCTCGGTGAGCTGCTCGCGGTGGGCGTACCCGGTGGCGAGCGGCAGCCCGCCGAGGTGCAGCTGCCCGGTGAGGCCGGGCGGCAGCGGCTGGCCGCCCTCGCCGAGCACGTACGCCTGGCCGCCGCCGACGGGCCGCCCGATCGGTACGAAGCCGTCCCGGTCCTGCTCGTCCGGGCCGCAGACGTGGAACGTGGCGTCGATGGTCGCCTCCGTCGGCCCGTACAGGTTGACGAGGCGGGCCCCGGTCGCGGCGCGGACCCGCGCGGCGACCGACGTCTCCAGCGGCTCGCCGCCGGAGAAGATCCAGCGCAGGGCGGTGCACCGGGACAGGCCCGGCACGGTCGTCGCGGGCCTCTCAGAGGGCCCGGCCTCCTCGCTCGGCACGGCCTTCTCGCTCGGCACGGCCTTCTCGGCCAGGACGGCCTTGAGGACGGTCGGTACGAACTGGACGACGCTCACCCGGTACCGGCGCATCTCGGCGAGCAGCAGTGCCGGATCGCGGTGGCCGCCCTGCGGCGCGACGACGGCCCTCGCCCCGATGGTCAGGGGAAGGAGGTACTCCCACAGGGAGGCGTCGAACACCGGCGGCGTCTTGAAGTAGAAGCGGTCGTCGGCGCCGAAGCCGAACTCGGCGGCCTTCCAGCGCACGTGGTTGGCGATGGCCCGGTGCGGGACGACGACGGTCTTGGGCAGGCCCGTGCTGCCGGAGGTGGTGATGAGGTAGGCGGGGTGGTCGGGGGCGGGCTCGGCGTCGGCGTACCCGGGAAGCGGGTCCGCGGGTGCGCTGAGATCGACGACGGGGAGCGGGCTGCCCGTCGCCGCGTCGGTGCCTTTGAGTCCCTCGGGGCCTGCGGGGCCCGCCGGGCCTTCGGGGCCTGCGGGGCCTGCGGGGCCCGCCACGATCGCCGCGGCCGCCCCCGCGTCGGCGAGCAGGAACGCCCGGCGCGGCGGCGGCTGCTCGATGTCCACGGGAAGAAAGGCGAGACCGCTGCGGAGCACCGCGAGGGCCGCCGTCACGAACGCCGCCGACCTGGGCAGGCAGAGCGCGACGACACTCCCGGCGGGCAGGCCGAGCGCGGCGAGCCGGGCGGCGAGCAGCCGGCTGTCCGCATCGAGCCGCCCGTAGGTGATCTCCTGGCCCCGCGCCACGAGCGCCACCGCGTCGGGCGTACGGGCCGCGCGGGCCACGAACCGGCCGGGCACGGTCCACTCCGGGGCCGCGGGGACCGGCGGATTCCAGGTGTCCAGGACCAGCGAACGGTCGGCCGCGCCCGCGAGTTCCACGGCCGCCGCCGGGCCGTCCCAGCCGGCCACGGCCTGGTCGAGCACCTGCTCGAAGGCGGTGGCGAAGCGCCGTGCCACTGCCTCGTCGTGGTGCCCGGGGTCGACGTCGAGGCGGGCCTCCACGCCGGTGTCGCGGAAGAACACGCTGAGCGCCAGGCCGGTCTTGGGCCGCGCCGGGCGCAGCCCCAGCCACTCCTCGGTGAGCCCCGGCAGGTGGAGCCCGGTGCCGGGGACGTTGTTGACCGAGAGCATGACGGGAGGCGTGCCGTCACCCCGCGGGTCGACCGCGCGGAGCCGGGCGCGGAGCTTCGCGAGGGGCGCCCCCTGGTGACCCAGGCACTCCAGGAGGTCGGTGTGCACCGTGCGCACGTACTCCTGGAGGCTCGTCCTGTCGTGCGGCGGGCACCGGAAGGCCGGCATGTCGGTGAAGAGGCCGACGACCGGCTCGTACTCCATGCGCCGCCAGTCCACGGCCGGGTAGGAGATCACCGAGTCGGTCACCCGGAAGCACAGCTGGGTGGTGAGCGACAGGGCGGCCATCAGGAGGGCGGCGGGGGTGACGCCCGCCCGCTCGGCCGCCACGGTGAGCCCGCCGGCCACCCGCACCGGCAGCGAGGCGGTGCGCCCGGCACCGGACACGCGGCCCGGGAGGGCCGGTGCCGCCAGGCCGCTGAGGTATCCGTCCCAGAAGTCGCCGAGCCGCGCGGCCTCGGCGCCGGCGAAGAACTCCTCCTGGTCGCGGGCGTAGTCGAAGTAGCCGGACTCCGGGGCGGCCGGGCCGGGCTCCACGCCCGCCTGGAACTCGGCGTACGCACGCGCCAGTTCGTCGGCGATGACAGCGACGGACGGGGCGTCCACCACGAGGTGGTCGAAGACGAGAACGAGGATCGACTCCCCGGGGGCGAGCCGGAACAGGTCGGCCCGCAGCCGGCAGGTCGCCCCCGCGGCGAACGGAGCGGCCACGGCCGCGGCGATCCGTGCGTCCGTTTCGCCGGCCGTGACGGCATGCGTGGCGAGCACCCGGTCGGGCACGCCGTTCACCCGCTGCCGCAGGAGCCCGTCGGCCCCGTCGTGGAGCGCCACCCGCAGGACCGGGTGGCGCTCCAGCACGCGCCGCAGCGCCCGCTCCAGCGCCGCCTCGTCGAGCGGACCGGTGAGCCGGTAGCCGATGGGCACGTGGTACGCGTCGCTGTCCGGGTGCAGCCGCTGAGAGGTCAGGACCGCCCACTGCTGCTGGGTGAGCGGGAACTCCCGCGAGGCCTCGGGGGCGCCGGGACCCGCTGCGGTCACCGGGTCACCTGGAGCGGGGAGTGGTCGCGGGCGGCCAGGAAGTCGGGCCGCGGCGCGGCGACGGCGCCGGGGGCGTTGTCGACGCTGTTGTACGTGAAGATGGCCATGCGCCGGTCGGCCGGGGACATGTTGCTGCCCGAACCGTGCACGATCCGGGAATCGAAGAAGAGCAGCGACCCGGCGCCGCCGAGCGCCGAGACGATGTCGGCGCTCGCGTTGAGCCGGGCGAGGCTTTCCCGGCTGACGGTGTATTCCAGATCCGCGGCGAGATGCGTCTGCCACGATTCCGCGTCCGCCTTCTTTCCGGACTCCTTACCGGGCTCCTTACCGGACTCCTTACCGGACTCCTTACCGGGCTTCTTCCCGGGCCGTACGGTCTCCGTACCGGCGACGAGATGAGAACCAGCAATAAGAAGGAGAGGGCCGTTGTGATCCGTGGCCGCGTCGAGGAAGAGGGCGACGTTCACCACACGCGGCTCGGCCATGCCGTCCTCGCGGTTCCAGAAGGTGAAGTCCTGGTGCCAGGGCCAGATGTCGCCGGAGAGGGCCCGCTTGGCGTTGATCTTCGACTGGTGCACGTAGACGTCGCCGCCGACGATCTGGCGGGCGGGCACGAGCAGCCGCGCGTCCGTGACCAGGTCGGCGAAGCCTCCGGGGATCTGGTGACACCCGTGTACGGCACGCACGGTGCGCCCGTCGGCCTCGAAGGTGCGCCGCGGCGAGTCCGTGCCGTAGAGCGCCTCCGCCTCCGCCCCGAGCGCGGCCACCTCGGCGGCCCCGAGGACATCGGGGACGACCAGGAAGCCGTTCTCTTCGAATTCGGCCAACTGGCCCTCGCTCAGGCGGTTCACCATCAATCGGACCCTTCATGGCCAAGGAAGAAGACAGTCGGAGAACGGGCCTGCCGACGAAGTCGGAGTACGGGCCCGCTGACCCAGCGATTTCATCCTTGGCGACCTGGTGCGACGGGACAATGGCTGCCTGCTGGACACAAGGGGCCGTGGCAGGAAGAGGCCACTTCGCGGTAACGGATGGAGAAGGCCGCCACCATCCCGGGGCCTTGAAGCGGCGCGCACGGCACCCCACACGCCCACGCGCACCTGGACGCGGTGTGGCGATCACGGCGCGGGCGCGCGCAGACTCGCAGCACCAGCAGTGTGGAGGAGGGGCCATGGCGCACCGGCAGCAGGGCAACGGTCAGGTGGGTGGCGAGTACTCGTCCCCGGGAGATCCGGGCAACCCCATGCCGGAGGAGACGCTGCTGCGCGAGGACCCCACCATCGAGGAGCCTCCCGAGGAGGAGGAACCACCGGACGGGCCCGGAAGCCACGGCTGACCCGGCGTCAGGGGTGAGCACGGTGGCGGCCGCGGAGCGGGCGCGGGCGCAATGCGCCGACGAGATCGATCGGTACGACTACGGCCACTTCCACGACCGGCCCTGGCTGCGCGAGGCCTTCCTGGCCATACCCCGTGAGGCCTTTGTTCCCGAGCGTGTGTGGTGGCCCCACCGCGGCCCCGAGGACGGGCTGTTCCCCCTCCTGGACCGGCGGAAGAAGCCCGGCCAGTGGCTGCGAGCCGTCTACCGCGCCCGCAGCCCGCTGATCACGCAGATCGCCGACGGGGCCGTACCTCCCGACGGGCCGACCGGCTGCGACGCCTTCACCGGATCCATCTCCTGCCCGGCCGTCGTCGTCGAGATGCTGCACCACCTGGACCCGCAACCGGGCGAGCGCGTCCTGGAGATCGGCACCGGCACCGGGTACAACACCGTGCTCCTGGCCGAGCGCGTCGGCGCGGCCGCCGTCACCTCCATCGAGATCGACAAGGGCCTCGCCGAGCACGCCACCACCACGCTGCGCACCGCAGGCTGCGCGCCGCACCTCGTCGTGGGGGACGGCGAGGAAGGTCACCCGCCAGGCGCTCCGTACGACCGTCTCATCTCCACCGTCGCCGTACGCCGGCTCCCGCAGGCCTGGGTCGACCAGGTCCGCCCCGGCGGTGTGATCCTGACCCCGCTCGACAGCCCCTTCCAGTGCGACGGCCTGGCCCGCCTCACCGTCGACGGGCAGGGCCGGGCGAGCGGTTGCTTCGTCGGCGCGGTGGACTTCATGAAGGCCCGGGGGCAACGCGAGTCCCGCAGCTACGCGGAGCTGGGGTGGCCGACCTGGAGTGGCTACCGCCTCACCGTGGAGTCGGGACAGCAACGCGTCCGGACGGCCCCCTGAACGTCTTCCTGTGTGCCCCAGGGGTACGTGTGGCCTTGTCGCCGCCGACAGCCTTCTCCCACCGCGCGTACGCGGTGGCGACGTGCTGGCTATGCGGCAGTCATGGGATCCGGGGATTGAGCGCGTGGCGGACGGCGAGCCGTGCCACGGTCAGGCAGTACAGCGGACTGAAGACCACCTCGAGTACGAGGGCCTGCCAAGGGGCGTCGGCCGCGGTGCCGTTGTCGGCCAGCTCACCGAAGGCAGCGGCCAGGCCTATGGCCAAGGCATTGTTGGCGGTATGCAGGGCGATCACGGCCTCCAGACCACCGGTACGAATCATCAGCCAGCCCCAGCGCAGACGACCGGTGACGGAAGACACGGCGCCCCCCGGCGGCGACCGAAGCGGCGCACACCCACTGGAATGGCGGGGATGGCAGCTCCCAGCGAGGCCAGTTCCACTCCCGCCTGGTCAACTGCATTCTTTGACGAGCGGAACGCCGACGACAGCCAGCCGATCGGCTGGAAAGTGCCTTCCCCTTGGCTGTTGTCGGACGGACAGTGTGAGGTCAGTGAGGCGCCACCAGGGCGTCCGGCCTTGCCCGCTCCCGGCATACGGACATTCCTGCTGGAGGTGCTGGGCCCGCTGCCGCCCCAGGGCCAGGGTCGTGCACGTATCCCCCGCGGTGCCGATGCCCCTTGGTCGTGCTGGACCTGCGTGGGCTGAGGCAGCGACGACGGGGCCCGCAGTGAGGGCGTCGGCGCGCCGCCTGCCCCCGCGGCACGGGCACCTACGCGTACAGCCGCCGCACCCGCCTCCCAACCGACCCAGCCCAAGTCAGTACCCAACAGCCTCACGAAGCAACAACACCGTCCCCCGCCCCGGACGGGGCTCCGCGTTGAGGATGAGCAGGCGGTTGACGGCGCTGGGCATGCCGTACGCCACCTGGGCGCGGGCGCTCTCCAAAGGGAGGGCGTGTTCCTCGACGCGGCGCAGGGCTGTGCTCAGGTCGGGCACGACCTTCTGGGCGCCGACGATCCAGACCGCGTGGGCGGCGCCGCCCGCGTTGGCGGGGAGTTGGCTGCCGCTGCCCGAGGCGAGGACGAGGGCGCCGGTCTCGGTGACCGCGGCGACGCTGTTGACGACGTACTGGGGGCTGGCGACCAGCCGTCGGATCTCGTCGGCTCCGGTGGCGCGGTCGATGGCCAGGACGCGCGGCCTGATGGCGTCGTACCGGCCGCTGGCGTTGAGGTCCTCGTCGATCCCGGACAGCCGGAGGGTCTCGCTGGCTCCGGTGAGCACGCTGGTGCCCTCGGGGATCAGGTCCTTGACGCGGGCGCGCGCCGCCGCGGCGTCGTCGAGGATCTCGGCGGCGAAGCCGCCCGCACGCAGCGCGGCGGCCACCCGCTCCAGACGTTCGCCCGATGCCGGGTCGGTGAAGGACGCGGCCGGGGCGGCACCAGAGCCCCGCCCCCCGCGGGGAGCCGTGCCCGCCAGCGGGGAAGTGTCGAGGTACCTGACCTCGTACACCCGCTCGGCGAACTTCCAGCCCTCCGCGGTGCGCTGGTAACGGTCGTGGTAGACGGCGTAGTTCAGGCCCTGGCGGCCGTCCAGGGCGCGGCCCAGTTCCTGGATGTAGGCGCGGCCGGTCGCGGTGTCGCCGTCGAGCTGGATCGTGCCGGGGTGGGTGGTCTGAACGAAGAAGTCCCACTGGCTCTGCAACAGTTCACCCCCGGCACGGATCTCCTCGCGGCCGACCTGTTCGACGGGGATGTTGGGCATGCGCAGGGCACCGTCCGGCGTGAACAGCGACGCGAGGCGGGGCCGGTCGCGCATCATCGCCGCGTCGGTGAACTCGCCGCGCAGCGCCTCGATCTCGACGCGGTCCGCGATGGCCTGGAAGTCGTTCATCGAAATCCTCTTCTGATCTCGTGTTCCGGTCTCGTGCTCTGGTCTCGTGTTCCGGTCTCGTGTTCCGGTCTCGTGTTCCGGTCTCGTGTTCCGGTCTCGTGCTCTGGTCTCGTGCTCTGGTCTCGTGTTCCGGTCTCGTGCTCTGGTCTCGTGTTCCGGTCTCGTGTTCCGGTCTCGTCAGTACGACAACGCGGCCCTCGGGAATGTGAGGTGAGACGGCGGCCTCACATTCCGGTGCGCTGTCTTGTCATCACGGGTAGAGGTGCGGGAGCGAGCGAGGGAGACGGCCGGACCATGACCACCAGTGCCGAGACCATGACCACCACGGCCGAGACCGGCCAGGACCAGGTCGACCCGGGCCTCACCGTGATCACGAACGAGCGGCGCCGGCTCATCAACCTGGCCTACCGCCTCCTGGGATCCCTCACCGACGCCGAGGACGTCGTACAGGAAACGTGCGCCCGCTGGTACGCCATGTCCCCGCGGCAGCAGCGAGCCATCGAGTCGCCCGGCGCCTGGCTGGTGACGGTCGCCAGCCGCATCTGCCTGAACCTGCTCGGTTCGGCGCGGGTGAGGCGGGAGACGTACGTCGGCGACTGGATCCCCGAGCCGCTGCCCGAGCCCACGGAGTGGATCGCGGGGCACGCCGGCGCGGGCGGGGTCGATCCGGCCGAGCGGATCACCCTCGACGAATCGGTGACGATGGCCTTCCTGGTCGTCCTGGACGCGATGACCCCGGCCGAGCGCGTGGCGTTCGTCCTGCACGACGTCTTCCGCTACCCCTTCGGCGAGGTCGCCGAGATCGTCGGCCGTACTCCGGCGGCGTGCCGCCAACTGGCCTCGTCCGCCCGGCGGCGCCTCCGCACCGCGCAGGCCCCGGCGGGCCCGAGCGCCGGGCAGGCGGACGTCGTCCGGCGGTTCAGGTCGGCGTGGCAGGCCAAGGACATCGAGGGCCTGATCGGTCTGCTCGACCCCGAGGCCATCGCGACCGCCGACGGCGGTGGCCTCGCCGTCACCCACCGGCGCCCGCTCGTGGGCGGTGAACGGGTCGCACGCGCCTACGCCAGGATCGCCCGTGTCTCGGGCGATCGCACCACGTTCCGGGAGCGCACGGTCAACGGCCTGCCCGGCTTGGTGGCGTGGCAGGACGGCAAGCTGGCGACGGTGTACGCGTTCGAGTTCGCGGGGGACCGGATCAGGCGCATCTGGGCGGTGAGGAATCCCGAGAAGTTGGGTCCCTGGCACGTCAGTTGAGGAGCGGACCGGGCAGCTGGACACCCCGGGGCCCGGCCCGCCGGTCCGTCCCCGCTGGCTCAATCTCTGCTGCCGATCCCCCGCCACCCTTGCTTGTATGAACGCTGGACCGACGCGCCCGCGAGAAGCACTCCCGTCCCCCGCGGGCCCGCGGCACCGGGGAGGGCTTCGATGGACGAACCTCGGCGCGGCTCGCCCCACGACGAGGCGCGACAGACCCCCGCGCACCCCCCGGGGCAGGCGGCGCGGGCGGGCAGCCCCGGCGTCGGGCGCCCGCAGCGGCCCGTCGACCCCGCCACCGGCCCGGCGGCCAAGCTGGCCTGGGAGCTGCGCCGGCTCCGCGAACAGGCGGGCACACCGGCCTACCGCACCCTGGCGAAGAAGGCCCACTTCGCGGCCAGCACGCTGGCCGAGGCGGCCAAGGGCCACCGGCTGCCGACGCTGGAAGTGACGCTCGCCTACGCGGGAGCGTGCGGCGGCGACCTCGTGGCCTGGGAGAACCGCTGGCGCGCGGCCGCACGTGAACTCGCCGACGAGGCGGTGGCCACGACCGAGGCGCCCTGCCCGTACCCGGGGCTCGCCGTCTACGACACCAAGGACGCGCGGCACTTCCACGGCCGGGACGAACTCGTCGACCAGGTCTGTGCCGCGGTGAGCGAGCCGGGGCCCAGCCGTCTGACGGCCGTCTTCGGGGCCTCGGGCATCGGCAAGTCGTCCCTGCTGAACGCCGGTGTGCTGCCGGTGCTACGACCTCGGTGGCGCAGCTGCCGGATCACGCCCGGCGCCCGGCCGCTGGCCGAGCTGGAGAGGGCCTTGGCAACGCTCCCCCGCCCGGATCCGGAAGCGGCCGAGCCGCCTCCCGCCCCACCTCCGCAAGTCGCCACCCCAGCACCGGCAACAGCCCCAGCCCCAGCCCCAGCCCCAGCCGCCACCCCCGGAGCCCCCGCCCTGCTGGCCATCGACCAGTTCGAAGAGGCCTTCACCCTCTGCCAGGACCCCGAGGAGCGGCACGCCTTCCTCACCCGGGTCGCGGACCTGGCCCGCGCCCCTCACCAGGAGCTGCGCGTCCTGATCGCCGTACGCTCCGACTTCTACGCCCACTGCTCCGCGCACCCGGACCTGGCCGCCGTCCTGCGCACCAGTCGGCAGCTGCCCATCGGCCCGCCGAGCGAGGCCGAACTGCGGCAGATCGTGGCGGTCCCGGCCCGGCAGCTGGGCGTGGAACTCGACCCGGGGCTCCTGAGCACCTTGGTGCGCGAGGCAGCGGGGCGTCCCGGGGCGCTGCCGCTGCTCTCGCACGTGCTGCGGCAGATCTGGCTGCGCCACCGGGGGCGGCGACTGCGCCTGGACGACTACGAGGCCAGTGGCGGGCTGCACGACGCGGTCGCCCAGACGGCCGAGGCGCTGTACGCGGCGGCGGAGCCGGTACGGCAGCAGACCATGCGCCGGCTCTTCGTACGCCTGACGGCACTCGGGGAGGGCACGGGCGACACGCGACGCCGCATCAGCCGCGCGGAGCTGGCCGGGCTCGCGGATGCGGACGAGATCAGCGCGCTCCTCGACGACCTGGCCGCCGCGCGGCTGATCACCTTGGGTCAGCACGCCCCGGACAGCGTGGAGGTCGCCCATGAGGCCGTCATCGCCGCCTGGCCGCGCCTTCGCGGCTGGCTGACGGAGGACCGCGAAGACCTGCGGATCCACCGCCGGTTGACGGAGGCCGCCCTGGCCTGGGAGGAAGCCGGCCGCGACCGCGAGATGCTCTACCGGGGCGCCCGGCTCGCCACGGCCCGCGGCTGGTCCGAGCGCCGCCCCGACGGCCTCAACGCCCAGGAGCACGCCTTCCTCACCGCCTGCGTCACCGCCGACCGGCGGCGCAGCCGTCGTTCGCGGCAGGTCATCGCCGCCATGGCCGCGCTCCTGGCCCTGGCCGTCGCCGCGGCGGTGCTCGCGGTGGAAGCGGAGCGGGCGGCAGGTGACCAGCGGGACCGGGCCCTGGCCGAGAAGGTCGCCGCGCAGGCCGCCGACCTGCGCCGCGTGGACCCCGCGCTCGCCGCGCAGCTGAGCCTCGCCGCCTATCGCCTGCATCCCGCGGCGGCCTCCCGCAGCTCCCTGCTCAGCTCCTTCTCCGCCCCGTTCGCGACCCGCCTGCGCCAGGAGGTGAACACGGTCGCCTTCACACGGGACGGCGAGCGGATGGCCACCGGCGGCGAGGACCGCCGCATCCGGATCTGGGACGTCCGCCGCCCCCACCGCCCGCGCGTCGTCGCCTCCGCCCCCGGCACCCAGCCCGAGGACGTCGAATCGCTGACCTACAGCGGTGACGGACGCCTGCTCGTCAGCGCGACGTACGACGGTTCCGTCCGGATCTTCGACACGTCGGCCCGGCGGCCGACCCTGCTCATCGGCTTCGCCGCGCACCGCGGGGCCGTATGGCGCGCGGTGCTCGCCCCCGGCGGACACACCCTGGCCACGGCCGGGGCCGACGGCAGCGTGCGGCTGTGGGACATCTCCCGGCCGCGCTCACCCCGTCGTACGGCACAACTCGCCCCGGGCAGGGCCTCGGTCGGCGCCCTGGCGGTCAGCACGGACAGCCGCGTCCTCGTGACCGGCTCGGACGACGGCACCACCTCTGTGTGGACGGCGGCCGACCCCCGCCGCCCGCGCCTCGCGGCACGCCTTCCGGCACGTGAGGGCGCGGTCCACGCGGTCGCGCTCAGCGCCGACGGACACACGCTCGCGGCGGTCGGCGAGGACCACCACGTGCAGCTGTGGGACGTCACCAGGCCCGCGAAGCCCAGGCCGCTGCGCACTCTGCGCGGGCACACCGCGCCGGTGCTCGCCGTGGCCTTCAGCCCCGACGGCCGGGCCCTGGCCACGAGCGGCTGGGACTTCGCCGTACGGCTGTGGGACGTCACCGACCGGCGCCGGCCCCACGCCATGGAGACGGTCTCCGTCCACACCAACGCCGTACTGGCCCTCGCCTTCAGCCCCGACAGCGGTGTCCTGGCCTCGGCGAGCATGGATCACACGGCGGCCCTGACCAGTGTCCCCGGCCCCGTCCTGGCCGGTCACGGCGGAGCCCTGTCCACCGTGGCCGCGAGCCGGGACGGGCGGCTCGCCCTGGTCGGCAGCGAGGACTTCACCGCACGGCTGTGGCGGGCCGGCGGGCAGACGCGCCGGCCGCGCCCGCTGGCCACGCTGACCGGCCACAAGGGACAGGTCAAAGCCGTCGCGTTCCACCCCGCCGAGCGCGCCGCGGCCACCGGCGGCATCGACGGCACGGTCGGCCTGTGGGATGTCACCGACCCGCGCCGCCCCACCCGGACGGCGACACTCCGCACCAGGTCGAACATCCGCACCCTCGCCTTCCACACCAACGGCCGCCTTCTCGCCGCCGCCGGTGGCGGCACCCCCAGGGTCCACCTGTGGGACGTCCGCGACCCCGGGCGCCCCCGTCCGGCCGGAGCACTGGACGCCGCCTGGCCACGGCCGGGCTCGACGGCACGGCCCGGCTGTGGGATGTCCGTGACCCCTCCCGGCCCCGCCAACTGCACGTGCTGCGCGGCCATGTGGGGCCCGTACAAGGGGTGGCGTTCTCGCCGGACGGGCGCACGCTGGCCACCGCGGGCCAGGACGGCACCGCCCGCCTGTGGCGCCTCACCGACGGGCGCCCCGAGCCGTACGCGACGCTCCTCGGACACGATGACCGCGTGCACGCCCTCGTGTTCTCCCCCGATGGAACGACCGTACTGACCGCGAGCGAGGACCGCACCGCCCGCCTGTGGCCCACCAGCCCCGAACGAACCGCACAACGCGTCTGCGCCCTGGCCACCCCCCGGATCACCCTCTCCGAATGGCGCCGCTACTTCCCCGGCATCGACTACCGCCCACCGTGCCCGGACCCCGGCCGGCCGTGACCCCGCGGAGGCCCGCGGACATCCCTGCCGGCCGGGGCGCGGCGACGTGTCACGCGCAGTTCTTCTCCACGCTGACCCCCGAGAGCTGGTCGTTGCCGATCGGGCCGTAGGGGAAGTTGCCCGTCGAGTTCTTCGAGTAGGAATACCAGGGGGTGGTTCCGGCCGCGTGCAGATAGAAGTTGCCGCACACGCCGAACGATCCCCACGAGCTGACCTTGTCGTTGTACCGGGCGGGCAGCGTGTGCAGGCCCTGCTGCTCGACGCTCGGCGGCCGCCTCGCCGTCGCGGTCTGCGATCGCTGCGCGGCCTGCGCCGACTGGGCGATCTGCGAGCAGAGACCGCCCGTGGCGACGAACAAGGCGGCCACAGCGCCGCCGACCGCGGCGGTGCGCATCGAGGGGTGCAAGTGCATGACTCTCCGCTCGCGGTCCGTACGTGCGTGGTCCGTACGTGCGTGGTCCGTACGTGCGCGGCTCGTTGGAAGCCGAGGAGGGCTGCCAGGCGTCGGTGGCCGGCTCAGCACTGGCGCAGGCCTGGGACCGGGTGGCGAGACGCCCATACGTCCGCGGCCGCCACGTTGCCCCACTGGCCGCTGTCGAGCTGCGTCCAGTACCAGACCCTGTTGCCCCCGGCGTGGGTGTTGCCCTCGCCCCAGCACGCGAACCAACTGAACTCGGAGAACAACTGTCCCCGCGGCGTCGACTCGTACGCACGGTGCGCGTACCCCGTGGCGCCGTAGTTGTTGCCGCACCACAGTTTGCCGTCCGGCCGTACTCCGCACTCGGCGGCCGCCCTGTCGGGCTGGGCCGACGCCGGCCCGGCAGCCGTGATCAGCCCCATGGCCAGCGCGGCGGCGGCCACAACGACGGAAGCCCTCTTGCGTAAGAACATGATTCCTCTTCCTCCCGGCCCTGCCGGGCAGCGCGTTTCGACGGTGGACCCGCCTCAGTCCTGAGGGGTCGCTCACACCGTGATGTCACCGCGCGTACGGACCCGGCGGCGAGCGCACAGGACGCCTGCCCACCAGGGCCAGGAACGAGCGGCACGCCCCACCCTGGGAGACCCGGGAATTGTCCAGTAGGGCCCGGTCGCACCCCCGGACAATCGTTCAACTCACCGACCTCGTGAGCAGCCGTGCGGCGAGGGCCTGACGCGCGAAGCCGCCTTGCCCCCCGCGCGCCCAAGCCGCGCGGACGGTGTGAGGGCCACCGCATCCGAGTGCGGGAAGGCCGTGCGCCCCCCGGTGCGCCGCCCAGTCACATGACCTCGAACGAGCACGCTGCGCAGAGAAGATACGACCTCGCGAACCAGCCACACAGCGCTCATGACCGGCCACACTGTGCGTGCGGCTCCTTCATGCCGCACGCATACTCCACGAACCGTCTCCTGTACGGGGGTTGTGGCCCATGCCAGGCAGGGTGGCCGGTCTGATCGTGGCGGCCGTGCTGCCGCCCTCGGTCGCCGCTGCCCTGTGGCGGACGTTGGTGGTGGAACACCCCCTCCTCGCCGCCGTACTCCTGGTGGCCTATCAGGGCGTTCTCGCCCTCGTGGTGATCGCCTGGAGGATCCTCAGCGATCTCGCCAAGCGATGGCAGCAGCGCATCGTCGACAGCCTCGACCGGTCACTGACCCTCCGCTTCTCGCGCTTCCCCGATCGCTACCGGGCCGCGCTGCTGGGCAGCCTGCGCTTTGTCGAGATCAAGGACCTGGAGACCCGCGGCCTCTACACCCCCGAGCTGGACGAGGTGTACATCGATGTGAGCCTCGTCCACCAGACGCCGGACGCCGCCGGGAGGGATCTGCTCGCCCACCTGCCGGGGAGGGTGACAGGGCGGCACGCGCTGGAGGACTTCCTCGACCGCCGCCGGCCCGCGCTCCTGGCGATCGTGGGCGCCCCGGGCAGCGGCAAGACGACACTCCTGCGACGCACCGCCCGGCAGATCTGCCTCGCGCGCTCCCGGCGTCGCCGCGCCACGCCCCTCCTGCTGTTCCTGCGCGACCACGTGGCCACGGTGCTGGCCGTACCCGACGTGACGATCGCCGATCTCGTACGGGACACCCTGGAGCGCGGCATCGCCGAGCCCGCCGACTGGTTCGACCAACGGCTGCGGGACGGCGCCTGCGTGGTGCTGCTCGACGGACTCGACGAGGTGGCGCGCCAGGAGGACCGCAAGGCCGTGGCCGCCTGGGTGGAGAGCCAGGTCGCGCGCTACCCGCTCAACGACTACGTCATCACGTCGCGCCCCCAGGGGTATCTGGCCGCGCCCGTCAACGGCGCCGCGACCCTCCAGGTGCGCAGCCTCACCGACGACCAAGTGACGTCCTTCGTCCGCAGCTGGTACCTCGCGGTCGAGCGGCACGTCGCCCGCGTCGAGAACGCGGAGGTCCGCCGCAAGGCCGACGCGGCCGCCGCGGACCTCCTCGACCGGCTTCACAACGCTCCGGCGCTGCTCGACCTCACGGTCAACCCCCTCCTGTTGACGATGATCGCCAACGTCCACCGGTACCAGGGCGCGCTGCCCGGCAGCCGGACGCGCCTGTACAGAGAGATCTGCCAGGTGGTTCTGGGGCGCAGACAGGAGGAGAAGGGCCTGGCACGCCAACTGAACGGCGACGACAAGGCGGTGCTGCTCGGCGGTCTGGCGTTCTCCATGATGGAGCGGCACGTACGTGACCTGCCCCGCTCTGAGGTGCTGGCCGAGCTGGAACCCCTGCTGCGGCGGACGTCCGCGCACCTCACCGCGGCGGAGTTCCTGGAGGAGACCGGGTCCAACGGTCTGCTGGTGGAGCGCGAGAGCGGTCTGTACTCCTTCACCCATCACACCTTCCAGGAGTATCTCGCCGCCGCGCACGTGCGGCACACGGAACGGGCCGGGCTGCTCGCCGAAACCGTCGACGACGTGTGGTGGCGCGAGACCACACTGCTGTACGTCGTCGGGGCGGACGCCGACGCCGTCGTCGGCGCCTGCCTCGCCTCGGGCAGCGTCACCGCCCTGTCCCTCGCGTTCGACTGCGCCGAACACGGCGGCCACCTCGATCCGCGGCTGCGGGGCCGTCTGGACGCCCTGCTCGACTCGACTGCCGGTGCGCACCCCGACCCCGAGCGCCTGCGTCTCATGGTCCATGTCATGGCCACACGCCAGCTGCGCCACCTCCTGCGTACCCAGGACGGTGGGCGCCTCTGCTCGCGCCCGGTCTCCCGTGGCCTCTACCGGCTGTTCCGCCAGGAGACCGGCGCCCCGCCCCCCGACGGCCCGGCGTCGCCACCCGCTCCCGGAAGCGAACCCGGCCCGGACCGGTCCGCCGCGGCGCTTCCGGTCACCGGCGTACGCGCGCGGGAGGCCGCGGCCTTCGCCGGCTGGCTCAACGCCGTCACGGGCAACAGTCCGGGCTACCGGCTGCCCAGCCGCCCCGAGATCGAGGACCCCGCCGCCAGGCGCGTGCTCAACTCCGTTCGCAGCCACCTCCCTTCCCCCGGCGTCTGGACACAGCCGTACGGCGAGAGGGAACGGCCCCACCTGTGGACGCCCCCGACCGACCCCCACCCCTACGAAGTCGACGCGACCGACCTCATCCGCCACGTCCACCACGACCTGGAGCACGCCCGGCCGACCCTGACGCGCCTGCTGCTGCTCAGGAGCCTCATCTGCGTGCGGCTCCTGCCGCGGAGCCTGGAGCTGCTGTCCACGCTTCACGCGGCCGTGGACCAGGCCCTCGACCACGTGCACGACATGACCCGGACGCTCCGGCACGCCGACGCGCTGCACCAGGACGATGCCCTTGAGGTGCGAGTCCCGCTCGCCCTGGCCCGCGTCCTCGGCGAGGAGATCCGCGACCCCGGGAGGCGCCCACGCGCCCATGACACCCTCGGCGCACTGCGGACTTCCCTGGTCACCGCGCTGTCGCCGCCGCCAGTCACCCGCGAGACCGTCGGTCTCGTGCTCGCGCCCTGTGCCGTGCTCGACCAGGAGTCCGCGCCGACGCACGCCTTCGACCACGCCCTGGAGCAGTCGATGGGCACCGTGCTCGCGTCCACCGTGACCGACGTGGTGCGCATGAACCTCGAACCGGGCGCCTGGACCGAGGAGTTCTCGCGCCGGTTCACCGAGCGGACCTGTGTCCGGGGCGACTCGTACCACGTACCACCGGACGCTCTGGCGGACCTGGTGCACGCGTGCTGCACGGCTCTCACCTCCCTGCTCGAACCGCCGTACGGCGACGTCGCGCCCACCTGGGCCCGCCAGGTCAACGAGGGCCTCCGGCAGTCCATGAGGTCGGTGCTGGAGGGCCGGTCCCAGGTCACGGAGGGCACCGCGGCCGAGCTGAGGCTCGCGGCCCTGTGTCTGGCCGCGGAGGCCGAGGTCCGGGGCAGGCAGGACGTCTCGGCGGACTTCCGCCGCGTCGCCGCGGGTGTCACGTTGCTCCAGGACCGCACGAGCGGCGAGCGTCCACCCGGGGAGCTGATCCTGCTGGCGACGCTGTGACGGCTTCAGCGTAACGCCCCGCACACACGTTTCACGGACGAACGCCCGCACCCCGCGCGGAAACTGACTTTCCGCCAAAGAATCGATACCGCACATTCCAGAACGATAAAAGGTATCGAGATCAGGAGGTACGGGACACCGTCACGTGGCATCCTCCTACGTATTCGAGTCAGCTTTGGGCGGCCTTGAGAACGATCAAATTCCGGGAGGTCATGTGCCGCTCCCCGAAGGATCCACAGGATTCCACCCCGCTCACGACCATCACAGCCAGCCGCTGTCCCGCCGCGGCCTGACAGCTGCTTCCATCGGACATTCACTGGAATGGTTCGACTGGAACTCCTACGCGGTATTCTCCATCTTCTTCGCTCCTCATTTCTTTCCCGCCGGAAACTCTGACACCGCGCACCTCGACACACTGGCGATCTTCGCGATCGGCTTCCTGTTCCGGCCGCTCGGCGGGATCATGCTGGGCGCCTTCGCCGACCGGCACGGCCGCCGCAACGGCCTCACGCTGTCCATGCTGCTCATGGCGGGCGGCAGCCTGCTCATCTCCGTATGTCCGACATACGAGCAGGTCGGAATGGCGGCCCCGGCACTTCTGCTCGAGGGACGCATGGCCCAAGGCCTTTCGACCGGAGGGGAGATGGCCGCCTCCGCGGCCTACCTCGCCGAGGTCGCGCCCGCGGGCCGCCGCGGCTTCTACTCCAGTTTCGCGTATGTGACCGGAACGCTGGGAACCTTGGCCGCCACTCTTCTCGGACAGCTGATTCTCTGGCAGTTCGGCGAAGCGAGCATGCGGGACTGGGGATGGCGCATACCATTCGCGATCGGAACAGTCATCGGCCTCTACGCCATGTATCTGCGCCGCTCGCTGCGCGAGACCGGCCCCTACCTCACGGGCCGCGATCTGCGGGTGCGCCGGCCCGCCTGGGAGGTGCTCCGCAGGCACCCCTCGAGCGGTTTGCGCGTCGTCGGTTTCACCGTCGGTGCCACCGCCGTCTATTACACCTTCCTCGTCTACCTCCCCGGCTACGCACAAAAGACCCACGGCGTCTCCGCCGACGCCGCCCTGTGGGCCTCCATCGCCGCGCAAGCCGCGATGATCGCGACGCTCCCCCTCCTGGGAAGCCTCTCGGACCGCATCGGCCGCAAGCCCCTCCTGAGCGTCTTCGCCGGCGGATACCTGGTGCTGGTCGTCCCCCTGTTCTCCCTCCTCTCCTCGTCCGCCTGGTCGCTGCTGACCGTCATGACCGCCGGGCTGCTGCTGTTCGGCTGCTACGCGGCGATCGCTCCGATCGCCATGGCCGAACTCTTCCCCACCCAGGTGCGTTCGGTCGGCTTGGGCATGCCGTACTCCCTGGTCGTCGCGCTCTTCGGCGGGACCGCCCCGTACCTGGTGCAGGAGTTGACCGCACGCGGCCAGGCCCACTGGTTCCCCTGGTACGTGGCCGTACTCTGCCTGGTGTCGCTGCTGGTGTACGCCACGACCCCGGAGACCCGGACGGTGGACCTGGAGCGGTGAGGCGGGCGCGCCGCCGTGGGGTGCCTGACCGCTCAGGGCGTGATGATCGCGCGCAGCGCGGCGTGGTGGGCGCGGTACGCCTTGCTCCCCTGCCGGGTCAGCTTCAGCCACACCCGCTGCCGGGTGTCACGGACCGCCTTGCGCTGCTGGACGTACCCGGCGTCCATGAGCACGGTGACGTGTTTGCTGAGCACGGACGCCGACACCCCGAGTTGTTCCTGTACTACGCCGAACTCCGCCTCCCCCGCGGTGTCCAGCAGGGCGCAGATGCGCAGCCGGTTGGGGGCGTGGATGGTGGTGTTGAAGCCGTCCATCGGGTCGGAGGGGGCGGCGCTCATGACGTCTTGCGGTGCAGGCGGGCGAACCAGAGGTGGAAGCCGACGGACACGGCGGCACCTACGGCACCGGCACCGAACAGCCACAGGGACTGTCCCGTGTGCCGGAACGCGTACCCCGAGCCCAGGACGAGCAGCGGGAAGCCGATGAACAGCGGCACGGTGGCCTTCTTGGGCAGGACGTCCATGCGCAGCGCCACCCCCGTCCTGGCCCGCCAGCTCCTGGCAGCGACGGCGAGACAGACCAGGTACACCGCCTGGATGGCGAGCAGCGTGACACCCCAGGCGCCCCGTGACATCAGCCAGGCGGGTTCGGCCGTCATGCCGCCGATGACGACCGGCAGCAGGGCGATGTCCGCGGTGAGTACCGCGGCGAACCAGGTCGGCCACGGTGTGGCGGACAGCGCCGCGGTGGACGCGCGGACCTGCTCGGTGTCGGCCAGGGCGGCGCGGGCCTGCTCCGGCGTCAGGTGGAGGGTTCCCCCGTTGGTTTCCATGTCGGAAACTCTAGCCACCGAGTTTCCAACTTGGCAAGAGTCGGGTTTCCGGTGCGGAAAGAGCCACCGTGCGGCCCGCGCGTCAGGCGGTGGGAGCCCCCGGCACCCGGCGCTCGCCGCCGTTGCGCTCCTGCCAGAGGCGGTACACCTCGGTGGCGTCCTCGCGCGCGTCGTGGCGCATCGGCAGGCGGCGCTCGGTGTAGTCCTTGGCGAACTCGCCGTAGAAGGTGTCGAGTTCGAAGTACTTCCGGTCGTCCACGTAGTACGGCTCGTAGGCGTCACGGGTGGTGAGGAAGACGACCTCGTCCGGCGAGCAGTAGTACAGGGAGCCCAGGCACATCGGGCAGGGGTGGGCCAGGACGTAGATGGTGGTGCCGGTCAGGTGCTCGGTGCCGAGCTTCGTGCACGCCTCGCGGATGGCGAGGATCTCGGCGTGGGCGGTGGGGTCGCTGGTCTGGGCGACCAGATTCGGGGACTCGGCGAGGATCTCGCCGTCCTTGACGATGACGGTCGCGAAGGGCCGGCCACCCTCGGCGACGTTCTGCCGGGCGAGGTCGATGGTGCGCTGTGCGAAGTCCATGGGGGTCCTCCGGAACGGGGTGGTGGCCGCCGGGGCGGGCCGGGCAGGCCGGGCGGGGTGCCGCGGGCCGGCCTGCCCCGGGGCGCGTGCTGGGCCAGAAGGGCTGGGTGTGTCAGAAGGGCTTGGTCGGGAGGTACTTGCCGTCCAGGGTGATGACCGCGCGCTCGCCGCCCTCGGGGTCGGCGACCTTCTTCACGTCCAGCTTGAAGTTGATGGCGGAGATGATGCCGTCGCCGAACTGCTCGTGGACCAGGGCCTTGAGGGTGGTGCCGTACACCTGGAGCATCTCGTAGAAGCGATAGATCGTCGGGTCGGTCGGGATGCCGCCGGGGAGGGAGCCGCGGGTGGGGATGGTCCGCAGCAGCAGCACCGCATCGTCGTCCAGGCCGAGCAGCTCGGCGACGGCCTTGGCGGCGGGCTCGGGCAGGGCGTGCTGGCCGAGTACGGCGGCGGTGACGAACGCGACGGACAGGCCCGCGGCGTCGGCGAGTTGCTGCCAGGTCAGGTCGCGGCGGGTCTTGGCCTCGACCGCGGCGATCGCGAGCTGCTGACGGGCGCTGTTGTCGAACTGGGCGTGCACCATGGGAGGGGTTCCTTTCGTACGGTCCGTCCCCTTGAGGTCGCGGGGATCGGAAGGGCAGGGCCGGTGAACCGGTCGGGCGGGTCAGGCCGCGAGGGCCTGGCGCGGGTCGGCGGTGAGTTCCTCGACGGAGCCGGTGCGGATGTCGAAGACCCAGCCGTGCAGCCGCACGCTGCCCTCGGCCAGGGCGCGGGCCACCGAGGGGTGGGTGGCCAGGTTCGCCAGCTGGGCGGCGACGTTCTCCCGGATCAGCGCGGCGAGGTCGTACGACCCGTCACCGGTGACCTCGGCACGGGCCCGGGCGGCGTCCGCGTGGCGCAGCCAGTCGGCGACGGCCGGGGTGCCGCTGAGGTCGTGGCCTTCGGCCAGGGCGGTCATGGCGCCGCAGGCGGAGTGCCCGCAGACGACGATGTCCCGCACGCCGAGGACCGTGACCGCGTACTCGACGCCCGCGGCGACACCGTCGGCGCCGGGGGCGTGGGCGGGGACGAGGTTGCCCGCGGTGCGCAGGACGAACAGTTCACCGGGGTCGCTCCGGGTGATCACCTCGGGCACGACGCGGGCGTCGGAGCAGCCGATGAACAGCGTGCCCGGCTGGTGGGTGGTGGCCAGGCGGGCGAAGAGCCCGGCCTTGGCGGGGAAGGTCTCCCGCTGGAAGCGGTCGACTCCCTGGGCGAGATGACGCATGGCCTCTCACTCCCTTCGCTGGGGGGTCGGTGGGGCCGACCCACTGGGGTGGCCGGTGGGGCCGACCCACTGGGGTGGTCGGTGGGGCCGACCCACTGGGGTGGTCGGTGGGGCCGACGTCATTCACTGTGCATGACCTGCACCTATAGCGTCCAAGACGCGCTACGACTCACAGCTATAGACCACACCTATACTTGGGGCATGAAGCCGGAACTGCGTCATCTGCGCTACTTGCTCGCGGTCGCCGAGCACGCCAACTTCACCCGCGCCGCCGAGGAGCTGCGCATCGCACAGCCCACCCTGTCCCAGCAGATCAAGCAGCTGGAGAAGGCCGTGGGCGCCCAGCTCCTCGAGCGCACCGGCCGAACCGTGCGCCTCACCGACGCCGGTTCCGCCTACGCCCACCACGCCCGGCTCGCGCTGCGGAACCTCGCCGCCGGTGAGCGCGCGGTCCTCGACGTGCGGGACCTCTCGCGCGGACACCTCCGCCTGGCCGTCACCCCCACCTTCACCGCCTACCTCACCGGCCCCCTCATCGCCGGCTTCCACACCCGCCACCCCGGCATCACCCTGGACGTGCGCGAGATGACCCAGGACCGCATCGAGGCCGACCTCCTGGCCGACCGGCTCGACCTCGGCATCGCCTTCAGCGGCAACCACCTGCCGGGCGTCGAGGCCACCGCCCTGTTCACCGAGACCCTCAGCCTGGTCGTCGGCCCCCACCACCCCGACCGCGGCGCACCCGGGCCACTGCCGGTCACCGGCCTCGGCGAACGTCACTTCGCGCTGCTCAGCGAGGACTTCGCCACTCGCAGGCACATCGACCAGCACTTCGCCGACCACCACGTACGGCTGCGGATCGCCCTGGAGGCCAACTCCATCAACGCCCTCACCGAGATCGTGCGCCGCGCCCCGCTGGCCACCGTCCTGCCCGACGCCATCGCCCACGACCACCCCCACCTCACCCCCATCCCCCTCACCCCCGCGCTCCCCTCCCGCACCGTCACCCTCCTGCGCCGCGAAAGCACGTACCACAGCGCGGCGGCCCACGCCTTCGCCGACCAGACCACGCGGTGGGCACAGGCCCTGACGTGAGACTCCTTGCCGACAGCGGATGACCACCGCTCGATCCGGACAAGGCGGGCTGCCGACGCGTCCTACGGTGACGAGGAAATCGGCGCTCTGGAGGCATACATGACGTACACGGCGGACGCGGCAGACGCAGCAGACATGGCAGACGGCTATCGCGGTGCGCGGACGGCCGTGATCGTGGGAGCGGGCGTGGCCGGTCTGACAGCGGCTGTCGCCCTGGCACGCGGCGGATGGCAGGTGGAGATCGCCGAGGCCGGTCCGGCGGCGGCCCCTTCCGGGTGGGGGTTGTGCCTGACCGGCCCTTCGCTGCGCGCGCTTGCCGAGTTGGGTCTCGCGGACGCGTGTCTCGCCGAGGGCTACGGCATGAACACGGTCACGCACGTGGACGTGCGTGGCGAGCCCGCGGGCGAGACCCCGTTGCCGCGCCTGCTCGGCGCACGGCGACCGGCGATGGCCGGCATCGCGCGCCCCGTACTGCACCGCGTCCTGCACGCGGAAGCCGTACGTCGCGGCGTCGCGATACGCCACGAACTGACCGTCTCGGCGGTGGATCAGGAGACGGATCTGGTCCGCGTGCGCCTTTCGGACGGTACGGTCCGCAGGGTCGCGCTGCTGGTGGGCGCGGACGGCATCCGTTCGTCCACGCGGGGCCTGCTGGGGCTGGACACCTCGCTCGCCTTTCACGGGCAGATGGTCTGGCGGGCCCTGGTGCCCCGTCCGCGGTGGGCCACGGGGATCCACCAGTTCGCCGGGACGGTCCACTCGGCGGGCCTCGTACCGATCTCGTACCGTCAGGCGTACGTGTTCCTGACGGAGAACGGAGCGGAGCGGAGCACCCTGCCCGACGCCCAACTCCCCCCGCGCCTGCGGCAACTGCTGGCGGACTTCCCCGGCCGGGTTGAGGAGGTCCGTTCCCTGGTGTCCGCGTCCGCGTCGGTGGTACGGCGCCCGGTCCTCACGGCGTTCCTGGACGGTGCCTGGAACCGGGGCAACGGCGTGGTCATCGGGGACGCCGCGCACGCGCCCGCACCACAGATGGCCAGCGGCGCGGCCCTGGCCATCGAGGACGGCCTGATCCTCGCCCAGGAACTCGGGCGGCACGACACCGTCCGCGCGGGGCTCCGGACGTTCGTACGCCGACGGGCGCGGCGATGCCGCACGCTCGTGGAGACCTCGGTACGGATCGCGGGCCTGGAGCAGGCGCGACGCCACCGCGAGGCGTATCCGCTGACCGACTCCTGCCACCGCCTCATGGCGGAGCCCGCGTGACCGCCGTCCCGGCGGCCTGGCCCAGCCCCATCCCTACGCGCGCGGGTCGCCCTCCTGCGCGTCGGCATGCCCAGGTCCCGAGTACCGAGTACACCGGCTACGCGGGACCAGGACCGGTCCCTACCCCACGGCGCGACCGGATGCCGGACAATTTGTCCGGGTTGGTGACCGAGAAGACCCCGGCGATCCGGTCCTCGCCGGGTACGAGGTCCACGACCAGGACCGCGAGCGGGCTGGCGCCGGAGAAGACCAGGGCGCAAGGGTCCGCCGCCACCAGGCGGTAGCGGACGTCCAGGCCCTCGGTGAGCACGGCGCGGGCGACCGCCATGAACACCGCGGCGACCTCGTCCCGGCCCTGGACAGGGCGCAGGCTGACCGCGGGACCCTTGCCGCCGCTGTCGGTCCACAGGGTCACGTCGGGTGCCAGCACCTCCAGCAGACCCCGGAGGTCGCCCCCGAGCGCCGCCGCGGCGAACCGCTCGGTGACCTGGGCGTGCAGGTCCGGCTCCGGCTCGTGGCGGGGGCGGCGCGCGTGGACGTGGCGGCGCGCGCGGGTGGCGAGTTGACGGACCGCGGCCGGTGAGCGGTCCAGCATGCGCGCTATCTCGGGATGGGTGAACCCGAACACCTCGTACAGCACGAACACCGCGCGCTCCAGGGGCGACAGGGTCTCCAGGACCACCAGCACCGCCATCGACAGCGCCTCGGCGCGCTCGGCACCGTCCGTGACGGCGCCCTCGTCCGTCACCAGGGGCTCCGGCAGCCACGGGCCGAGGTAGGCCTCGCGTCGGCGGCTCAACTCCGCGCGGCGGGCCAGTGCGTGGTTCACCGCGACGCGTACGAGGTAGGCGCGGGCGTTCGCCACGGGCTCGGCGTCCGGCCTGCGGTGCCGGGCGGACCAGGCCAGCCACACCTCCTGGAGCGCGTCCTCGGTGTCGGCGACGCTGCCGAGCATGTTGTAGACCACCGAGAACAGCAGCTCGCGGTAGCCGAGGAACTGGTCGGTGACGGCGTCGGCGGCTGAGCGCGGGGGCGGGGGCGGGGTGGGCATGATGTGCTCCTCCTCTGCTCCTCTGTCAGGTGCTCCTCTGTCAGGTGCTCCTCTGTCAGACCGAAGAGGGCCCTCGCGCCGCGAGTGTGACATGAGGGCCGGAATGTGAGCCACGCCACGGGAGCGTCCGCCGATGTCACAGTGGCGCCCGGCCTCCGCTCTGTGGGGGATGTCCGGGGCGCAGGAAGCTCCCCGGCCCCAGCCCCGGCCCCTATGGAGAGGACTTCGATGCGTACGACGATTCGCGGCGCCCATGTGTTCGACGGTGAGCGCAGCCTCGGCGCCACCGACGTGGTGCTGGAGGACGGCCTCATCACCGCGGTCGGCGCCACCGCAGGTGGCACGGCCCCAGGCAGCACCACCCCCGGTGACACCGCCGACATCGAGATCGACGGTCGCGGCAGCACCCTGCTGCCCGGCCTGATCGACGCCCACACGCACGTGTTCGACGGCAGCCTGAAGGAGGCGCTGCGGTACGGAGTGACCACCGAGCTGGACATGTTCTGCCTGCCCCGGCCACTCGCCCGGCACCGGCGCCTCGCCGACCACCGTGACGACGTGGCCGACCTGCGCAGCGCGGGCACCGTCGCCACCGCGCCCGGCGGACACCCCACGCAACTCCTCGCGGCCCTGAGCGGTACCGTCCTCGACCCGAGCGACGTGACGGAGATCGACCACGTCACCGATCCCGCGCGGTCCCCGGAGTTCGTCAAGGCCCGGCTGGCCGAAGGCTCCGACTACCTCAAGATCGTCATCGACGACGGCACCGTGCACGGCACCGAACTGCCGCTCCTGACCCCGGCCGTCGCCACCGCCCTCACCGAGGCGGCGCACGAAGCCGGGCTGCTGGTCATCGCCCACGCGATCACCTCGGCCGAGGTGGACATCGCGCTCGACGCCGGTGTGGACGGCCTCGCCCACGTCTGGGCCGACCTTCCTCCGGGGGACCCGGGCTCGCAGCGGCTGGCCGAGCGGATCCGCGCCCAGGGCGTCTTCGTCGTGACCACCCTCGCCTACTTCGAAGCGCTCTCCGAACAGCGGCCCGGCACCACCCTCTGCTCCCACCCCGGCTACTACGCACACGCCGTCGACGCGCTTCGGGCCTTGCACCAGGCGGGCGTCCCCCTCCTGGCCGGAACCGACGCCACCCCGTTCGCCCCCGCCCACGGCGCGGGCATGCACCGTGAACTGCGGCTGCTCACCGAGGCCGGCCTCGGGGCCGAGCAGGCGCTCGCCGCGGCGACCGGCGTCCCGGCCCGCCACTTCGGCCTGACCGACCGGGGCCTCATCGCCCCCGGCCTCCGCGCGGACCTGCTCCTGGTCGACGGCGACCCCACCCAGGACGTCACCGCCCTCGACGCGCTCACCAGCGTCTGGCGACGGGGAGTACGCCACTACCACTGACAACGGTCATCGGTCATCGGTCATCGGTCAGGGGCGTGTCGCGGGGCGTCTGGGTGCGGTAGGAGTGCCCGAGTTCGGGGCCGAGTCCGAAGTAGTGGCGGAAGTTGTAGATGAGCGGGCTCCAGGCGGCGGGGTCGATGTGGTCGGTACCCGGAACGACGATGCGGGGATCGGCGTGCACCTTGCGTACGACGGCCTCGACGATGACGAAGGCTCCGGAGCCGTCCGGTCGTACCTGTCCGGCGCGCGCCTCCAGTTGGATCGGGCATCCCGCGACCCGAGGCGGCCGGACCGTCCGGGAGGGCTCGCCGGTCAGGCCCGCCGCGGCGAACTTGTCCGGCTCGAAGCGGCAGCCATCGGGTTTGCCGGCGGGTACGGGATCGCGGCCGGTCAGCGGCGCCAGCCGCTCCACGGACGGCCACTGGGAGGGAGCGGGCAGACTGATGACCAGGTCGGGTCGGCTGCGGAGGTTGTGTGCGGTCTGCCCGTCACGGCCCAGTCCGATCACCACCGTCCGGCCGAGGGCCCAGGCGGACGACATCGGGGCGAGGTTGAACGAGCCGTCCTGGTTCTCCGTCGACAGGAGCACCACCGGCGTACCGAAGTACAGGATGCTCGGCTCGATCTCCAGGTGAGGGGGGACCGGCTCGGGGGGCAGGGTGCTTGCAGGTGCCGTGTACATGGCCGGAAGCCTAGGGTCCGGTCGCTTCGGCCCCGGCCGAAGCGTCACCGGGTGACAATGGCCGCATGGACATGCGGCGCGTACCCGCGGAGGGCCCCGACCTGGCCGCCGTGGCGAAGCTTCTGGCCGACGGTACGCGGGCCGGCTTCTGTCTGGCCCTGCTCGACGGCCGGGCCTGGACGGCGAAGGAACTGGCACGTCACATGGGCGTGGCGCCCTCCACCGCGACCGAGCACCTGCACGTGCTCGTCCGCGGAGGCCTGCTGGCCGAGGAGCGCCAGGGCCGCCATCGCTATGTGCGTCTCGCCGGTCCGCAGGTCGCCGAGCTGATCGAGAGCCTCGCCGCGATGGCGCCCCAGCGCGCCCCGGCACCCCGTTCCCTGTCGGCGGCGGGCCGCCGGCAAGCGCTCGCCCACGCCCGCACCTGCTACGACCACCTCGCCGGAACCCTCGGGGTCGCCGTCACCGACGCGATGCTGGAGCGACGGCTGCTCGACCGGGGACACGGACTCGGGCTCACCCCCGCGGGAACGAGCTGGCTGGAGGATCTCGGCATCACCGTACCGACGGGGACTCGCCGCCCGTCGGTACGGTCATGCCTGGACTGGACCGAACGCCGCCCCCACCTGGCGGGCGCCGTCGGCGCCGCCCTGTGCCGGCATGCGTTCGACGCGGGCTGGATCACGCCCGTCGGCACCACGCGCGCCGTCACCGTCACCGCTCTGGGGCGTCAGGCACTCCACGACCACCTCGGCCTGCCCGACGCGCTCTGAGGCATCACACGGCGCTACACGGCCGGGCCGCCGACCGGGCCCGGCCGCCCGGCCGAGCACCGCCCGCACGGCCGCGACGCAGGACCCGCACCGATCACGACCGGGTGGCGGTCCCGCACCCGGCCCCCGCGCCCTCGCACATGCGGGCGTCCATGGAGGTGCTCCGGTCGTACGGGTCGACCTCGGGGCCGTCCCCCGAGCCGGGCGCGGCACGCTCGGAACCGAACGCGGGGGTGAAGTAGCCGGAGAAGTTGTCACAGCCTCCGTTGGTGAAGTCCGTCTTGTACGACACCAGGGAGAACGTGCCCGGCTTGGTGATGACCTTCGCCGGATCGTCCCAGCTCATCACCACCTCCCGGCGCACGATGGTGCGAGCGACCTCGTCACTTCCCCCCGCGGCCCGTACGACCGGATACACGTACGTGACGTCGCTGACCACTTCGAGCGCGCCGCGCTTGCCCTCCCGGAAGGTGATCCGCCCCCGCGTCTTGACGACGTCACCGGCGGGCCGCACCTCGTCCTTCGGGAAGCGGCTGAAGAGCAGCAGGGGGTCGTTCTTGCGGCTGGGCGTGTCGAAAGCGGTGGCCAGATAGTCCTGTACGTCCTGCTGGCGCGGGTTGATCAGCGCGATCGCCTTCGTGGGCCGCTGCCCCCGCAGCACCCCCTTGTCCAGGCTGGACGCGGCGAGGAAGTCCCGGCTCCGCGTGAGCGCCCGCGCGACCTCCGCCTTGCTCATCCACCCTGTCGCTTTTGCCGACGGCAGGTGGATGCCCGCTGCCCCGTCGCCCCACCGCGCCGCGGGCGACCCCTTGAACGGCCGCTCCAGCGTGGGCAGTTGCTCCGCCTCCCGGGCCGGTGGCTTCGTCGGCCTCTCCGACTCCGCGGCAAGCGGCGCGGAGTCGTCGCCTCCGAACCAGTCGGTCACCTGCCCCGGAGCCAGCGCCACCGCCAGCAGGGCGGCCGCCGCCACCAGCCCGACCGCGTACCAGGCCTTCCTGCCCCGTCGCCGCGGGGCGGGCTGATGCGTCCGCCACCCCTCCGGCGGGCCGGGCTCGTCGCGCAGCCGCCGCCCCACCATCCTGGCGCGCGCCGAGGGCTCCTCCGGCGCACCCGGAGTCCCGGCCTCGGCGTCGCGCAGGAAGCGCTCCCACTCCTGGTCCGATATTTCCCTGTCCCCACTCACGATGCGCTCCGCGCCCTCCCGCCCAATCGCCCCACAGGACCTTCGTTCCCGTACTCCATCACACGGCTTCACCACATCGCCACAGATGCGAAGTACCCGTGGCTTGAACGACAGTGGGCTGCGACCAGGCGGGCGGGCCGTCGGGACACCAGACCGCGAGCTGCCGTGATCGCCCGATCACAGGAGGTCACGTTTGCGCTGGAATTCGAACATGAGATCTAATCCCGTGCATGGACCGGCACACCTTCCCCACTGATCTCCTGGAGGCCCAGGAAGCCTGGTACGTCACGTACCGACAGCTCGCCGACGTACCGATGCACGGCGCGGCCGCGCACCGGCGCCGCCTGCTGCGGCTGTCGCGACTGATCGCCGGACATCCGTTCTGGCAGACGGCGGCAGGTACGCCCGCGGCCCGCGTCGCACTGAAGGAGCGGGCTCGCGTGCAGACCGCGGAGGCATGTCCGTGACGCTCGCAGCGCCCGTCGGAAGCTCGTAGGCCTCGCACACCGGAAGTCGCGGCCCGGGCGCCGCGTCGCGAGGCGGTGAGGCAGAGGGCGGCATCCGCCCTACCGCGGGCGCTGCCCGGGGCGGCTGGCCCGACCAGCACGGGTCCTTCCGGTCACCGCAGGAGGACGTTGATGTCGTGCTCGGCGAAGATCTCAAGGAGGACCTGGAAATCGGCGGCGGCGCCGCTGCCAGCGGCTGGCCGGCCGGCCAGCACTGACCTGGCGACGTTCGCGTCGAGCCACTCCAGAGTGAACGGGGGCGAGGCACCAAAGCGGCCCCGCAGGCAGTCGTCCACGGCGGCGAGATTCCGTCCGAAGTACCCGCCGGGGCCGTTGATGGCCTCCCCCAACGCGCAGTAGAAGCTGTCGATATCGCTGACCTGGCGGCCGTCCAGGGTGAACACTTGCCCCGGTGAGGCGTCCGCGGGGTGTCCACGCCGCTGGTACTCACGGGACCACAGCGCAACGGACAACCACGCCTTCCGGCCTGCCGCGTCAAGGCCACCCCACATACCCTTGCGGTTCAGCTTCCCTGCGCGGAGCAGGTCCCAGACGTCCTCCGCCCCGGGAAGCAGCTGGTCGCACCACAAACGCACCGTGACATCGAACAGCCCGCCTCCGTGCACCGACGGCGCCACAGCCGTCGCGGCCAGGCCGCTGACGAAGTAGGAACCCATCACGATGCCTTCGGCGTCCAGGAACGCCAGGTGTCCCCCGCCTGCCACCGCACGACGGCCGCCGAGGTGATCGAGACAGGTCCGGAACGTTCCCCGGGGCGAACACCCCAGGAGTTCGACACGCCGAAGGCCGTCTTCGTGAGGGTCGAACAACCCCTTGGCGTCCCGCACGAACCCCCAAGGCTCGGCGTCGCCCTCATCGCTGGTCAAAGCGTACTTAAACCCTCTGCCGGCCCCACCCACTGCTTCCACGACACCTCCTGCGCAGAAGAGCCTACAGAGGGCTCGCTCAAGGGTTCGGAGGGACGGCGAGCGTGCAGGTGCGGCAGGTGGCATGGAAGGCTCGGAAAGCGGTGTACGATTTCCAGGTAACTCCGGTGCAGGGCACGGGAGTCACGCGTCTGTGGTCCAAGGAAAGACGCCCATCATCCGATGGGAAATGCAGGTGCAAGGCCTGCCGGGCGCTCCATATGAAGGTCCCCTCCACGCGGAGGGGGCCTTCGCTGTTTCTACGGCTTCTACGGCTTCTACGGCTTCTGCGGCGCCGGTGGGGCGGAAGCGTGCAGAAGCCGGCGCCTGGCCCCGCCGGCGGGCGGGGCCAGGCGCCGGAGGGTGTGGCTCTACAGGAAGGCGATGGACGACGCCCGGTCGTTCATCGCGTCCCCGACGTAGGAGGTCGACTGCTGGTACTCCTGGCGGGTCCCGCCCGTTCCGGGGGAGTCCCACAGCTCCAGCCAGCAGGACACCGTGGTCAGGGAGCTGGTGGCGTTGTTCATGCCGCCCGAGATGTCGGTCGAGTAGTCCCGGCCGTTGCCGCTCTGGCAGCCGCTGCCGGCACTGTAGGTGACTGAGGTGCCTCCGTAGTTCGAGTGCTCGTAGATGATGCCGAGCTGTACGTCCTGCGCCCCACGGGTGCTGGCGGACCCTCTGAGCTTTTCGACCAGGGCCTGGTCGATGTCCTTGGCGGATAAGGGGGCGTTGGTGACGCGCCCGTGCGTGGTCGCGGCGATGGCCTGCCGGAACGTGGTGAAGCACTGGGACTTTCCGGTCTCGACGTTCACCACGCAGTTGTCCGCGGGCTGGGCCTGAGGCTGGGCGGCGTTCGCCGTAGCGGTGCCGACGGTGACCGACAGCAGGGCGGTCGAACAGGCGAGAGCTATACGTGAGGTGCGTGACAACATGGTTCACTCCGATCGTGAGGGACAGCGTGTCTGACGCTTGCGATGCTCGCGCTCACTCCGGCCCGTACGTACGGCCGGAGGCGTTTCACGGATCGTCCACAGCCCACATCGGCTCACTCGCAGCCTTGTCGCGACCGAGAGGTTCACCAACTCGGGCTGCGCGGACCTTTCTACACCGGGCCGAGGCGACTAGGTGTGCCCGCCACTGCAAAGAAACTGACCGAGCATGTCCGCTCGCCCCCTCCTCACCCTGCGTGCCGACATGCCCAAACGGCGCCGCACGCCTCCCCTGCGACGCCCGTTCGACTACCTGACGAGCCCGATTCCTGCCCGGGTGAGGCCTGGAGCCTGACCGGCGGGGCGAGGTCGCCGAGACCCGGGGGTGAGTCGTTCACCAAAGGTGCAAACTCAGGCCTCCTGGCGTCCACCTACGGTGGTGGTCCCAGCACCGGGAACGGCCCCCGCACCAGCCGCAGGGCAAATTCCCCGTCCCACTGCGCGTCCGCGCCGACAGTTCTATGCTCTCGGGCACCGAGAGCACAGACGGCCTGGGGGGCGTGCCTGATGGGAGCGGCGGACGCGGGAAAGTCAGTACTCAAGGCAGGGGTCAAGCGGCTTCTAGGGCGTGCAGGTTTCGACCTCGTGCGCAGCACCAACAACCGGGGCGGAGTGGACGACTTCCTCCCGTTCGAGGCGACGATGCGGGCGGCACGGGCGGCTGGACTGTCGGTCGGTGACTACCTCGACGACGTCATGAACGGGACGCCCGGCGCCACCCAGTCCACCGTCGACGAACTGAGCGCCCTCGGCGTCTTCGCCGCCGACCCGAGCACGGTGCTGGAGATCGGCCCCGGGTCGGGGCGGTACTTGGAGAAGACACTCAAAGCGTGTTCACCGGACCGCTACGAGATATACGAGACGGCAGCGCCCTGGGCCGACCACCTGGTGAACACGTTCAACGTGATCGCACAGCCCACCGCTGGAACCAGCCTGGCCCCGACACCCGACGGCAGCATCGACCTCGTTCAGGCCCACAAGGTCTTCAACACTCTGACCTTCCTCCGCTCCTGCCGCTACTTCTTCGAAATGGCACGTGTCACGCGCTCCGGCGGCAGGATCGTGTTCGACGTCATGACGGAAACCTGCTTGGGCCCGGCAGCGATGCGCACTTGGGCGACAGAGGGCGGCGCGGGGCACGACTCCTACCCGGCGGCCATGCCCCGCCGGACGTGCGTGGACCTCTTCGCTGCCCTCGGCTGCGGGCTGGAGGCCAGCTTCCAGGCGCCCATGGGCGTGGCCACGACTGAGGTGCTCGTCTTCACCAAGGGGACGTGACGTCCAGGCGGGTTGTGCGAGCAGGGTCAGGCTCCCCGCCCTCCGGTCAGCACCCTCGCACCTTGCCGACGACCTTGAGGGCCCCCACCGCCGCCCGCTTCAACAGGGGACTGCTGCGCACCACCCGGTGCGCGGCGTGTGCCGGCTCACGGCGGAGCCAGTGGAGAGCGGCACCAGGGCTTGTCCTCCTCACCGTCCCCTCGTGCACCGCGAGGTCTCCCGTCTTGAAGGCGTTCTTGTACGCGGCCTCGCCTCGTCCGAAGTCGAAGACGTGGATACCGGAGGCTGCGGCTGCCTCGATCATCCGCAGGTACAAGACGCGGCCGGGCGAGAACGTCGCGTAGGCCGGGTCGTACGCGGGGAACCAGCAGGAGAAGACCGTACGTGAACGAATGCCGAAGTGGGCGGCCACCGGCTTGTCGGCCGCGTAGAGAACCGACAGGGTCCCGGTGCAGTCCGGCGAGCCTGCCTCGGCGAGCCGGCGCACAAGGCCGGTCACCCACGGCCGGGCAAAAGGATCACGGCGGCCTGTCCTGCGGTACTGGGCGGACTTCCACTCGATGAGCACGCGCAAGGGTTCGGAGTTCCGTTCGGAGTAGACGAAGCGCAAGGGGCCGACCCTGCGGGCCAGGCGGCGCTCCTGGGCCCGCGCCGCCTTCAGGAAGCCGGGCGACTGCGCACGCAGGTGCGTCTCGTACCGCTCGAAACCCCCGGTGAGATCGATGATGGGGGAAGCGAACCGGCCGCTCGCGAAGGGGAGGAAGAGTTCCTGGTCGTCCTCCAGGTGGTTGAACTCCCATGTGCTCAGGGAGCAGGCCCGCATCAGTTGCTCCGGGTCCAGGCGCACGCCAGGCTGAAGGACGGCGCCCTGGCAGTCGGAGACGCCCAGACCGACCGCGCGCCCGCAACCCCACCGCCCCTGCTGGTAGGGGAAGTAGCCTTGAACCTCCCCGCGCCGGCGCACGATCGCCACCCGGGCATCCGGCCGGACTCGGCCGACCGCCTGTGTGAAGTGAGCGCTCATGAACGCGTTGGTCGTCCTCCCTCTTCCCAACTGGCTCCACAGCTCCAGGTCTTGTGGTGTCAGATCGTCAGGGCGGACGACTTCGATGCGAGGTGCGGTCACGTGAACTCCCGGTTCGGTAAGGGTGTGCTTTCCCCTGCGCTGCTGGTCCTGGCCACGCTCCGCCGGCCGGTCGCGCGACCCGAGGCTCCCTGGCAGCAGCCATGACCGGCTCCCCGCGCGGACGCGTTGTCGACGTTCGTCAGGCCAGGGCCGCTCGCGATCAGCAGCGCAGGACGAGGCCCGGAGCCGCCACGGAAGCGCCCGCGCCCTCAGGATGACGAGCCGCCGCCGGGCAGCCCCATGGCATGCGCGGGCCAACCTGCTCCTGCCAGGCGATGCCCGGCCCACCGGCCGCCGGCGGCGCGAGCCGCATCTGGCCGACGGCGGCTGGTCCCGTACGCCACCCGTGGGTCCCGGTGTGATGGCCGCCCCGCGATTCCGCAGATGCCGCCGCGACGGCCGCGCCGCTGTCCTCGGTGGCGGGAGTACCGGATACGGAGACGACACTCGCGGGCGAGAGCCCCGGCAGCGCCACGGCTGGCGCATGCGCCACGGTGATGGCCAGCGCCGTCAGGACGATCGCGTACATGGTTCGGCAGAACAGGCACACCAAGCCGCCGCTCTTGAGCGTCATCCACACACCTCCCCGGGTACGACCCTGCGATCGGACAACAGCGCCGAGCTGTTCAGGACACCCCGAAGGCATCGCGCGAGAGCTACCTTCACCTGATCCGGCGAATCACCGAGCCCGTCCGTCGACCGCCTCAGCCAATACCGGGAGCACGGCGTGCACCGGGGCGGTGAGAGCGTGCCGGCGTGCGCGGCGGCGGTCCGCCGGCTGGTGCTGGTCACGCGCCAGGCCGCCCCGGCCGGCGCGGCGGTGCTCCGGCGGTGCTCCGGCGGTCAGGTGCGGTCGTGGAGAGTGACGTGATAGCCGTCGGGGTCGGCGAAGGTGAACGTCCGGCCGAAGGGGCCGTCGACCGGCGCGGAGACGATGGTGTGGCCGTCGGCGACGAGCGCGTCGTGGATGGCCTGGACATCGGTGGCATGGAGCCAGATCGCCGCGCCTATGCCGGGCCGGGCGGCGGACGCGAGATCGGTGCCGGGAACGACCTCGCGGAGGGCGAACGCGATCGGCTCGGTCTCGAAGACGACGGCGTGCGGAGGCCCGGCCTGCGAGCGGACGAGGCCGAGGTACTGCTCGTAGAACGCCTGCGACACGGCGAGGTCGCGGGCCTGGAGCGAGATGAAGTCGGGGCCGGTGGCGGGCATGGTGATGCTCCTTCTCTCCGTGTCAGGTTTCTGACACGTGAACGGTATGTCAGAATCCTGACATGAGTCAAAGAGGTACCGGCATCGACCTGGACAAGTCACTGGGCTACCTGCTGAAGGAGGCTTCGAGTGCCCTGCGCGCAGCCATGGAGGAGGTGCTGCGGCCGCTCGGGATGACCGTGACGCACTACTCCTGTCTCGAACTGCTGGCCCAGCGGCCGGGCCTGTCGAACTCCGAGCTGGCGCGTGGCGCGTTCGTGACACGGCAATCGATGAATGTGCTGCTCCAGAACCTGGAACGAGACGGCTACGTCACCAGGCCCGCGGAAGCGCCCGTCGGAAAGGCCCTTCCGGCGCGACTCACGCCTCGCGGCCGACGGAGCCTGGAGAAGGCGTCCGCGGCGGTCCGGTCCGTCGAGGTCAGGATGCTGGACGGCATGACCGAGTCCGAGCAGTCGGACGCGTTCCGGATCCTGCAAGGCATGATCCGTTCCCTGCGGGATGACAACGGCGGCGCGTAGAGCGAGCCTCGGTGCCGCGGCTTCGTCCCGGCGAGGCCCAGGCCCGCTGCACGGGTGGCCACCCGCCCCCGGATCGCGCCCATGAACGCGCCCCCAACCCCCGGCGAACTCCGTACAACCCACCCCGCCCGCCGACGGTCACACCAGACAAACTCTCACCCCGTCGACCGAGTGGGGGCCTCCGTGCCGCACAGCCGCCGCATCCTGACGTACGCCATCGCTGCCGCCGCCGCGGCCACCGCCGGGCTCGCGCTCCCGCCCGGTGCCGCCGCTGCCGCACCCCGTCCCGCCATGAACGACTTCAACGGCGACGGCTACGCGGACCTCGCCGTCGGGGTCCCGGAAGGGACCGTCGACGGCCGGGCCGAGGCCGGGTACGTGAACGTCGTCTGGGGCGGCCCCAGGGGCGTCGGCGCCCACGGAAGCATCCGGGTCACCCAGGCCACCCGCGAGGTACCCGGCACCCCGGAGGCGGGCGACCGCTTCGGCGCGTCCGTGGCCCTGACCGACCTCAACGGCGACGGCATCGCGGAACTCCTCGCCGGGGTCCCCGGCGAGGACGTCACCGATCGCGGTACGGACGCGGGCATGGTCATCGTCGTAGGCGGCTCGGAGAACGGCCCGGGCCCGGCGTCGGTGGTCCTCACCGGGCCGTCACCGTCCGCCGCGTACGGCAGATCGGTCGCGGCGGCCGACATGACCGGCGGCGCCAACAAGGCGATCGTGGCCGGCGGCACGGACAAGGTCGTCGCCCGGGTCATCCAGGGCGAGGACAGCATGGTCACCACCGTCGTCGCCGCCCCCATGGGCGGCCGCGCCCCCGTCCTGGCCACCGGCGACTTCGACAGCGACGGCAGGGCGGACCTGGCCGTCGCGTACTGGACCGCGGGCCGGCCCAGCACACAGTCCCACGTACGTCTGTGGAAGTGGGACGCCGACCGGTCCGAGATGGCCAACTTCTGGAACACGGACAACGCCGGCGTGACCGCCCTGGCCAGAGGCGACTTCGACGGCGACGGCCACGACGACCTCGCGCTCGGCGAGTGCCGGGAGATCGCCGACGAGAACATCGACGACCCGTGCGGCCCCGAGCGACGCGCCAAGGGCGGCGGCGTCCACATCCACTACGGGAGCCGCGCGGGCGGCCCGTTCGGCAGCCGCGCCCAGACCCTCAACCAGGACACGGCGGGCGTCCCGGGCGTGGCCGAGGACGGCGACCGCTTCGGCGCCGCCCTCGCCGTCGCCGACGTCAACCGCGACGGCCGCGACGACCTGATCGCGGGCGCTCCCGGCGAGGCCGTCGGCAGCAGGGCGGGGGCGGGCGCCGCCTGGCTGATGCGCGGCGGCGCCCAGGGCCTGCTCGACGCGGGCGGCGCCGCCAGGTCCGTCGCCTGGAACCAGGACACCGCGGGCGTCCCGGGCGTGGCCGAGGCGCGTGACGCCTTCGGCGCGGCGGTCGCCACGGGTGACCACGACGCCGACGGCGTACCGGACGTCACGGTCGGCTCGCCCGGCGAGAACGCCTCCCTGGGCGCCGCCTGGCTCCTCCCCGGCGCCTCGGCCGCCCGCTCGACCGCCTTCTCGCCCCGCACGCTCGGCCTCCCCTACCTCTCCACACCCCAGAAGTACGGCAAGCCACTGACCAGCCGCTGAGCACCGGTAGAGCCAGGGCGGCGCCCTGCCGCTCCGCTTCGCGGGGGCGTCCACTCCTGTCGACACTTCACTGTCGATCTCCCTGGCTGTCGGTGGGCGCCTGCTGGATCTCGGCGGCGGTCAGGACGTGGCCGCCGATGCCCCAACCACCGTCGGGCACCTCTTCGACGAGCACCAGGGTGGTGGCGCGGGCGCGTTCGCCGTAGATCTCGGCGTACAACTCGGTGGTGCGAGTGATGATCCGTGCCCTCTGTTGCTCGGTGAGGGTGCCTGCGGGGACCTTGAAGTTGGCGTACGGCATGCGGATAGCTCTCCTGTCCGGGTTCGGGTGCGCCGACCGTGGCGTCACAAGTGCGCGGCCCCCCTCACCATCAACTGGTCCGTTGCCGGCGGCCAGGCTGTGCGCACCCTGGGGTTGCCGTCCCCTGGTTCAGCACATGTCGTACGCGACACGATGCAGGCATGGACCTTTGTGAACTCGCCGCGTTCCTCAAGTCCCGGCGTGCGCGGATCCGGCCGTCCGACGTCGGCCTGCCTACCGGGCCTCGGCGCCGGGTCCCCGGGCTGCGGCGGGAGGAGGTGGCTCAGCTCGCGGGCCTGTCGGTGGACTACTACACCGAGCTGGAACACGGGCGCGGCGCCCAGCCGTCGGCGCAGGTCGTGGCGGCCCTCGCACGGGCGCTGCGGCTTGGCGGCGACGAGCGCGACCACCTGTTCCATCTCGCCGAGCGTCCCGTGCCTCCGGCCGCGGGCGGCGTGACCGCGCACATCAGACCCGGACTGCTGGCGCTGCTCGACCGGCTGGCGGCGACTCCCGCGCAGATCATCACTGACCTGCACGAGACCCTCGTACAGAACGAGGCGGCTGTCGCGCTCGTAGGCCGGCAGCCGACGGGGCAGGGGACCGAGGCGAGCTTCATCCGCCGCTGGTTCACCGATCCCGCCTCCCGCGCGCTCTACCCGCCGGACGAGCACGCGCACCATTCACGGGTGTTCGTCGCCGATCTGCGGGCCGTGGCCGCCCGGCGCGGCCGTGATGCCGAAGTGGATGGTCTTGTGGGCCTGTTGCGGCGGAGCAGTGAGGAGTTCGCCGTGCTGTGGGACACCCATGACGTCGGCCTGCGCCGGTCGGACCACAAGCGCCTCGTCCATCCGGTCCTCGGTGTCATGGCGGTGGACTGCAACAGCCTGTTCAGTGAGGACGGGCGACAGCGCCTGTTGTGGTTCACGGCCCCGCCCGGCACCGAAGCCGCCGCCCAGCTGGAACTGCTCTCTGTCGTCGGTACACAGGACATGACCCCGGGGCCCGCGGCAGCGCAACGCTGATCAGGGCGGGCGGGATGTGGGCGCGCCACGCCCGCATCCGGGCACGCGTGCCATCGCGTACTTCGGCGATACCGCCCGCAAGAGGAAAATACGGGCACATCCAAACCCTGTACGGGCCCGCACGCCACCACAGCGGGCTGGTGGAACGCAGTGGCCACACACAAACGGGGCAGGAACGTCGAGCATGCCGACTGCGGCGACGACCTGGTCCGCCTCAAGGGCGTCGCCAGCGGCCGCTGCGTAGACGTCTCGCGGCCCGGCGGCGGTGGTCGATCGGCCCGGCCCCGCTCCTGATCCTCGGTGTAGACGACGAGGGTGTTCTCCGGCTGTTCGGCCAGGTGGAACGCGGTGTAGGCGAACTCCACCACCCCACGGCCCGGGAGCCGCAGCCGTTTGCGTCCGCCGCGCCGCGCCTGCACGTCGTACCGGGGCCGCCAGGCCCGCACTTCCGGGCCGCCCGCCCGCAACTCATCGGCCAGTCGGGCATAGCGGGTGCGCCTGGGACTCCTTGCGTGGCGCGCGTCCGCCCGGTGGGCCCCGGGTGGACGCGCTGAAGGAATGTGCCTGCCAGGTCGTGTGGCCGCGCGGGGAAGCGGCTCAGATGACGATGACCCGGCGTCCGCGTGTGTGCCCGGCCTGGCTGTCGATGTGCGCCGCGGCGGCCTCGGCGAGGGCGTACGTCTTCTCGACGGGGATGTGGAGTCGTCCCCGGGCGATGAGGTGGGCGGCCTCGGTGAGGGCTCGCGGCACGTTCCCGGTCACGCCGGAGAAGTGGACGCCGTGTTCCGGTGCGCTGCGGTCGGCGATGGAGACCACCTTGCGCGGGTCCCCGGTCAACTCGACGAGTTGCCGGAGCACGCCCGAGCCCGCCAGGTCGAGCGCCGCGTCGACCGGGCCGATCCGGCGGACCCGCTCGGTCCAGCCCTCGTCGTACGTCGTCGCGTGGGCGCCCAGGCCGCGCAGATAGGCCTGGTTCGCGGCTCCGGCCGTGCCGATCACGGTGATGCCGCGCTCGCGGGCGATCTGGAGCACCGCCGAACCGACTCCCCCGGAGGCGCCGCTGACCAGCAGCGTCTGCCCCGCCCGCACACCGACCTCGCCGATGACGCGCAGCGCGGTCTCCACCACCGAGGGGTACCCGGCCGCCTCCTCGAACGTCAGGTTCGCGGGCATCGGGGCCCAGGCCGCGAGCACGGCGAACTCGGCGTAGGCGCTGGATCCGCGCCCGAACACGCGGTCGCCGACCCGGATCCCGTGGACGCCCTCGCCGACCTCGTCCACCACCCCGGCGGCGTCCTGCCCGATCCCGGCAGGCAGCTCGACCGGGCGCACCTTCTGGAACTGGCCTTCCCTGATCCTCCAGTCGACGGGGTTCACTCCCGCCGCCCGCACGGCTACGCGTATCCGGCCGGGGCCCGCGTGGGGCTCCTCGGCGTCTTCCAGGCGCAGCACGTCGGGGCCGCCGAATGCGGCGAAGCTCACTCTCTTCATGCCGCCGACCGTAACACTATCGGTTAGGGTTTTGGAACCGTTGCTTCTTCGCACCTGGTAGCGCTAAATCCGGCGTCAGCGGGCCTGCCGCGAGCAGGCGCGGACACAGACACGCCACTGCGGGCCGGACTTACCGGCCGCAGTGGCGTGTGTTCCCCCGTGATTCCCCCGTCGGCCGATCGGTCGTCGGCCGCCTACCGCTGTCGCGGTGTTCACCGGAAATCTACGACGCGTGACACGGACCCCTGTATCCCCAACATTGGGGATGGCGTACGCCCTTGAACCGGTACCGCGAGACGGACGAGAGCGACTGGAGCGACCGAAGCGACCGAAGGACTCAGGAGTGGAGCGCCGCGTACAAGGCGTCACGGCCGGAGGTGCCGGTCTTGCGGAACACCGTCTTCAGATGGGTGTTGACAGTGTGTACGGACACGTCCATCAGCCGGGCGATCTGTTTGGGTGCCGCGCCCGTGCAGAGGCGCTCGACGACCTCGCACTCGCGGGCGGTCAGCCGGTGCCAGGCCGCGAAAGCGGGCAACAGCAGGGCGCCCGTCGCCTCTTGGAGGACGACCGCGACCTCGCCCCGGCCGTCCGGGTCCATGCACTGGGCGTGCACCGCGATCCGCCGGCCCAGGAACGCGGCGGGACTACAGGCCAGTGCGGGCGGGGCACCCGGGTCGACGGCGTGGCGGCGGGCGGCGAGGGAGATCTCGCGCATCGACGCGCTCGGCATCCAGCGCGGGGCCAGGCCCCGCTCGGGGTGGATCTCCTCCAGCCACGCGTGCGCCTGCGGGCTGACCGAGCGCACCTCGTCGTCGGGGCCGACGAGGACGACGCCCGGCGGCAGGAACCGGTGGCCCGTGCCGGGGCCTTTGGCGGTGGCGTACCCCCGCAGGAGGGCGATCAGCGGCTCGGAGAGCGCCGTGAGCCGGCGCGCGTCGTCCTGGTCGAAGGGCCTGCGGCCGGACTCCCGTACGAGCGCGAGCAGTCCCCACAGCCGCCGGGGGCCCTCGCGCAGCAGCAACCGCAGTTCGCTGCCGACGCCGTGCGCCGCGAGCGTGCGCGAAGCGCGCCGGTGCCCCGGCGTCGCGGGGGCGTCCCCGCCGAGCAGGCCCGCGGGCTCCGGCAGCCGGGCGACGTCCGCCGGGCCGAACGGGTCAGCGCCGAGATACGAGTCCTGTAGCTGCGCATGGAGCAAGGACGGCGGGAAGCCGTGCAGAAAGCCGTAGGAGACGGTCCCCGTGGCGGGGTTCATCCCGAACAGGCGCAGCGCGTCGTGCGCGATCCACGGCCCGAGCACCTGTGAGACCAGCTCGGCCAGCTCGTCCCGCACGAACCGTTCCCCCACGGCACCTCTCAGCGCGCCGGCCCATCGGCTCACATCGCCCATGTCCGCAGTATCGGTGCCCCCGCGACGGGACCGGCCCGAACGAGCCAGGGCTTCAGGGCAGGTCCTGAGCGGAAAGACGCCTCCGGATGTGGAGGAGGCGGCCTGACGCCCCACGGCACGCGCCGTCCGGGTGTTCGTCTTGCGTACTGGCCGCCGCCTCGCCACGGTAGGACCATGCTGTCCCAAGAGGCGGCGCAGGGAGGGAAGTCGTGAAGCACGACTTGATCGAGCTGGGGCGCGTGGGCCGCACACTGAATGAGACCCTCGCGATGCTGGAGGGGGAGCGGCGGCGCCTGGAGCAGCGGTACGGGCAGGACCCGGGCGGGGAGCACTCCGCGGGCAGCCCCATGCAGACGATGCACGGGATCAGGGATCTCTGCCACGGCGTACGCGAGACGCTGAAGAGCGTCGCCCTGGGCGTCGGGTACATCTCGCTCGGCCTGGACGGGGAAGCCGACCGCGCCGTGCGGTCGGCACGCCTGGGCCTGATCACCGTTCCGTCGGGCGTGGACCGCATGGCGCGCCCGCTCGGCGAGGCCACCGTGTGCGCCCTGGAGAGGATCCGTGATCTCGACGGTTTCTTCGACAAGAACCTCGGGCTGGAGGTCGATGTGGCCCTCGCCGCGCCGCAGGCGACGTACCCCCCGGAGGACTGGGCGGAGTACGACCGGCAGCGGCGTACGCGACCGGAGTGACCCGGTCAGTGGGTGAGGGGGTCGGCGAGTTCGACCACGGTGATCCGCCGGGTGGTGTCGTTGACGACGAGGAGGACGATGAGGCGGCCGAGACCGGCGGAGCGCATGCGGACGGGGCCGGGGACGTCTTGCCCGTACACGCCGGTGACCTGGTCGTGTTCGGTGGGCAGACGGTCGAAGAAGGCGATGAGTTCGGCTTGGTCGCCCAGGGGTAAGCCCGCGATCCGGCGGCGGATGCCGGGCGGGACGACGAGCGCGTAGGTCACACGGCGTTAGTTTGCCGCTTTCCCGTGTTGGTGCGCAGCTCGTCGAGGAAATCGCCGGTGGCGCCGTCGTCGGCGTACTGGGGCGGGAGTTGGCCGTCGTGCTGCCGCGCGTACTCGATCAGGGCGTCCGTGCGCGGTGCGACCTCGTCACGCCAGTGTTCGACGAAACGCTGCCAGCGGGCGAGGGCCTCGGGCAGTTCCGGGAGGGGCGTGAGGTTCACCTCGCGGAGGAAGGTCTGGCGGGTTTCCGCGACGGGGATGGCGTGGGCGAGGGAGTCGATGGTCCACGGCTGCTCGCTCATGGTGCCCTCCGAAGTCTCGCCGCGTCTCGTCCGAATTCGCGGATGTCCATGCGGATAGCGGTCCGGATCTCCATGCGGATCTCGATGCTGACAGCGATCCGGATCTCAACGCGGATCTCAACGCGGATAGCGATCCGGGTCTCGATCCGGATGAGTTCACGGATTAGCTTCGTACCCACCGTAGCGTACTGAACAGTGCGGGGGAGGAGCTTCCGCGCTGCCGCTGTGACCTGCGGGTTTACGTGGACCGGCCCGTCGCGGCCTGCTGGGAGGCCGTGGTGGTGACCGGTGGGCGCGCCACCCCGGCCGCCCTCAGCGCCGCGGCAGCAGCGCCCCCGCACCGACGGCCATGACCACCAGGAGGCAGGCGGCGCTCAGCAGGCTCTCCCGCATCCCCGGTGTGAAGTCCCCGGCGAGGAGCGCGCCGAAGGCGGCGATGCTCACTGCTCCGCCCGTCTGACGGCTGGTGTTGAGCAGCGCCGCGGCCGTCCCGGCCCGCTCGGCTGCGACGCTGTCGAGCATCAGGGAGGTCAGCGCCGGCATGGCGAGGGAGCCGCCGACGCCCAGCGGGATCATCAGCAGGGCGGTCGCCCACGGGGGCGTGCCGGGGCCGACGGGGAGCAGCACCCCGCAGCCCAGCGCGACGATCAGCAGCCCGGCGACGACGACCGGCCGCCGGCCGAAGCGGGTGACGGCCCGCGGCGAGAGGTAGTTGACGTGGGCGGTGACCAGCGCCATGGGCACGAACGTCAGCCCGGCCGAGAGCGCCGACTGCCCCCGCTGCTCCTGGAAGTACAGGCTCAGTACGAACACCCCGCCGTAGAAGGCGGCGTTGAGGGCGAAGCCCGAGATGACGGGCACCGTGACGCCACGCAGGCGGAACAGTCCCAACGGCAGCATCGGGTCGCGCCGCCGTGCCTCGACGGCCACGAAGGCGGCCGCGGAAAGCACCGCGACCAGGGTCGCGGCGAGGACGGTACCGGTGAGTCCGTGGTGCCCGCCCTCGATCACGGCGAAGGTCAGCGCGGCCAGCGCCAGGACCGCCGTGAGCTGTCCCGGCACGTCGAACGCGACCGGGTGGCGCGGGGAGCGCGTGGCCCGCGCGAGGGCCAGGAACCCGACGATCCCGGTGGGCGCGTTGAGGCAGAACACGGCGCGCCAGCTCCACTCCGTGGTGAGCAGCCCGCCCAGGACGGGCCCTGCGGCGATGGCCACCGCCCCGCCGACCGTCCACAGGGCGATGCCGCGTGCCCGTTGCTCCGGATCGGGGAACGCCTGCCGGATCAGCGCCAGCGAGGAGGGCACCATCACCGCCGCCGCGCTCCCCTGCACCACGCGGGCCGCGATCAGCACGCCGAGTGTCGGCGCGGCCCCGCAGGCCAGCGAGGCGAGCGTGAAGACGCCGAGCCCCCAGCCGTACGCGCGCCGCGCGCCGACCGCGTCGGAGAGCGCCCCGGCGGACAGCATCAGGGCCGCGAACATCAACGTATAGCTGTCGACGACCCATTGCGGGCCGGACGTCGAGCCGCCGAGGTCGTCCCGCAGGGCGGGCAGGGCGACGTTGACGCCGGAGACATCGATCGTGATCACGAAGAAGCCGAGGACAGCGGCGAACAGGGCCGCGCGGGCGGAGCCCGGCCGTCCCGGCTCGTCCCCGGCGGACATGCCCGCCTCTGCTGCCGTGTCCGCGCCGGACCGCGTCGTACTCATGGCGCCTGCTCCTCCCCGCGCTGTCGCTGTGCATCCGGCAGGCAGCGTGCCCCGCCCGCGTCCCTCCGTGGCAGGCCGAGGTGAGCGGGGGAGCTGCGAGCCTGGCCCTGATACGGCCCCCCCTGCGTACGGGATTCTTTGCGAGGATGAACGGATGAGCGAAGGTACGGAACTGGGCCGCTTCCTGCGCGCCCGGCGCGGGCAGGTCCGCCCGCAGGACGTGGGTTTGCGGGCGGGCACGGGGGTCCGCCGCACTCCGGGGCTGCGCCGCGAGGAGCTGGCGACCCTCGCCGGAGTCAGCGTCGACTACTACACGCGACTTGAGCGCGGACGCGAGACCCGGCCGTCACCCGGCGTCGTCGCCGCGCTCGGTGAGGTGCTCCGGCTCTCCGACGAGGCGCTGCACCGGCTGCACGAGCTGGTGGCGCTCGCCGGGGGCCGGCAGCCCGCGCAATCCCCCGGCCCCGCGCGCACGGTGCGGGAGTCGCTGCGCCTGCTCCTGGAGACGGTGCGCCCCGCGCCGGCGTACGTCGTCAGCCGCACCAACGACCTGCTGGCCGCCAACCGGCCCGGCCTGCGCCTCTTCTCCGGCATCACGGACTGGCCGTGGGAGCAGCGCAACCTCACGCGCTACATGTTCCTGCACCCCATGGGCCGCACGCTGTACCGCGACTGGGAGGAGATGGCGGCGCACAGCGCGGGCCATCTGCGCGCGGTGGCGGGCGCCGCGCCGGACACGCCGGAGCTGGCCCGGCTCGTCGGCGAACTCATGCTGAAGAGCCCGGAGTTCGCCCGCCTGTGGGAGCGTTACGACGTACGGGAACGCGGCGGCGGCAAGAAGCACTTCCGGCACCCGGAGGTCGGCTCGTTCTGCCTCTCCTTCGAGGTGATGGCGATCTCCCGCACGGACGGCCAGCGCCTCGTCACCTACCAGGCTCCGCCCGGCACCCCGGACCACGACGCGATGCTGCTGCTCGACATGGCGAGCCCCGGGGAGGCGACGCTGCCGGAGGGAGCCGGACGGTAGCTCGGCTCGGCACGCGGACACGGGGGGCCTCTCCCCCGCCCCCGCCCCCGCCGACGGCGGGCTCAGCTCTTGGCCGCCGGAGCTACTCAAAGGTGATGCTCACCCAGGACGTGTAGCCAGAACCATCGCCCTCCCCACCCTCACGCCCCGGCTCCTCTCCCCCGGCCCGGACGTACACGGCTCGCCGGCGACAGCCGTCCTGCTCCTCCTCTTCCACGGAGAAGGACACAGCTTCGCCCACGCTCAGTTCGCGAAACCCTTCAGCGTCGATGCTGGAGAAGTGAGCCCACACGGGATCCGAAAGATCCGGGGAGGTCAGCACGCCCCAGCCCTCTTCGGAGTTCCACTCGCTGACCACTCCCACAAACATCCTGTCGGCGTCCGCGTCAGGCATGATTCCCCCCTTGCCTGCCCTCGCGAGGGCCTCTGGCGGATGGAGTCCACCGGGGCGGCGACATCATGTGCGCCACAGTCACCCCGCTGCGAAAGCGGCGCGCAAGGTGTCGCGGTGGGCGCGCACGTAACGGATGTCCGCCTCGTACAGGTCGGTGTGGCCCTCCGCGATGTGCTGCTGGAACGCCTCGTTGCCCCGCGCGGCCTGGTCACGCATGAAGTCGACGAGGGCCTGCAAACGTTCGGGCACGGCGTCGATGACCTCCGCGCCCACCTCCGGGCCATAGGCCCGGCAGAAGGCGGCGACCCGGCGCCCCTGCTCCTGCGGCGTGCCGAAGCTCTCGGGGTTGCCCGGGCCTTGCAGCGGAGCGAACCGGTAGACGGAGTAGGCGAGGTCCCAGACCCGTGGCCCCGGGTGCACCGTGTCGAAGTCGATGAAACCGACCACCACACCGTCCTCCACCACACAGTTGTACGGGGCGGCATCACCATGGCACATGACCTCCGCGGGCCGGCGGGCCGGGAGCAGCCAGCGGTCGCCGGGCAGCGGCTCGAAGGTGACGGTGGCGTCGTGGAAGCGCCGCAGCAGTGAAGCCGCGGAGGTGAGGAGTTCGGGCGTACGCAACTGAGGCGTGAGCGCGTTGTGCACTTCGCCGTCGAGGAAGGTGAGCACTTCGTTGCCCTCGTCGTCAAAGCCCCGTGGCTCGGGCGCGCCGTGAAATCCCTGGTCGTGGATGTGGTCCAGGAGTCGGTGGATCGCCGGCGCCGCGGGGGACGCCGGCCGGTGGACGACGTCCCCATGACGGCGCACGACGTTCACGCCGCCGTTGAATTCCTGACGTTCAGCCACCCACGCCTCGCTCTCCAAGATCCATGACCTGTCTCGACCGACCGTACAGGGGTGGGATCATCCGGGCTATCGGGAGCAGGCGTGCTCGCCGTCGTCGCCAGTGCGTGCTGCCTCCTGGGCGGAGCGGACTTGGGGCCATATCTCCACCCACTCCAGCAGGTAGCTGCCGAGGTGGTCCAAGAACTGGCCCAGTACGTTGAGCCGGGCGCCCGCGGGGGTTTCGGGGCCGAGGATGCCGACGCAGTCAAAAGCCGTCTCGGCGAGTGTCGCGCTGTGCCGGAAGCTGGCCAGGACGGCCTGGTACAGCACGTCTTCCCCGACGACGTAGCGGTCGTTGCGCTGCCCGGCCACGCGTTCCCTCCCGATCATCTGCTGACGCTCCAGCAGCGCCACGGCCTTGGAGACCGACGCAGGGCTGACGGCAAGGTGCTGGGCCAGTTCCGCCGCCGTCGCGGTGCCGGAGTCGGTGACGCACATGAAGGCCAGCACGCGGGACATCGTTTGTTGCAGGCCCAACGCTACGAACATCTGCACGAGCCGTTCCTCGCAGTCACGCACCGCGCCCTCGCTCCTGCCGTAGCCGTCGTCGAGTACGGCAGGAGCAGGGGGCTTCGACGTGACGCTTCCCGCGGTTCGAGGCCGTCGCGCGCGCCGCCGTGCCGCGTGGTGCGCCCGGTCCGCCCGGTACTCACGCGGGCCGCCGTTGCGCATCACCTCCCGCGTGACGGTCGACGTCGGCCGCTCCAGACGCTTGGCGATCTCGGAGTACGACAGCCCCGCGGACAGCCCCGCGGCGATACTCCGACGCTCCTGCTGCGTCAGCCTGCTGCCCGGCATAAAGGGCCCCTCCTGCCAGGCGTCGACGGGAGGGGCTGCCGTAATTCAGGAGTCACGCTGCGTCCTTTTGTTCTGAAGCGGAGCCCCGTCAGTGGAAGTGGCGGACGAACACGTCCGCCTTGCCGTTGGTGTCGCCGGGCACCACGTCGTCGGCCGTGGACTGGAAGACCACATCGCGCCCGTCGGCGCTGACCGCGTCGGTCCCCGCCGATGCGGGCTGGTCGGACACGGTCTCGTCGGTGCCCGTCCGCAGGTCGCGCAGCACGAGCGACGGCCCGCTCGTGTCGCGCGGGGCGTACAGCAGATAGCGGCCGGTGGGGTCGATGGCCACGCCCCGGGCGTCCGGCACCGGTTGGGCGGTGCCCGTACCCACGTCGTGGACGTACGTGTCGGAGCCCGAGAGGTACACGACCTTGCTGCCGTCCTCGCTGAGCTGGACGAGCGTCGCCGCCTTGGACGGGCCCTCGACCGGGCCGGAGGTGGTGCCGCCGGACCGGTCCCGTACGAAGACGTCCCCCGCCTCGCCGTCCTGGTAGGCGACGTAACGGCCGTCGCCGCTGAGGGAGGGCAAGGACGACTGCGTGTGATCGAACTCGGCGACCGTCTCCTTGGCGCCGGTGTTCCAGTCCTGGACCTCGACGCGCTGGCCGGTCGAGGGCTGCCTGACCACGAGGGCGATGTAGCGGCCGTCCGCGCTCAGCGACGGCTGACTACAGCTGTAGGCGGAGCAGTTGGCGGAAGCCGTCGCTCCCGTGCTCACCTGGTACTGGCGGATCCGTACGTTGTTCACCCACTGCACCGGATAGGCGACGTACGCCCCGTCGCCGCTGATCACCGCGGGCTGGAGCGGGGACAAGCCCCCCATCCGCTTGAGCTGCCCCGCCCGCTGGTCGCGGACGTACACCCGGTCGTCGCCCGTCGCGTCGCCGGGCGTGAGGTTCTTCGCCGACGACGAGAAGACGATGTGGCGGCCGTCGGGCGTGATCGAGGCTCCGGTCGAGTTGTCGTCGGCCTGGGTGCCGTCGGCCGCGACGCTGACCCTCTCGACACCGGCTCCGCGGTCGCCCGTGACGCCGGCCCCGGACGCCGGCCCGGCCGAGGCGACTCCTGGAAGCGCCACCGTGACCGCGCAGGCCACGACGCCCGCGCTCAGAGCGGCCCGCACACGTCTGGTGGTACTCCGGTTCGTACTTCCCCTCATTTTCCCCCCAGCTGGAACACGGCGTCTCCCCCAGCTCCCCACTGGAGGCTCACGGCCATGGAACCGTGACGGCACTGTGGGGTCAATGCGGCGCACGGCGTGCCGAGAGGCGTGGTTTCGGTCATGTGCAAGGAGCCCCGCCCGCGGACCCAGGCACTCCGAATCCCATGTACGATCTACTCGTAACTCCGGCGCTGGGCGCGGGAGTCACGCGTCTGTGGTCCAAGGAAAGACGCCCATCATCCGATGGGAAATGCAGGTGCAAGGCCTGCCGGGCGCTCCACACGAAGGCCCCCTCCGCGGAGGGGGCCTTCACTGCTTCCAGCCGTCGTCGGCCGCGTGCCGGGTCGGGGGCCCAGGGCCATGGTCAGGCCGCTCGGGTGTAACGGTCGGCCCGGCGGGCGGTGCGCCCGGCCGTCAGGCGGGCCTCGGCCCCCTCCCGGCCGAGCACCCGGCGCCGCGGCTTCGCGGCCTTGAGGGCTTCTCGTACGAGCCGGTGGCGGGCGGCCTGCTGGGCCAACTCGGCGGCGCGGAACTGGTGGAGTTCGTAGTCGAACATTCTCGTGTCCCCCTGTGGTGCTCGGTGTCTCGTCTCGCTCTGTGCGATGACTCCACTTTCGCTTCCCAGGGGGGTACGGCACATCGGGAAGGTTCCGCATCTTGCGGGGGGCGGGGGCCTTAGGTGTGAGGGGGTGCCTTAGACACCGCTTCTGCCGCCGGTGTTCAGGCCGGCCTGGCCCACCGTCTAGAGGGTGCCGACGACGTCCGGCCCTCCTGGCCTCCACCAGCACATGGACTGCCCACTCTCCTGGGACGCCCTTGCCTACTGGGTGCGAGCCGGTTGCTGCCGCACGACTTCCCGCCGTACCGGACCGTCGATCACTAGTGGCGGCTGTGGCGGATCTAGCGCCGTTGGGAGGAGATCCCCGCGGCCCTCAGTGCCCGGGAACGTACAGGTCAGGGCCGTGAACCGACACCGAGTGCGGGAGTGCGACAGCCAGAGCGTCAAGGCCACCGAGCGCGGCGGCTGGCCCGGTGTGCCGGCAGGTTTCCGCGGCTGCGGCATCTGTCGGCCGAACAAAGCTATCGCGGCCGTGACTTCCTGGCCTGGGTCCGCGACCAGACCGGGATCAGCATCCAGACCGTGCAGCGCAGGGACGGTGGCTTCGTGCACCTGGGCCAAGGCCGACGCCCCTGCGCGCGGGGTGCCGACGTTCCCTGTGGTTCCCCGCCACTGGGTGATCGAGCGGAGTTTCGCCTGGCTGGGCCGGTGCCGGAGGCTCTCCGAGGACTACGAAGATCTGGCCGCCAGCCAAGAGAACGCGATCTACCTGGCCACGGTCATGCTCCTGCCGCACCGGGCCGAAAGGACCCTGCCCTGACAGGGCCCTTCTCAGACACCCTCTAGTTGTTGCGGGTCAGGAGGTTGTCGGCGGTGGGGCGGGGGCGAAGTGGTCGTCGGGGTGGGACGGGCGCAGTGTGATGCGCGTGACCTTTTGGTCGGCTGTGCTGATCTCGATCGTGGCCAGAGGGTGTCCTCCTGGGGCGATGAGGTACACCGGCCTGTTGTTGACAGTGAGTCTGCAAGCGGCCTGAATGCGATCACGGAAGTGCACGGTCTCGGTGGCGATGTCGACAGCGCCGATGACGGTGGTGCGGCCTCCGCGAGGCAGGAGGGCCGCGTCGGCGTCGCGGATGCTGTCGGGGGCGAGCAGCTGGATCATCGTGCGTGTGTCCCCGGTCCGGGCTGCTGTGAGGAAGGCTTCGACGATCTGCTGGTCTGGGCTGCTGTTCGGCTCCGAGGCGTGCTGAGCGGCGGTTTCGAGGCGCTGTCGGGCCCTGCTGGCATGCTTCTTGGCACTGGACACCGTCCCGCCCAGCACGTGTGCGATCTGGTCGAACGGCACGGAGAACAGGTCGTGCAGGACATGCGCGACCCGTTGAGGCGGGGTCAACTGGTTCAGCAGGACCATGAGCGCCCGGGAGACGTCCTCTGTACGCAGGATTGCTTCGTCCGCGGCCAGTTCCGCGGCCGGGACGGCGTCCGCGAGCAGCGGCGTCTCGTTGCGCCGACGCCGGGCGCGCAGCTCGTCCAAGCAGACTCTGGCGGTGATCGTGGTGAGCCAGGCTGACGGGTTCTCGATCGGTGACGAGGCTCCGGCGTTCATGGCCCGCAGCCATGCCGTCTGGACAGCGTCCTGGGCGTCATGAGCCGAGCCGAGCATGCGGTGGGCGGCCGACAGCAGATGCGGTCGTGCGGTCTCGAATTCTTCGACTGTGATCGGCATGGGTGTCACCTTTTCGGGCCGGCGAACGTCGGGACTGTTGGTTCAACCCATTCCTGTTCGCATCCCGTTCGCATCCCGAGGAGATGACCACGTCATGAGCCTACAGATGGTGCGGTTCCGCACCGACAGCGGCACAGCTGCCGAGGTCCGGCCGCAACTTGCGGAGGTGTTCGCCGCCCTCCGGACGGCGTCTGCTGCACCCCAGGGCCTGGTCCGCACGCGTGACCTGATCAGCCGAGCCGCGGGGGCGCCGGTGCCGCCAGAGCCGTTCGTCGTCGTGGGGTCGTGCGTCTCGTGAGCACCGTACTGATCATCGCCACTGTCGGGTGCGTCGTCGCGAACGGGTTCATGGCGATCGCGGACTACGCGCGAGCGCCGTTCGTGCTGGCGAACTCCGCAGAGGTCCGGCTTGAGCCAGCCGCGTTGCCGTATCTGGCAACCCTGAAACTCGCGGGAGCTGCCGGCCTTCTCGCCGGCCTCCTCGGGATCCACTGGCTGGGCCTGGCGGCCGGAGTCGGCTTGACCGCGTTCTTCATCGGCGCGGTCCTGTTCCACGTCCGCGCACGCGTCTTCTACAACATCGCCTTCCCCGGCGCCTACCTGCTCCTCGCAGTCGCCAGCACCAGCTTCTTCATGGGCAAACTATGACCCACGCCAACGCGCCCTCAGAATAAACCTAGTTGGTCGTGTGGGTGGGGAAGACCTGGACGTCGGTGTAGGCCCCCTTGATGTCCCCGGCGCCCGCGGGCCACTTCAGGTTCACGCTGTGGGTTTCGTTCGGGGGCGTCACCAGGATGTGGGTCGGGGACGCGAGGCTGTGGCCGCTGGTGTCGATGTCGTAGGCGAGGTTGAAGACAGCGGCGTCGCCGGGCTTCAGGACGGTGATACGCGGTTGGGCCCGGCCGCGCTCGATGGGGCTTGTCGTGTGGTCGGCGTCCTTGATGTCGACGCCCGCGAAACCCGTTGCCGAGCAGGTGGTCGAACCCCGGTTGGTCATGGTGATGTCGATCCTGCCGGACTCCTCGTCGGGCGCGGCGTCCGCGGCCTCGATGGTCAGGTCGGCCGTCTTGCAGAACGTGGCCTTCCCGCCGGTCTTCGCCGTGCCCCTCGTGTCCGTCCTGTCCGTCCCTTCCTCGGCCTCCCCGCCGGTACCCGTCTTCGTGTCACCGGCCTCCGAGCCCGAGCCGCCATCGGACTTCGAGCCACCGCCCGCACCGGAACCGGACGAAGACGACGAGGACGAGGAGCCCTTGGCGGAGGAGTCCTTCCCGGCGTCGTCGCCGCCACAGGCGGTGACCGAGAGGGTCGCGGCGAGGCCGACGGCGGTGAGCGCGGTGAGCCGGGTGTGCTTCACGGTTTCCCCTAGCAGTGGCGCGGTACATGTCAGGTGGTCGCGGTATTTGTATCTCGCACCGAGTCACAGGCGTTCCTCCGCGGCGTCCTCGTTCTGTCACAGGCGTACAACTGCGCCTGGGACAGCGGGAGAAGAACAGGCTTCCCAGATGCAAAGGTGACAGGCGAGAATGGATCACTGAGGAACCACACGGTTCCGCCTACCGAACGGGGGGCTTCATGCTCTTCATTGTGTCGATGCTGGTTGTACTCGCGGCCGCGGCAGCGGCGTGCTTCGTCGTCCTGCGGCGCCGGGGCGGCTCGGGAGACCGCGGCGCGCTGGAGCGCGGCGCGGCGAGTCAGGGGTTCTCGGAGGCGCTCGGCTCGTCGAACGCCACGCGGCAGAATTCTTTCGGTCCCTGAGTACGGGGGCTCCGCTCCCGGTCCCTTAGTACGGGGCTCCGCTCGTAGACGGGCGCGGCGCGCGCGGGCGGCCGTCGCCGCGAGGACAGGGGCCCCCGCGGCACCCACCCGGCGCGGCCTGCCCGGCCCGCGCTCCGCACCCGTACACCACCGGTCGCCGCTGCGGTAGCGCGACGAGGGCTTGAGGCTGCGGCTCAGTTCGTCGTGGCCGCGTAGGTCAGTTCGTGATCTGTGCTGCTGTTCGTGCCATCTCCGCGGTGATGGCCCATCGCTCGTGGTCCCTCCACTCGCCGTTGATGTACTGGAAGGCGGTCGAGTAGCCCTCACGCTGGAAGCCCAGGCGTTTGACGAGGTTCAGCGACGGCGTGTTGTCCGGTTGGATGTTCGCCTCCAGCCGGTGCAGACCCAGTTCGCCGAAGGCGAGTCGGAGCACCAGGCCCAGGCCTTCGGTCATATAGCCGCGGCCGGTGGTGGAAGCGTACGAGGTGTAGCCCAGGGTTCCGCTCTGGAGGGTGCCCCGGACGATGTCGTTGATGTTGATGCCGCCCACGATCGCGCCGGTGTCGCGCAGGCAGATCACGAAGCCCTCATGGGTGGGCAGCCCGAACCGCTCAAGGCGGCTCTCAAAGGCTTCCGCCGAGGTCTCGCGGGCGCCCAGCCAGCGGCGCAGCATCGCGGCGCTCTCCCGGGCCAAGGCCGTCAGCTCGTCGTAGTCCTGGCGGTGGACGTGGCGTACGGCCACCCGCGGTCCTCGCAGGAGGTAGCTGCTGCTTGCCATTCGGGGAGCCTACGCGGCCTGGAGAAGGCCAAGAACATCGGGCGGCGCAGATCATCGCGGCTGCTGGTGGGCAGGATCTGTGGAGAGGGCCGCGGTAGGGGCGTGCGGCACGGGCACATCTCGCGGGGGCACCACGAGAGGGAGGGCAACGCATGGCAGGGCAGAGCGACTTGCGTACCGGGCAGCCGGTGTACGGGTGCATGGGGCTCGGCGGCACCTGGGACAGCGTGCCGTACACCGCTGCGGACATCGCGCACGCCGAGGCTGCCGTCGAGGCGGCCCTGGACATCGGCATCACGGTGTTCGACCACGCCGACATCTACCGGCGCGGCAAGGCCGAGGCGGTCTTCGGGGAGCTGCTCGACAGAGCGCCCGGGCTACGGGAGCGCGTCGTCGTGCAGACGAAGTGCGGCATCCGGCAGGCCGACGGCGTGCACCCCGGCATGTACGACCTGCGCGGCTCGCACATCGTCCGGAGCGTGGAGGAGAGCCTCACCCGGCTGCGCACCGACGTCATCGACGTCCTGCTGCTGCACCGGCCCGACCCGCTGGCCGACCCGCAGGACATCGCGAAGGCCCTCACCTCCTTGCACGGGCAGGGCCTGGTACGCCGCTTCGGTGTGTCGAACATGAGCGCCGCGCAGATCACGCACCTCCAGGGCCACCTCGACCTCCCGCTGGTGGCCAACCAGCTGGAGATGAGCCTGGGCAGCCGGGACTGGGTCGAGGCGGGCGTCCTGGTGAACACCCCGGCCGCGGCGGAGAACGGCTTCCCGCACGGGACCGTCGAGTACTGCCACGCCCGCGAGATCGAACTCCAGGCCTGGGGCGCCCTCGCCCAGGGCCGCTACACCGGGGCCGCCGACTCGCCCACAGCCCGGCTCGTCGCCGACCTCGCCGCACGCAAGGGCACGACTCCGGAGACGATCCTGCTGTGGTGGCTGCAACGCCACCCGGCCCGTATCGCCCCGGTCATCGGCACCAGCCGGCCCGACCGCATCCGCGCCTGCCGCGACGCCGCCAGCCGCGAGCCCGAGCTGACCCACGAGGAGTGGTACGACCTGTGGGTCACCGCCCGTGGCGGCCCGCTGCCCTGACCGGCGGGCCGCGTCCCGGCCCTTCAAAGGGTCACCCGCCACCGCACACCGGCAGGTCCTGCTCGACGCGTACCGCCTCCAATTCCTCCAGGCGGGCCTCCAGTTGCTTCGGGGCCACGAGGAAGCGCAGCACCGCCTGGTGGAAGGCGTCGCGGGTGGTGCGGGGCATGGCGTCGGAGGCGTCCCAGCAGAGAGGCTCCCCCGGTGCGCGCAGGCTCGCGGCGATCCGGCGTGCCGTGCTGTCCTGGCCGCCCTCCGGCGCGGCCTCCTTGTTGGCGGTGTACTCCGGCAGCGCCGTGTCGGGGTCGGCCAGGTAGCGGATGAGCTTTTCGGCCTCCGGTGAGGAGTTGAGCAGGGTGGCGAGGTCGCCGGAGACCTCCCAGGCCCCGGCGTGCGGGCCGGCGTCGGGGACGACCTCGGCGGAGTGGACGTAGGCGCCGCCCGCCCGCTGCCAGTGGGCGGCGCGGAAGGAGCCCTGGTGCTCCAGGCGGCCGGGGGCGCAGGCCGCGCCGAAACCGGTGGTCAGGGCCTGCTCGACGCGGTGGTTGCGGCCGGCGCCGACCAGGTCGCCGAAGGTGGTCCAGGCCTTGCGTACGGCGTTGTCGGTCCAGGGGAGTTCGCCGTTCGCCCAGTCCTCGTACAGCCGGGGTCCGGCCTGCTGGAGCAGGATGTCCTCCACCCAGTCGGTGCCCGGCCAGCCGGAGGTCGCGCCGGACTCCATGCCCAGGCACCACCGCCCGGGCGTGCCCGCCGCGCGCACGTCGGGCCGGGCGCCCGCGTACCACACCATGCTCTTGAGACCGGTCTTGACGGGGAGCCAGTAGGTGTGGCTGCCCAGGCCGGGGATCGTCACCTCGGGTGCCCAGATGTCGTCGTACTGCCGGGGGTCGAAAAGGCCGTCCAAGGGCTTGAGCCTGCCCTCGGCCGCGTAGGACAGCGGTTCGCCCGGCCCCGGCAGGATCGCCACGTCGGGCGGGTCCCCGGCCGCCATGTCGGCGGCAAGGACCTGGCTCAGCGCGGAACTGCCCTGGTAGACGACGTCGATGCGGTACTTCTCCTCGAAGGGCTCGATGACGTCGTCCTCGAACTGCTCGCGCTCCGCGCCGCTCCAGTTGGCGAGCAGGGTGACCGAGCCCGTCACGTCCCGAGCCCAGCGCACCCCGGCGACCACGCCCGCGCCGAGCAGGACCAGGCAGACGACGATGACCGCGAGGGTGCGGGGGCGGGGCCGGCGGGGCGCGGTGCGCGTGCCGGTCCTCATCGTGGTGCCCTGAACCGGTACTCGGCGATCCGGGGCCACAGCCCCCACGCCGTCAACGCCATCACCACGGCCCCTCCCAGCAGTATCCAGTCGGACAGCGACGCCCAGAGGCCGGCGTGCGCCAGGGCGTCCTGCACCTGCTCCGCGACCCGGGGGATGTCGCCCGGGTCGTCCTTCGGCACGCGGATCCCGGCGACGGATTCGGTCATCGCGTCATGTGCCTCGAAGGTGACCCACGCAAGGAGCGGTACGCCGACCGCGCACAGCACGGTCGCGGCGAGCAGCCGCACCTGGACCGGCCGCCGGAAGCGGCGCCGTACGTACCGCTGGGTCTCGACCAGCGCGGCACACAGGGCGACGTACAGCACGGCGACCGTGCTCCAGCCGAGCCACAGCTGCCACGGGAAGGCTGCCTGCTCTCCGGCCTCGTCGAGCTGCCGGCCGCGCAGGGCGTCGAGGCGGCCCAGGATGTCTCCGCCGGACCCGGCGCCGGGTCCGGCCTGGAGGCCGAGGACCTGTTCGGCGTAGAACAGGTAGGCCGCGCGCAGCGGGGAGTCGTCCGGCTCCTGGCCCCAGCGCTCGACCCAGCCGGAGTAGACGGCGATCAGGCCGGTGGTGGTCTGGAGGTCCTGGCGGCCTTCCAGGCCGGTGACGTTCTCCGACGCGGCGAGCGCGAGGCTCTGGTGGGCGACCGAGACCTGGGTGTGGAACTCGCCGCTCTTGTCGGCCTCCGGGCCGCCGTGGCGGACCACGTCGTGGGCCTCGCGCATCGCGCTCTGCGCGGTGTCGACGGCCAGGATCCCGGGGGTGCTCGACGACGACAGCGGCACGGTGTCGTCGTGCACGCCCCGGTAGGCGAGGAAGAGGACGAGGGTGATGGCGGCCCCGAGGGCGAGGAGCAGCCTGAGTCTTCGGGTCAGGTCCCGGCCGGTGGTGCTCACGGCCGGGTCTCGAAGCGGTGGCCGCAGGAGGGGCAGAAGCGGGCCGCCGCCGGTGCCTTGTGGGAGCAGGCCGGGCAGGGCACGGTGGCACCGCCCGGGCCCCCGGCGGCCGTGCCTCCGGCCGCGCCGCCGCTGCTGTCGGTGCCGGACGCCGGGCCGTAGCTGCTGTGGCTGCTGGCGGCGATCAGGTGCTCGAAGTCCACGGCCGTGACGTCGGGGCGCAGGGTGACCCGGCCCGCGCCCGCGTCGTCGATCCGCGCCAGCTGGGCGAGGCGGGTCAGCTGCTCGTCGGCGCCCATCGCCCGGGCGAGCTGTGCCGCCCGGCCCAGCTGGTACTCGGCGAGGTCGCGTTCGCCGCGGCGGTGGGCGTCGGTCGCGGCGGCGATGGCCTCGCCGAGCCGCTGGTGCTGCTCGAAGTGCTCGACCTGGGCGTCGGTGTGCCGGGACAGGGCCGGGTTGTCGGTCCAGTGCACCAGGCAGGGCTGCGGCGCCGGAAGGCGTGCCCCCTGGTCGCCGGGTACGTCGACGGCGACCACGGCGAGCTGGAGGTCCTCGCGGCGCGGGCGGCCTGCCGGGTCGGCGAGCAGGCACAGCTGGTAGCGGCGGGTCTCGTCGCCCCAGGCGCGGGTGACGAACCGTCCGGCCCGCCTTCGGAGGACAGCTCCGCCTCGGTCGGGAAGACCTGCTTGAGGTAGCGCACCTCGGCCCCGGGCATCGGGGTCACCGAGATCGCCAGCTCGGGGACGGTCTTGGTGAGGAGGCGGTGCACCAGCTTCTCGTACTCCGCGGGCAGGTCCTCCTCCTGCCGCACCGAGGAGGCGGAGCCGTGCAGCCTGCGGGTGACGCCGAGCAGTTCGCGGGCGTCCCAGCCGTCGCCGATCCCCCACGCGTCGCAGACGAACCGGCCCGCGCACGCCTCCAGGACGCCCGCCAGCGGCATCTCCTCGTCGTGCTCGTTCTTCCCGTCGGTGAGCAGCAGGACGTGCCCGACGGGGGCGTTCTGCTCGGTCAGCAGCCGCCGGGCGAGGTCCAGCCAGGCGCCGACGCAGGTGCCGCCGCCCGCGACGAGGCCGTGCACCGCCCGCTCCGCGCGCTCCCGGGTCGCGTCCGACGCGCGGGCCATGCTCGGGGTGCCGGGGTACGCCATGGTGGCCTGTTCGTTGCCCCGCACCACCGCGAACGGCGTGCCGTCAGGCAGTCGGCGGATCGCGGCGACGGCCGCTTCCTGGGCGGCGTGCAGCTTCTCCGGTGGCCAGGTCATCGAGCCGGAGCAGTCCAGGGCGAGGACCTGTGCGAGGACCGGGCCGCCGCCCTCGGTGCCGTCCACGCGCACGCTGAGGACGGCGTGCATCCGCGGGTCGCTCGCCTCGGCGGAGAGGTACTTCCACTGGCTGACCTCCAGGCCGACGGTGACCTGCCCGGCCGCCCCGGCCGTCCGGCCTGCCCCGCCCGCTTCCGGCGCTCCTGTCTCCGCCATGTCCGTGCGCCTCCCTCGACCTCGTCCCTCGTCGTCGGTCGCCTTCGCCGCCGCTCGCTCACGCCGTACGCCGTCGTCGGCCGCGCAGCAGCTCGCGGACCGTGGCCGGCTCGGGGAGCACCGCGTACGCCCGGTCCAGCAGGTCGCCGCGCTCGCCGACGCTGCCCGCCTGGTCCGCGAGCCGTTTCAACGACCGGGAGAGCAGGCCGGCGAGGGCCGGCTCGGTGTCCGCCGGGCCGAACAACTCGCCGGTGGGGAAGCCGTTCCCCCAGCCGCCGGGCGGACGGCAGCCCAGCGCGTGCTCCCTCAGCTCGGTGACCAGGCGGTCCCAGGAGCCGCCGCCGTCCAGGTGCAGGTCCGCGAGCCGGCCGTCGGCCTCGCGCAACTCGGCGGCGCCGGGCGCGGATCCGCCGGGCAGCCGGCCGGCGAGGGCCCGCACCGCGGCCACGCGTGCGGCGTCGTAATGCCGGGAGGTGCTCGGCACCTCGTCCAGGACGGCGACGGCCCGGTGCCGGTCGCCGCGGCGCAGCTGGACGCGGGCAAGGCCGAAGGCGGCGCTGCCCTGGGTGCGGTCCCGGCGCCGTACGGCTTCGTAGTACTCCTCGGCCTGCCGCTCGCGGGCCTCGGCTCGCCGGGCCCGGGCCTGGGCTTGGGCCTGGGCCGCCCCGGTCTCCCGCCCGGCCAGGTACTCGGCGCAGTACCCGAGCGCCAGCTTGGGCGCGGCCTCGCCCGGCAGGGCGGCGTAGGCGGCCATGAACTCGCCCTCCGCGGCCTCCACCTGACCGCGGGTCAGCTGGACGAGGCCCTGGTGCCAGAAGATCCGCCAGTCGTGGTCGCCGACGCGTTCCTCGGCCGTCCGCACCCACGCCGCGGCCTTGTCGGCGTCCCCCGCCTCCAGATAGGCGCGGCACAGCCACAGCGCGGCCTCCGCGGTGCGCAGCGCCGGGTCGCTCGCCGCGCGCTCGGCGATGCGGTCGGGGGTGTCGGCGGCGAGCCCGCCGAGCAGTACGGCGGCGGCGTCGCCCGCGTCGGGCAGGGGCACGGGCAGGGCACGGGCGGTCTCCCGGGGGTCCGGGGCGCCGACGGGCAGTTCGGGGACGGCGGAGCACCGGCCCGTCCCGGCGGGGCGGTGGGTGAAGTGGCCGAGGGCGGGGACCGTGCCGAGGGCGGCGCCGAACAGCGCGGCGGTCGGCTCGAACCGGGTGGACCGCTCCGGATACGGCTCGTGGCCGCTCAGCGCCTGGTGCTCGCGCAGCACTTCCCACAGCTGGCGGGACATCTCGGCGGCCGAGCGGAAGCGGGCGGCGGGTTCGGGGCGGGTGGCGCGCCGGATCAGCGCGTCGAAGGAGCGGGCGGCGAGGCCCGCGGGCGGTCCCGCCCGCTCGGCGAGGACCTTCAGGGTGCGGCCGACGGTGTAGAGGTCGCTGTCGACGTCGAGGCCGCGTTCGTCGCGTTCCTTCTTCGGCGGGCCGTAGCCGAGGGTGTACACCAGGCCGGAGGAGCGGTCGTCGATCCGGCGGATCGCGCCGAGATCGATGACCTTGATCTCGCGGCCGTAGTGGATGACGTTCTCCGGCTTCATGTCGCAGTAGAGCAGGCCCTGGTCGTGCAGATACTCCAGAGCGCCGAGGATCTTGCAGCCGTACGTGATGACGTGCCCGAACTCGAAGCCGCCGGGCCCGAAGAGCCGGTCCAGCTCCTCTTCGGGGGCGAACCGGATCCAGGCGAGCGAGCGGCCGCCGACGTACTCCATCACGATGTAGCCGGTCGGTTCGGTGTCGCCGGGCGCCTGGTGCTGTACGTACGTCACGATCCGGACGATGTCCCGGTGGTGCAGCGTGGTGAGCGAGCGGCGTTCCTCGACGGCGGCCCGCCGGGCCACGGCGTCCCCGGTGTTGATCAGGCCTTTGAGGACGACGTGCAGGCCGGGCACGCGGGTGTCCTCGGCGAGGTAGACCCAGCCGTGGCCGCCGACCGCGAGGTAGCCGAGCACCCCGTAGTGTCCGGCGACCCGGTCGCCGGGGCGCAGTTTCGGGCGGAAGGAGTACTCCGTGCCGCAGCCCGGGCAGTAACCGTGGTCCGGTGCCGGGCCGTCGTCGTAGGAGACTCCGATCGTGCCCGGGCAGTTGTCGACCCCGCAGCGCCGGCCCCCGGTGGGCGGCCGGGCCGTGGTGTCGGCGGCTTCCGAGGACTCCGGCGACGGCAGGTGGGGCAGCACGAGGAGCCCGTCGCGGTCGAGTTCGCCGGCGGCCGGGCCGGAGGGGCGCTTCGCGCGGTCGGCGGCGTCGCCCGGGCCGGCGGCCGGTGTGTCCCTCCCTCGCGCGTCCGGGCCCGGTCCGTCGGGCGTCGGCGAGCCGGGGGCGACGGCTCGCCTCAGGCAGGTGTCGCAGAAGCCGGTCACCATGATCGTGCCGCCCTGGCAGTCGGCTCTGACGCAGGCGGCGCCGCTCATGCCGGGCCTCTGGGCCGGTCGGGGCGGGCGCCGGTGTGGTGGGTGTCCACGTGGTGGGTGTAGGCGTCGACCGCCGCCTCGGCCGCCTGGACGTCGCAGGGGCGGGTCTGGAGCAGGTCGTGCGCCCGGAGGTAGAGAGCGTCCACGGCCGGGTCCTCCTCGCCTTGGGTGGAGTGCTGGTGCAGGACGTGGTAGCCGCGCAGGCGGCCGCCGAGTTCCTCGCGGCGGTCGCTCAGGCGGTCGAGCCGGGCGATGTGGCGGGTGAGGCGGGCGGCGACGCGTTCCGCGAGGCGCTCGTAGCGGGCCAGGTCCGGGCCGTGACCGCGGGCGCGGTCGCCGTCACGGTCGCGGTCGCCGTCACGGTCGCGCCCGCCGTCGCGTCCGCCGTCGCGCTCGCGGTCGCGGCCGCCGTCGCACCCACCGTCGCGGCCGCCGTCGCGCTCGCGGTCGCGGCCCTCCGCCCGGAGCAGGTCGGCAAGGGCGGCGTGGGCGGCCACGAGGTCCGAGTCGACGGGCCGGACGCCGTGCGGCACCACGGCCGCCAGGCGTTCCCGCAGGGCCTCGGCGAGCGGCCCGGTGATCTCTCTGAGCCGTGCGACGAGCCGTTCCCCGCGCTCGCGCGCGGGCCGCGTGAGGAGTCCGCCGCGGGCGCGGTCGTAGCAGCCGCCCGTCGTGCGGAAGACCAGCAGCAGCCTGCTGCCCCCCGCGCGCAGCACTTCAAGGAGGTCGAGCAGGGCGGGCGGGTCGAGCGCCTCGTCGACGCCGACGACGACCAGGTTGAGAGTGACCTTCGCGGCCCGGATCCGGTCGAGGGCGGAGTCCCCGTGCCGGGGCCACAGGCCCGTGCGCTCGGCGATCCGCTCGGCGATCTCCGCGGCGGTGAGCCCGCCCGCGTGCACGGCGAGGTCGTGGCCGCCGGCCGACGGGACGGTGCCCGGCGGGTCGAGGGATGCCCGGCCGACGGAGGCCGCGGTGCGCAACTCCCGGTCGGCGAGGGTGATGGCGCGGCGCAGCGTGGCGCCGCGGGCGGCGTCGCCGTGCCGGACGACGCTGATCTTCACCTGTCGGCCGTCGTCCCGGAGCCAGGCCGCGAGGCGCTGGGCGAACGGCTCGTCGAGCAGCGCCTCCGCGGCGTCGTCCTCGGTGGAGCGCAGCCGGTCGTCGACGGCGGTGGGCCCCTCCAGGAACGGCTCGACCTGGGGCAGGTGCCGGACGACGGTCTCGGCGGGGCTCATGAAGGAGAACCGGTTGCCGTGCTGGTCCTTCTGCCCGGTGAGCACCATGCCGATGACGTCACCGGTGCCGCTGTCGGCGACGCCCGCGCCGCTGCAACCGGGGCCGGCCAGCTCGCCGGGGCTGGTGGGGCTGAGCTGCACCTGTCCGTCGCGTCCGCAGCCGCCCACGACGGTGGCGCGGAACCAGATGCCGCCGTTGTGGTCGTACGGGAAGCCGTACATCCGCACCGCGCGGCCCGGCGCGGAAAGGCGATGCAGCCGGGCCGCCTCCTCGGCGGGCCGGGGCCGCTCCAGTCGTAACAGGGCGACGTCCCCGCTGGGGTCGCCGTCCGCGTCCTGTGTCTCCGGTACGTACGCGTCCCCGTCCACCCAGGCGGCGACCGCGGGCACGCTGCGGTCGGCGGCGCCCACGAACTCCGCGGTGACCCGGGCCGCCGCCCGGTCCACCACATGGGCACAGGTCAGGACCTGGTCGGGGCTCAGCAGAATGCCTGCCCCCGCGATCTGCCCGTCAGCGCCCCGGATCCGCACGGCCCAGCTCGGCGTCTCCGTCGACGAGGCGGCTTGGACTCCCCCGCCAGCAGCCATACTTCGCAACTATACGACCGTCAGGTCCTGGCGCATACTGACGCCAAACGAGATCAACGGGCTTGCTGGGGAGGCGAGTTGTCGAACGAACCGGGGTTCGTGGGGCTGGCCGAGGTGATCCGTCAGATCAGGAGCGAGCTGGAGGCGGCCCGCCTGGAGAGCCAGGGTCAGGACCTGAGCTTCGCCGTGGAGAACGTGAGCCTCACCTTCACCGTCCAGGTCCACCACTCCGGAGGGGGCCGCGGCGGCATCCGGATCGGCGTGGTGACGGCCGAGCTGAGCGGCAGCGTCGACCGCCAGGCCACGCACCAGGTCCAGGTCGACCTGACACCGGAGCTGACGAGCGGCGGGCGGGTGAACGTGAGCCGGGGGTGAACCACTTAGCACCGCGGTTCAACATCGCGGTGTTGAGCGCTTGTTGATCAGCGGTCGGTTCACTGCGTGCGTTGACCCCTTCGGAGCCTTGGAGGCTTTTCGTGATCAAGCAGGTGGCAGTGGGTGTGGCGACGGTCGCCCTGTGCGCGTTCGGCAGCGGCGTGGCGCTTGCCGCTACGGGCGGGGACGGTGCCGCCCCGGCGTCGGCGGCCGCGCCGGGCAAGGGCACCACGACCGGCTTCGCCCTCACTCCGGACGCGTGGGAGCACGGCGTGACCGCGTCGAGCTGGCTCGACAAGCCCCGCCCGGGCGAGATGTAGTTCAGCGGATTCGCCCCGTCGGCGAAGTGCCGCCGAGGGGGCGGGTCCGTACGCCGATCGGACGGCTCAGCGAGCGGCAGCCGCCGATGTGCTGCCTACGCGAGGCCGCCGTTGCTCATCAGAAGCTGGCCGTTGATCCACTCGCCTTCCTTGGAGCACAGGAAGTCCACGAGGTGAGCGGTGTCCTGGGGAGTGCCCAGGCGGCCCAGGGGGCTGCTGCGGACACAGGCCTCCCGGACGTCCTCGGGCATCCAGCCGGTGTCGATCGGCCCGGGGTTGATCACGTTGGCGGTCACGCCGAGGTGGCCGAGTTCGTGGGCGGCGGCCAGGGTGATGCGGTCGAGGGCGCCCTTGCTCGCCCCGTAGGGAAGGTTGCCGACGGTGTGGTCGCTCGTGAGGCTGATGATCCGGCCCGTCCCCGGGGCCGCGGCGAAGCGGCGCCCGAACTCCCGGATGAGGAGCCAGGTCGCCCGCGCGTTGACGGCGAAGTGCCGGTCGAAACTCTCGACGGTGGTGTCGAGCAGGCCCGAGTCGACGGACTCGCAGTGGCACATCACCAGCGCGGTGACCGGCCCCAGCCGCTGTTCGGCCTCGTCGAAGATACGCGCGGGGGCGTCCTGGTCGGCGAGATCCGCCTCGATCGCCGCGGTGGACGCGCCGTGGTCCGCCAGGGCCCGGCTGATCGACTCCCTCGCGCCGGGCTCCCTGCCCCAGGTCATGCGGTCGTCGTACGGGGTCCAGTAGGTGAAGGCGATGTCCCAGCCCGACGCGGCGAGGCGGCGGGCGATGCCCGCGCCGATCCCCACGGTGCGGCCCACACCGGTGATCAGGGCGAGCGGCCGGTCGGCCGGCGGCACCTGTCCGTGAGCGGGCTGGTCCTGGTCGGTGTTGGTTGCCACGGTCCGGCATCCTTCACGAACGGCGTCGGAGCATCAATCGCTTTTACGGCGGCGACGCGCCCCTGGCAGCCACGCCTGGCCTGTGCCGGGGCGTGGTCCGCCTGGGGCACCTGCTGGTTCCCGTCGGAAACCTAGCCTGGTCTCTCCCCTCGAACCGCGAAGCCAGGAGTGTCATGCGAGTCATCACCCAGCACACGCTCGGCGGCCCCGAGGTGCTCACCGTCGAGAACGCGCCCGAGCCCCGGCCCCTGCCGACGGAGGTTCTCGTCCGTGTCAGGGCGATCGGGCTGAACCCGCTGGAGGCGCGCCTGCGTGCGGGCGAGTTCCCGTTGATCGGGCCGCCGCCGTTCGTCCTCGGCTGGGACATCAGCGGCGTGGTCGAGGGGAGCCCGCGGACGTGGCGGTTCAGGCCCGGTGACGAGGTGTTCGGGATGCCGCTGTTCCCGCGGGCGGCCGGCGCGTACGCCGAGGTCGTGGCGGCGCCGGCGTTGCACCTGGTGCGCAAGCCGGTGGCCCTCTCGCACGTGGAGGCGGCGGCGCTGCCGATCGTCGGGCTGACGGCGTGGCAGGGTCTCGTCGACCTCGGGGGCGTGAGCGAGGGCGACCGCGTCCTGGTCCACGGCGGTGGTGGCGGCGTCGGCCACGTGGCGATCCAGATCGCGAAGGCGCTCGGCGCGCAGGTGATCACGACCGTCAGTGGGCACAAGCGGGCCTTCGTCGAAGGGCTGGGCGCCGACGAGGTGATCGACTACACGGCGGTGGACTTCACCGAGGTGGCCCGCGACGTCGACGTCGTACTCGACACCATCGGCGGCGACACCGTCGAGCGGTCCGTGGCGGTGCTCCGCCCGGGCGGTCACCTGGTGACGGCGGTCGCGGAGGACGATCCGGAGCTGATTGCCGCGTGCGAGGCGGCCGGGATGCGCTTCAGCGGCATCGCGGTCGACCCCGACCCGGTCGCCCTGCGGGGTCTCGTCGCACTCGTCGAACAGGGCAGGCTCCGGATCCACGTACAGGAGACGTTCCCGTTCGAGCGGGTCGCCGAAGCGCACCGGCTGCTCGACGGCGGTCACCTCCAGGGCAAGGTCGTCCTCACCCTCTGATGAGCGAAGCCCGTGCGGTTCAGTGTCCGCCCTCATGGGGAGAGCCTCCGGGCCGCCGTGGGGTGTCGACGACGCCGTCGTGCTGGGAGGCGACGAGCCGGGCGTAGACGCCGTCGCGGGCGAGCAGGTGGTCGTGGGTGCCCGATTCGGCGACCCGGCCGCCGCTGAGGACGACGATCCGGTCGGCGGAGCGGATCGTCGACAGGCGGTGGGCGACCAGGAGCGTCGTGCGCCCGGCCTGGAGGCGCTTCATCGCGGCTTGCAGCAGCGCCGTGTTCTCGGCATCGAGGCTGGAGACCGCCTCGTCCATCACCAGGACGGGCGCGTCCCGCAGGAACGCCCGGGCGATGGCGACGCGCTGGCGCTGGCCGCCGGAGAGCTGGGCGCCGCGTTCACCGATGACGGTGTCGTAGCCGTGCGGGAGTTCGCGTACGAAGTCGTCGGCGACGGCCCGTCGAGCCGCCGCCACGACCTGGGCGGGGGTGGCGTCCTGGCGGCCGATCCGGATGTTCTCGGCCACGGAGGTGTTGAACAGGTACACCTCCTGAGGCACCAGCGTGACGATCCTGCGCAGTGCGGCCTGGGGGAAGGCGCGGACGTCGTGGCCGCCGACGGAGACCGAGCCGAGCCGGGTGTCCCAGAACCGCATGAGCAGGTGGGCGCAGGTGGACTTGCCCGCGCCCGAGTGGCCGACCAGGGCCACGGTCTCGCCCGGTGCCACGGCGAAGCTGACGTCGTGCAGGACGTCGGGGCCGCCCGTGCCGTAGCCGAAGCTGACGTGCCGGAACCGTACATGGGGCTCGACGGGCGCGGGAGGCGGCCGCGAGGCCAGGTCGGTGACGGTCGGCGGAGTGTCGAGCACGGTGAAGATGCGGTCCGTCGCAGCCCGTACCGCGCCGAAGTTGCGGGCGGTGGCGAGGATGTCGTTGAGCGGGGCGAAGCAGTACACGGCGAGGATCACGGCGACCGGCAAGGTGGTGGCGGGCAGCCGGTTGTCGGTGACCAGCAGGGAGCCGGTGACGAGGACGGTGGCCATGCCGAGGGTGACGAGGGCGTCCGCCGCGGAGTGCTCGGCGCCGGACCTGCGGCCGTGGGCGAGCTGGGCGCGGTAGAGGGCGGCCCCGCCCCGGCCGATGCGGTCCAGCCAGGCCGTGCCGCGGCCGAAGGCCACGAGTTCCCGAAGCCCCTGCACGCCGTCCACGACGTCGGCGTTGACCTCGCCGAGGCGTGCGCGCAGCTCCCTTCCCTGGGCGCCGGACCGCGCGGCCAGCCAGACCGGGACGGTGGCGATCGCCGCGAGGAAGGGCAGCACGGCCGCGAGGAGCAGGGGATGCAGCGTGCCGAGCACCGCGAGCGCGCCGAACGGGACGACGACGGCGACGAGGAAGCTGATCACGGTGTGGGCGAAGAACTCCTCGGTCAGTTCGACGTCGGCCATCACCGTGGAGGCGAGGTCCCCGGTGCGGCGGCCGAGGAGGTAGCCCGGTGCGAGGCGCTCCAGCGCTTCGTAGACGCGGACCCGCAGGACGGCGAGGATGCGGTACGCGATGGCGTGGACCATCCACATCTCGGCCCACGCGGTGGCGGCCCGCGCGAGCACGAGCACGCCGAGCAGCACGACACCGAGGCCGACGGCCCGCGCCGAGTGGCCGGTGGCGGCCAGGCCGACCAGCCAGACCGCGGTCACCGCCGCGGCGATCCCGCACACCTGGTCGGCGATCCCCACCAGCAGCGCGAGGGCCAGCCTGCGGCGGAACCCCTTCATGAAGGGCAGCAGGCCGGTCAGTGCCCGGCCGTGCGGGGCAGGGGTCATGGCCCCGCCTGCGCGGCGACCATGCGGGCGTAGTCCCCACGGCGGACCAGCAGGCTCCGGTGGTCGCCGACCTCGGTGACACGGCCGTGTGCCAGGACGGCGATGCGAGCGGCGTCGCGGACCGTGGACAGGCGGTGGGCGACCACCAGGGTCGTACGCCCCCGGCTCAGCCGCCCCAGCGCCCGCTGGATGTCGGCCTCCGCGGCGGCGTCGACGCTGGAGGTGGCCTCGTCCAGGATCAGTACGGGCGCGTCCTTCAACAGGGCCCGGGCGATCGCGATGCGCTGCCGTTCGCCGCCGGAGAGCGTGAGGCCCCGTTCGCCGACCGGCGTGTCGTATCCGGCGGGGAGTGCCTCGACGAAGGCGTGGGCTCCGGCCGCGCGGGCGGCTTCGCGCATCTCGGCCGCGGTGGCGCCGGGCCGGGCGAGCCGGAGGTTGTCCGCGATGGTGCCGTGGAAGAGGTACGTGTCCTGGGAGACCACGGCGATCGTCTCCCGGAGCGTGGCGAGGGGCAGTTCGCGGATGTCGGTGCCGTCGACGAGGACCCGCCCGCCGACGGGGTCGAAGAAGCGCAGGAGCAGCGAGACCAGCGTGGTCTTCCCGGCACCCGAGGGGCCTACGACGGCGAGTGTCCCGCCCGCTTCGAGCCGGAGGCTCACCTGGTCGAGGGCGGGGGCCGCGCGGTCGGCGTAGGTGAAGGTGACGCGCTCGAACTCGACGGCGGGGGGCCGCACGATCCGCCCGGGCCGCAGGGGGGCCGGCGGCTCGGGTGTCCGTGGAACCGCGTCGAGGAGGGCGTGGATGCCCGCGGCGGCCGAGACCGCGGTGTGACCGGCGTGCCAGAACCGGGACAGCTCGACGAACGGGCGGAAGCATTCGAACGCCAGGAACAGGACGACGTAGAGCCCGGCGAGGTCCAGCGCCCCCTGGGCGAGGCGCAGCGCGCCGACGCCCACGCTGAGCGAGGTGCCCGCGGCGACGCCGAAGGCGGTCAGACCGGTGTCGACCAGGGACACGCGCATCTGGGCCATGGTGGAGCGGTACAACACCTCGGCCCGCTCGCCGAGTTCGGCCCGGCGGCGCTCCCCGGCGTTGAACGCCTTGAGCGTCGTCAGGCCCTGCATGGTGTCGAGGTACTCGGCGTCGAGCGCGGCGTAGGCGTCCCAGTGGGCCTGTCCGCGCTCGCCGAGCAGCCGGTCCCACCAGCGTGGCGCCAGCGGGACGAACACCACGAGGGCCGCGACCAGGGCCCCCACCACCCAGTCGATCGACGTCAGGTAGGCGACGAGCCCGACCGGCGCGACGAGACAGACGGCCAGGTGCGGCAGATAGCGCGCGTAGTAGCTCTCGACCGCCTCCACGCCGTCCACCAGGGCCGACTGCACGGTGCCCGTCCTGGTCCTGGTCAGGTGGCCGGGTCCCAGGGCGAGCAGATGCGCGTACAGGCGGCGGCGGAGCCGCAGTTTGGTCGCGGCCGCCGTCCGGCTGACGCACAGCTCGCGCAGCTGGAGCAGTGCGGCCCGTACGGCGACGAGCGCGAGGACTCCGGCGACCTGCGGAACGCTGGCGGTCCACGGCCTGTGGTCGCTCACCTGCTCCAGTACGGCGGCGACCAGCAGCCCCTGGCCGACGTAGGTGACGGTGACGCCGAGCCCCACGGCCACCGCTGCGGCGATGTGCCAGCGGACAGCGGTGGCCAGTTCGAGGAGTCGGCGGTGGAGCAGCATCAGGCGTGCGGCAGCGGGAAGTAGTTCAGCTCCTCCTCCGCCAGCGGCCGCCGGCGCCAGCCGAGGGTGACGGCCATGTCCTGGATGCGCCGCTTGCCGAGGAACGGGAAGGCGGCGGGGAAGTTGGGGACCAGGCCGGGGATGAGCACCCGGACCACTCGGAAGCCCGTCTTGGCGACGTCGTGGGTGGTCACGTCCACGTAGATGATCTCGTAGCCGCGTTTCTCGACCACGTCCCGGTACGTCGCCAGGGCCCGGTCGGGCAGCCGCGGCAGATCGTCGACGGACCGGCTCGCCGGGGTGTCCACCCAGGGCCGCACCACCTCGGTGGCGCGTGGGTCGAGGAACAGCTGCTGCTGGCACAGCAGATCGTTGACGTCGTGGAAGTCCTTCGCGTAGTCGTCGAGGTAGGCGCGGTCCTCGCGCCAGGGCTTGACCATGGCGTTCGTCCAGCCGGCCGCGACCGCCTCGCGGAACAGGCCGGCCGGGTCGTCGAAGTCCCGGGTGCCGTCCTGGAGGGTGAGGGCCTCGCCCCAGGCCTTGCGGGCGGCGTCCACCGGGTCGGGGCGGGCGCCGAAGCCGATGGTGAAGAGCTTCTCGATGTGGTTCTCGACGACTCCCGCGATGACCGGTACGTCGAACTCGTTGTCCAGGTGGATGAGCCAGGCGCGCTGGCCGAGTTCGGCGGGCTTGCCGGCCCACAGCGCGGCGAGTTCGGGGGGTTGTTCCACCTTGGGGAGCGGGTGGCGGTTCATCCACCAGATCATGGTGGCGTCCCGCTCGATGACCTCTTCGATGCCGGAGACCAGCGCGGCGTCCAGGGTGTGCCCCGCGGCGAGCCCCGGGTAGTAGAGGAAGTTGGTGGGCGGCACGTTCGCGTACTGGTCCATGTACCAGTTGACGTACACGAGACTGGCCGGCACCCACACGGGCCGGTCGGCGGTGAGCGAGCGGCCCCGCACCCAGTGGGTGGTCCGGTCGTGGGTGAACCGCACGAAGGGGAAGCCGGGGCTGTCGTACAGGCGGTCCGAGTAGAGCACGAGGCGGTTCGGGTCGAGCGCGGTCTCGCCCGCCTGCTCCAGGTCCTGGTACGAGGCCTCGCGGACGTCGACGGTCTCGGTGATGCAGTTCCCGCAGTACCGCTCGACGGCCTCGCCGATCGCGGCGCTGCGGGCCGCCCGGAAGTTGCGGAAGGCCGTGCCGCCGCAGACCACGTTGTTGGCCCAGGTGTACAAGCGGCGCATGTCGGCGACGTTGGTCTGCACCGTGACCAGGCGGTCGGGGACGGACTTGTCGTGCTCGAAGATCTGGTGGGAGGCGATCAGGCCGGTGCGGTGGTCGAGCAGGAGGCGTTCGTTGAAGGGCGGGGTGTCGTCGTCCAGGGGCCGGTCGGGCAGCGGAAGCACCGGGTGGCGCGCGATGGTCAGCTCGACCGGGTCGAGTTCGATCTCCGCCCACAGCGACCACGCGGTGACCCCGGCGACCCAGCGCTCGATGTCGATCAGCAAGTACGAGAGCATCCACAGCAGTTCGGATGGCGTCGGGCCGCCCCCCGCGCCGAAGACGGCGTCGCTGGTCAGCGCGGCGTGCACGTCGGGCCGTTCGGCCGCCGTGAGCCGTCGGCCCAGGAGGTCGCGGTAGTCGGGAGTGCGGCCGGGCGCGACGGTCGGCCCGGCGAAGCCGCGGCCTTCGCTGAGGTGGAACGACGACCACAGGACCCGGTGCTCGGCGCAGAAGTCGTTCAGGGACTCCAGATAGCCGAGGTCGAAGCGGTCGCGCAGGGCCAGCACCACGGGCTTCCCGGCCGGGTGCGCCGCCAGGGCGTCCGCGAGGCCGTCCCTGGAGGTCACCTCGACCGAGGCGAAGTTGCTCGTCGCCGGGCAGAGGCGGGCGGCGTCGGTCAGCTCCGCGTCGCCCGTGAGGATCAGCGGGGTGGCGGTCACCCGCTCGGGGTCGGGCCGTGCTCCCTGCTCGAACCGGAGCCAGTTGGCCTCACCCGCGATGGGTTCCGCCGTGCTGAGCCCGCCGAGTTCCGTGAGCTTGTCCAGGACCTCGCGGTAGCCCGCGGGGTCGGAGGTGGTGCGGACGATCTCCTCTGCGGAGGTCGCGCCGTCGCAGCGGGCCAGGACCGCCGCGACGTCCTCGGGCGCCGCTTTGATCTCGAAAAGGCCGCCTCTCGGGGCGATGGCGAGCGTGTGCCGCGGCGCGCCGGGGCGGGGCCAGACGAGGGGCCGTAATTCGACGCGCACAAGGCGGGGACAGTCGATTCCGATGGATTCATTGACCGTCAACGATTCCTCCAACCCATGAAGATCCGGGAATCACCGGACGGCGATTCCCGGAACCCGGCACTTACTTCTCAGTCGTTCCAGGTGAACACAGGAGCGATACTCGAGTGGTTGTGACTCGGGGCCAACATCCTCCGAGTGCGGTGGAAATCAATGTGCACGATCATTCGGTCCTCCTCACAGACATGCGGCTTCCCTCGCGGATGTCGCCGCATGGGGGAGAGCGTGGTCGGCGCGAGGGGGCGTCGCACATACGCATTTGAGCGTAGAAGCCCGGAGCGCGTCCGATTCCCGACTGCTGCACGAGGCTCGCTCCTGCGTGAGTGACGCAATAGCCGAACAGCCGCCGACAGGCGACGTAACGGCTGCATGGAACCAATGACGTCCAACCTGGAAATACACGGACCGACCCCACCACATTACCGCCCGACTTCAGCCACCCCGACCGAATCCCACCGCCGCGACCCAAGTGCAGGCATGTACGGGAAAAGTGAGTGGGACTCAGCAGGTTGGTGAGGTTGCTTCGCTCCCCGTATGGAGTTGGCCGATTCGCGGCAGGGAGCGGCGATCGGCGTCAAAGGGCGGCTGCGACGGGCGCCCCACTGCGGCGGCTTCGCGCTCGCCCACCTGGTGGAGGCGGCGTCGGCCCGGCCGACACCACGCCCACCGGCTGACAGCCGCGCCCGCGCCGCCCATCCGTTCCGAAGCGGCCAACGGCTCCCCCCCTCAGCCGACCTCAGTCGACGTCCGAGCGCACCGAGGCCATAGTCGGACCTCAGCGATCCGTACGTCCCTGCGCAGAAGGCCCTTCACCGAGCGGAAGAGGTGGGCACGTGTCCGTTGAGGATTCCTGGGAGAAGATAGAGCGCTGGCTGGCCCGGCACGCCCCCGAGGAGGCCCCCCTTCCGGGGCCCTGCACCCGCGAAGACCTGGAACGCCTGTATGAACGCCTCGGTGTGCGCCTGCCTGAGGACATCGAGCGCTCATGGCTACGGCACAACGGCTCCGGGCGCACCGCCGTCACCCCGCCAGGTTTCGTCCTGTACGACCTTGAGCAGATCGCGCAGGAGTACAGCAACTCACTCGACCGCAGGTTCGGGAGAGACCGATACGGGTGGTTCGACGGCAGCGTAATTGTCCCTGTCGGCGGGCAGGGTGACACGCAACTCGTGGTCAACACCCGGACCCATGGCATGGGCGATTGGCAAAGTGGCAGCCCGTACTACGGTCCCTTCGAGGAGCCGCCGCCCCGGTGGAGAGCTTCCTTCGCCGGCCTGCTGGAAATCGCCGGTGACGCGCTGGCCTCGTCGCCGCCCTGGATCGCGCACGATTACGGCAGATGGGAGGCCACGCATGTGTGGCCCCATATCCCTGGACGACTGATATGGACGTGCAACTTCCCACAAGGCCTTGCCGAATGGGGACCTCGGGGTGACGAGACGCCCGTGGAGAAGTCGTGGGAGAGGATCGAACGCTGGATAACCCAGCACGCCCCCGAAGAAGATCCGCTGCCGGGACCGTGTACGCGTGCCACCCTGGAGGGCCTGTATGAGCGTATCGGCGTACGGCTGCCGGACGATATCGAGCAGTCGTTGCTGCGCCATGACGGCTCGGGTCTTACCGACATCATCCCGCCCGGATTCGTACTGTACGGAGCCGAGGAGATCGCCGAGAAGCACACCGGCTCCCTTGAGTACCGGCTGAGGGATGACCTGTACGGCCCGTACGACAGCTGCCGGATCGTCCCCGTCGGAGAACTGAATGTGACGAAGCTCGTCGTCAACACACGGACGGGCCGCATCGGTGAATGGGATATCGAGGACGCTGGTTATCGCTGGCCCGAAGGGCCGCTGTGGAGATGCCTTGCCGCCGTGCTGGAGGTGGTCGGTGACGCTCTGGCCTCACCACCCCCGTGGATCGCGAGGTCGCTCGACGACCAGGAATGGGAGGCCACGGACGCGGACCCGGACTTCCCGGGAACACTCGTATGGAGAGACGCGGATGATCTGGAGGAGTAGGAGCCGAATCAACAGCACCCGGCCCCTCCCCCGGATCATCAGGTCGCGGCGGCGCCGGAGCCGGCAGCGAGCGGCTCCGGCGCCTCTGGGCCACGGGCCACGGGCCACGTGGAACCACCCGCGCGGAACGCGGGAGTACCAGCGCGTTAGATGATGCCTTCGAACTGCTTGTCCTCGGTCTGGGAACTGGAGCGGGGCACATGGTAGGAACTGCGCCCGAAGCGCCGCCACAGGGCGGCGATGAGGAAGGCCACCACCACGGCGACGGGCGTGTAGTTGAAGGTGGTGGCGGTGATCGGGCTGCTCTGCGGCAGCAGGAACAGCACCGTCACCGCGCCCGCCCACAGCACCGCCACCCAGCCGATCGGCCGGCTCCAGCGGCCCAGGTGCCAGGGCCCCGGGGTGAACCGGTCGCGGTGGAGCAGGCGTAGCAGCACGGGGATGGCGTAGGCCGAGGTGAAGCCCACGACCGAGATGGCGGTCACCGCGGAGAACGCCGTGGAGGAGTACAGGGACGGCAGCGCGAGCACGAACGCCACGGCGACCGCGAGCCAGACCGCGTTGGCGGGGATGGCGGTGCGGCGGCTGACCTTCTTCCAGTGGGCGGATCCGGGCAGGGCACCGTCCCGGGCGAAGGCGTAGATCATCCGGCTGGCGCTCGCGGTCACGGTGTAGCCGCACAGGAACTGGGCCACGATGATCACAAGCAGCAGGGCCTTGGCCGCCGCCATGCCCAGCGCGTCAAGGAGGATCTGCGCCACCGGCACACCGGTCGAGCTGTCCAGGGTCGCGGCGTAGTCCTGGATGGCGAACAGCAGCGTGATCAGCAGGACGCCGCCGGCGATCCAGGACACCGTCACCGAGCGGAAGATCCCCCGGGCCGCGGCGACGGACGCGTGGTTGGTCTCCTCGCTCAGGTGGGCCGAGGTGTCGTAGCCCGCCAGGGCGAACACCGGCAGCAGCATGCCCAGCAGGATCACGTACGCCGGGGCGCTCCAGCCGGTGTTGTTGGTGAACTCGGTGAAGACGAAGTCGGCCGACTGGTGGTGGGAGGGCGTGAACGCCAGCGCGCCGATGATGACGACGGCCCCCACCAGGTGCCACCACGCGCTCAGGGACGTCAAGATGTTCATCAGCCGGGTGCCGAAGAGGTTCAGGACCGCGTGCAGCGCGAGGATGACCGCGTACAGGGCGAGCAGGGAGCCCGGGGACGGCGTGTAGTCGAACTGCAGGTTCATCCACGCGGCGGTGAACGTGGCTATGCCGTAGTCCTGGGCGGCGATCCCGCCGAGCAGGCCCAGGAGGTTGAGCCAGCCGGTGTACCAGCTCCACCGCTCGCCGCCGAGCTGGCGGGCCATGTAGTACAGGCCGCCGCTGGTGGGGTAGCGGGAGGTGATCTCGGCCAGGGCCGCGGCCAGGCACAGCACCAGCGGCCCGACGGCGAGCCACCCCCACATGATCACCGCGGGGCCGCCCGAGTTCAGGCCGTAGCCGAACAGGAGCAAGGTCCCCGACATGATCGAGATGACCGACAGGGAGGCGGAGAAATTGCCGAAGGCCCCCATCCGGCGGTGCAGTTGCTGGGTGTAGCCCAGCGATTGGAGGATGCGCGCGTCCTCGCCGTCGTCGCCGTCGTCGTGGACCTGGTCCGGCCGCTGGCGCCAAGCTCTTACCGAAGTCATTGGTTCTCCGCACAGGAAAGCTGAATGAGCTGAAGGAGGGCGTGCAGGCGGGGCGCCACGGGGCCGCCCGCGGGACGTGGCGGCGCCCGCCGCGGGGCCGGGGTCACGGGTGCCTTCCCGTGGGCCGTGGGCGGGCCCTCCGGCAGGCGTCGCGGTCCTCCTCGAAGGCCTTCCGCCACTGGGCCCTGGGGTGCCGGGCGTCGTCCTGCCACGGGGCGGGCGTGGCGAAGTCGCCGACGGCGTCGAACACTTCGGTCGCCCACTGCGCGAAACCACCCCTCGCCAGGGCGTAGGCGAGGTAGTTGAGGTCCAGCTGGGAACTGGTGGCCGGATCGCACTTCCGGAACCAGCCCTCGAACGCCTGCGTGACGGCCCGGGTGGTGTCCTCCCTGGTCCACAGCAGGTTCAGCGTGGCCTCCGCGCCCTTGTCCCGTCGCTCCCGGTGTTCCTGCACACGGGCGTAGAGCGGCAGCAGGAGCAGGGGCGAGTCGGGTGGCGCGAAGGAGACCGCCCAGCGGGCGAAGTCCGTCGCGACGGCCTGACGGCCCGCCGGGCCCGGGCGGGCCTGGAGGGCCTGGGACATGCGGTGCCACGCCTCGCGGTTGAACGGATCTCGCCGGTGCACTTCCCCCAGGAGTCCCCACGGCCCGCGAGGCAGCAGGTACTCATGGGGTGGCGGGGCCATGTGATGCTCCGGGTGCCGCCCGTACGTATCCGTTTCGGCCAGGGCAAGGCGGCAGATCCAGGGCACCGAGTCGTCGGGGTTCCCCTCGGCCGCCTTGTGGCACGCCTGCCGGGCCCGGTCCGCCAGGGTCTCCAGGTCGCGCGCCTGCCGGGAGTCGTGCGCCCCGCGCCTGCGGTGGGCTTGCAGGACCCGCTCGGTGGCGACTCGGGCGTACATCACCCGGGCGGCGAGGCTCTCCGGCTCCTCTTCCAGCCACAGCTCAACGACGTTGGTCTGAGCCGCCACGACTCCCAGTACCTGCGTACGGGATGTCCACTGCGGCCAGTTGCCCGTCCGGGCCAGCGCCTGCCGCATCTGGAGCCAGTAGCCCGCCTGGATGTCCTGCACGGCCGCGTAGAGGTCGGTGTCGCGTCCGGCCGGGTTCGAACTCGCCATCAGCGCCCCTCTCGGCCGGCCCGGCACGGGGCGGGCCGCGGGGATACGGGTGCCTTCACGCGGCGACCGGCCGGTTGGCGCTGCGGCTCGCCGTGTGGTGTGTGCACGACACCGCACGGTGTGCGCTGGCGGCCATAGGCAGTGGACCCCTCGGGCTGTTGGGACGGGGTGGGACGCGTGGGACGGGGTGGGACGGTCATGCGGAAGAAGGCGGCGGGTGGCGTACGGCGTGGGCTGACGTGCGAGGCGGGGATAGCCGCTGACGCATCACCGGCCGGCGGCCGTCGCCCTGGCTGGTAGCGAATGCCTGACAGGTACTTAAGTGCACTGGAGAGGCGCAAGGCCAGAGAATCCCAAAACTGTTCGGTTCTTTAGGTACGTGTTTCAGCCATGCCGTAAGCGGGCGTCACCCTCCGTGACCGGGCCCGTCGGCCGCAGCGCCGGGCCGGTGCGCTGCCGCGGCTCGGAGACTCCCGGCCACGCGCGCACGGACCGTACGGCACCGGGTCGCCGCCCCGAGCGGATGCGGGCGAGCCCCGTCCGACCTGGTCGTACGGTCGGCTCAGCGCGGCTACGAGGGCCGGGGGCGACGCCACTCGGCTCGCGCCGCGCACGCTCGGCCGAACACGGACCGAACCGGCCCGCACGATCCGCCGACGCGAGCCTCGCCCTCCCCCGCGAGCGCGCCTGGGCGTCTCGAGCCCGCTGAGAGTGGCTGAACAGCGACTGCTCGTCACCGAGAGGAGTCGGGCGACCACTGAGGCAGCGATAGCGGCGCAAAAACCTCAGAAATGGCAGTACGTTCCGAAACGGAAGCGCGCCATCCACAGCAGAGGGAGACCGGTCCGGAGCCCCTGTGTCCGCTCCTCCCCTGGGAAGTTCCGCATCAGGCGATTCAACGCTTCGGCGGGCAAGGCCGATGCTCCACTCGATGACCGCTTGGAGTTTCTGATATGGGGATCGGGGAAAGCATCTCACCGCTTCCTCCCCCGCGAATTCGAGGGCGGCGAACCAAAGGGAACGGCCTCGTTTCAGACGAAACGAGGCCGTAAACCGGGCATTCACCCTAAAAGCTATGAACTATCTGTAAACAGAAGCCCCAAAGGGACTTCAGGCGACGGTGCCGCTCTCCTTGATGACGACGTCGGAGCTGAGGTCACCGGCGCGGGAGCCGAGGGCCTCGATCTGCTTGACCAGGTCCTGGCCCTCGACGACCTCGCCGAAGACGACGTGCTTGCCGTCGAGCCACGGCGTGACGACGGTCGTCACGAAGAACTGGGAGCCGTTGGTGTTCGGGCCACGGTTGGCCATGGACAGCAGGAACGGCCGGTCGTGCTTGAGGGAGAAGTTCTCGTCGGCGAAGGTCGCGCCGAAGATGCTCTTGCCGCCGGTGCCGTTGCCGTGCGTGAAGTCGCCGCCCTGGAGCATGAACTCCGGGATGACGCGGTGGAAGGCCGAGCCGGCGTAGCCGTAGCCGTTCTGGCCCGTGGCAAGCTCGCGGAAGTTGCGCGCGGTCTCCGGCACGACGTCGTCGAAGAGCCGGAAGACGATGCGGCCGGCGTCCTTGCCGTCAATGGTGATGTCGAAATAAACGTTCTGCATGGGGTTCATCTTGACATCACCCGCGCCCCACCGGGCACGCCCCCTGCCGTTGGCCCGACAGCCGTGGCCGCAGGGCACGGCGGTGTGCGCGGCGATCCGCCGTAGGGCATACGACGTCGTCGGCGCGTACCCGGTACGGTGCCCGAGGCAGGACGGCATGAGGAGTGGGTGGGGCGTGACGGCGGGGCCGGTTCGACGGGACGGCGAGGTCCCCTGTCGCGCTCCGGCGTACCGCCTGGGCCGCGCGCTCCGGTCCACCGGCGACCGGACGGTACGTACGCACGGCGGGAGCAGCGAGCGCCCGAGGGCCGCCGCCGCGGGCGCACCGCGGTGAACACCGCGGCAGCCACCGCGATGCTGCATCTGATCGCGGCCGAGCCGACGCTCCTCGCCGCGGCGCCCGACGACGTGTCCCGGCCGGAGCTGGCCCGCCGGGCCCGCGACGGCGGCCATCCGTGCCTGGGATGCGGTCGGCCGGCCACCGCCGCGGTCATCGTCAACTCGGCCGCGGCGGGGCCGCGGTGGCTCGACCTGTGTTCCGACTGCTGGTACGTCGTCCGGCAGGCCAATGAGCCCCCGCAGTGACCCGCGCGAGCCCCTCGGCGGGCGGCGACGCGGGTCACGCGGAGGCTATCGCCGGATGACGGAGCGGATCCAGGAGAGCTGCTGGGAGACCTCCCCGGCCTGGGCGCTCTTCTCCCGGTCGGAGCCGTTGAAGACGCCGATGAGGGTTTCGGTGCCACGCGGACCGACGGTCATCACCGGGCCTCCGGAGTCACCCCCGGCGGGGATCCCGGACACCTTCTTCATGCAGAAGTCGGGGCCGCCCGGCGCGGTGTGGCCCGCGCACAGGGGGTCGTTCGCCCGCACGACCTTCAGGTCCGACTGCTTGAGGACGCGGGACTGGCAGGCGCTCTCGTCCGTGGTGCAGGTGGCACCCCAGCCGTACTGCCGCACGACCTGGCCCCGGTGGACGCCGACCGTGGACAGGCGTGCCACGCGGACCTTCTTCATCGGCGCGACCTTGATGAGCATCATGTCGGCGTGCGCGCTGCCCACCCGCTTGCGGGGGATGGGGCGGACCGTGGTGCCCTTGCGCACGTCGAGGTCGCCCACCCGGAACGAGATCCGCTTGTCGGCGACCGGCTGAGCCTGCTCGTAGAAGCAGTGCGAGGCGGTGAGGATCCACTGGCGGGAGACCGCGGTGCCGGTGCACGCCGGTTTGCCGTCCACGAGCATGCGTACCGCCCACGGGCCGTACGTGCTCTTCTTGCCGCCGATGACGGCGAAGGCGGGAGGCGATGACATCACCGCACCCGCGACCAGCGCCAAGGCGGCCACCAGCAGGACACGGAAGCGACGCACCATGCAGAACAACTCCTTCAGAGGGGTACAGCCGTACAGATAGGGAGAGACCCCGCTGAGCAAAAGCGTTCCGCACAATCTCTACGACATGGCCAGGACAACAGAATGCCGGCCACTGCCCCGCCGTTTCACCCAGGCGAAGTGACATCCTGAGCCGCGCCGAGCAGGCGACACCGCAGCGCTCGCTCCTGGGCTCCGCCACCCCCGTCCGGCTCCACCCGGTGCAGACAGGCCTGAGGCGTGCGGGTCACCGATTCCGTGAGTCGGCCGTCCGTGAAGAGGGCGCCTACGCCGTCCTCCACTGCCCAGCCGGCCGGCAGCGCGCGGTTCGCCACCGCTTCCTGGTAGGACGTCCGGCGGCCCGGCTCACTGTCGTAGTGCGGGCAGACCGAGCCGGGCAGCAGGCCCAACCCGTCGGGGAGGTGAGTCAGCGTCCCGAAGGAGTCGGTGTGCGAGCCCTCGGCCCAGCAGTTGGCACCGGCGCTGATGCCGCACAGCAAGGTGCCGCGGTCGTAGGCCTCGCGCAGCAGTCGGTCCACGCCGTGTGCGCGCCAGACGGCCAGCATGTTCGCGGTGTTTCCCCCACCCACGTAGATGACGTCTTGAGAGAGCAGGAATGCCCGGAGGGCGGCGTCGTCGAACTCTCGCCGGAACAGCCGCAGGATGTTGGGTTCGCAGGAACGCTTCTGGTACGCCGCGAGGAACTGTTCGATGTACGCGGGGGCGTCCCCACTGGCCGTCGGGACGAAGCACACCTTGGGCCGGGCGGCCTGCACCTGGCCGAGCAACCAGTCATCCAGCAGACCGTCGCCGTCAGTGGAGAAGCCACCTCCGAGCAGAGCCAGACGACGGGCGGGTACGACAGCCACGAGGGTGCCTCCTCTGTTCAAGCTCCAGACGCGGACATGTCCCGAACCGTGCCGAGCCGTCGGCACGTCCGCAACCGAATATGCCCTCCGCCGGCGATCGTCTGCCCACTGAGGGGCGACAGGCTCGCCGCTCTGGCTCCGGGCAGGGAACCGCAGGTTCCTCAAGCAGTGGCGAGGCATCGCCCCCCTCAAGGGCCTACTCGCCGGACTCCGCGTCGCAGGCACTTCGTTCCGGTCCGCCTGACGATCCAGACGAAACCGCCTGGCCACGGTTCACCACCTGGTCGTCCGCGTGTGCGCCGAACTCGACGACGCGTACCTCCGCGACCTGCTCGTACCGGCTGATCCGGTCGGTCCACTCCGCGTCGACGCCGAACGCCACCTGCGCGAAGCCCACCCGGCCGACGGCCTCGGCCAAGCCCGGGTCACCCGGGGCCAGCAGCCGCACCGGCGTGTCGAGCGCCACGGTGTGCGGCGGCACGAAGTACTCGTCCGGCACGACGGTGCGCGCATGGACGAGCGCGCCGACAGCGACGACCGACCCGGCCCCCAACCGCGCGCCCTGGAGGACCGTCGTCGAGGTCGCCACGTAGACGCACCTGCCGACCTCGCAGCCCAGCAGCGCGGCATGCGGCCCCACGAAGACGTGGTCGCCGACGAGCACCGGCTGGTCGCCGGCGGCCGCGGACCCGCGCAGCACCGCGTTCTCGCAGATCACCGCCGCCTCCCCGACCTCGATCCGGGCCCCCTCGGCGTCGAGCACCGCGCCGTACATCACCCGCGCCCTCGGCCCCACGCGGACATCACCGACCAGCGTGGCCGTCGGGGCGACGTAGGCGGTGGGATGGACCTGCGGTTCATGCCCGCGATGCCGGATGCGGATTCCCTGCGTTTCAGCGATCATCGGCGGATTCTCGCCCGAGCGACCGCGAGCGCGCTGGCGGATTTCGGACGTCGCGTTCGTCGGGATCGGGGCCTGTGTCGTCCGCGATCTGAGGCACTACCGGGCGAACGCCGCCTGAGGCGGCGCTAGTCGCCCCCTCCGCCATCGCCACCCCCACCATCACCCCCGCCGTCGCTCCCCCCGCTGTCCCCGCCGTCCCCGCCGTCCGAGCCCCAGCCGTCGCCACCGCCGGGTTCGTTGTCGTCGCTGCCCTTGCCGAGGTTGCTGAACCAGGGGCGGTCCCAGCCTTCGTCGAGGGCGATCGGCTCGGACCCGTCCGACGGGCGGCGCTCCGACCGGAACCGCGCCAGGCCCGTCGTGTCGCCGAGCCCGAAGGCGACGGCGAAGGCGTGCGCCATGACGGCGTCCAGCGGGTCAGCGGTCTCGTACCGTACGGGGGCCAGCGGCAGCAGCACCGTGTCCGGTTCGGGGACCGGCCTGCGCGGGGGCCGCGCCAGCAGGGCGACTCGCTGCTCGTCGCGCAGCAGCCACGAACTCGTCGCGTTCTCCCGCCGCAGCACCCACTGCCGGTCGGGCAGCCGTGCCTCCACCCAGCTCTTGGACTTGCGCAGCTTCTTCTTCAGGGTCAGCTCCGCCGTGACGTCACCGACCGTCAGGAGCAGGCCCTTGGACGGCTCGGGCGCGTCGCGGGAGAAGCCGTGCGGCGCTCGTATCCGTACGACGGGAGCCTGCGGCCCCCACACGTCCACGCGGACCAGACGACGGTCCACGGCGACGGTCACCGGCCCGGCGGGCCCCGGCGCGGACCGCCGCGCCAGCCACAGCGGTACGCCCTCGGCGCGAGCGGCGGCCGCCAGAGCGGCCACCTGGTCGGGGCCGCCGCACCGGGCCACCGCCAGTTCCCCGAGCGCGCGGGCGAACTCGGCCGCCTGCCGCACCTTCAGCGGCTTGGCCGTACCCGTCACGCGCGTCACCGGCACGACCCCGGGGCCTTCCGCCAGCTGCTCCCACGGCCGCTCGGCCCCGCCACCCCCGAGCCAGCGCCCGCGCAGATACGCCTCGGCCATCGCCCCGAGATTCAGCTCGCTCAGCGGCGTGACCCTGACCCCTCGCCGCAGCGAGCCCTCGGACAGTGTCACCGTCCGCGCCAGCGGATTCCTCGAACGCTCGCCATAGTGCACCTGACTCACCGCTCCCCCTCCCCAAACGCCCTGCTCAACGGGCTCACACCCCGGGCCCGGCCCCTGGTCCGGCGCCGGGCCCCGCAGACGTACTACTGGTTACTGGTTACTCGCCACCGCTACTTGCTGACCGCGAAGCGCATCAGGGCGTGCTCGTCACCCTGCTTGATCTTGCCCGTCGTGTTGATCACTTCGAGCTTCCACGTGCCGCCGGCCCGGACGGCCTTGGCGACGGCGCAGCCGTTGTCCTGGGTGAGCAGGCTCGGCCAGATGTCGGCGACCTGCTGAGAGCTGCCCCCGGTCGCATCGTAGACCTTGAAACTGATGTTGCGGGCCTTCTGGAAGGAGCTGCCCTTCTTGTACGCGGCGGCGACGAACACGATCGACGTGATGTTGGACGGGATCCGGGCGAACTCGACCGTCACCGTCTCGTCGTCCCCGTCCCCGCGGCCGGTCTGGTTGTCGCCGCTGTGGACCAGCGAGCCGTTCCCCATCGGGTCGAGCGAGTCGAGTCCCGCGAGGCGCACCGGGTCCCCGCCCTGCATGGCGATGGCTATCAGGTCGAGGTCCGTGCCGGTCTTGCGGCGCAGCTTGCCCATCACCCCGCCGCTGCTGCCGGCGGTGGGGTCCCAGGACACTCCGATCGACAGGTGGGTCACCCCGTCGAGGTCCGCCGGGCCGTCTTCCTTGGTAAGCGTGATCACGTGCGTGTCATCCTTCGATCAAAACGGACTACTACACGCAGAGTGTGCCTGGCGCCCGGTTGGTTCCATGGGGCGGGCCCCCGTCTGACGTGCGGGGTCTCCGGGGCACGGTCCGGGCGGGGCGGCCGGAGGGCGCGGCGGCCGCGAGCCCACACGCTCGGGCCGCCCCTCCCCCGGCGCCACCACCAGTTGACCGCACGCCCCAAGTGAAACGGCCCGCCACCGAGCCGCGTCGCCGTAACGGCGCAGCGGCTCGGTGGCGGGCCGAAGCCCTGGGGTGCGGGGCGAGGGCGCGGTGCACGGAGCGCACCGACCGGCTCCCGGCCCCGCCCCACCAGGGTGTTAGCCGAGGTCGAAGTACCGGTTGTGGTGGTACGTGGACCCGGCCTTGTACCCGCTCTCCGTGGCGCCGCTCTCGGTGACCCCGAGCGGACCGCCCACGTTGAGGTGGCCCTGGGCCGCGTGGGTGCCCTCGTGGTGGAGGACACCGGGGCCGTCGTCGGCGGACGCCGGGGCGGCTGCCAGGAATCCGGCCATGGTGGCGACCGTGAGAGCCGTTGCGATGCGATGCAGCACGAGTATCTCCTCTGAGGCTGATCAGGCTGACGAAGCGATCACTGCGAACCCCATCGCGCCCGGTGCCCGAGTCGCCCCGAGACCCGCCGATCGGCCTCCACATGGAGTACCTCCATCCACACTCCACGGAGCGCGCCCCCAGGCAGGCTCCGGCCTGGCCTGCGCCCCGCTCGCCGTCCGCGCCTTGCCGTCACACCCCTCCTGCGAATCGCCCCGCTCGGCCGACCGGCGCTGTGCGTCCACGGCCTGGACGGCGGTTGCGGCGTCCACGCTGCCGTCGTTCTCATGGGAGTCGGGCGGCACGGGGGCCGGAGCGATACCGGCCCAGGGACAGCCTTGCGAGGTCACCGGGCCCGCGGCTTCCGCCACCGCGCGCGGGGCCGAGCCCGCGTGGACCGACACACCCGCGGCGAACACACGCGCGGGCCAGGCCCTGCACCGTGCACGCAGGCACCCCGCGGACCAGATATGATCTTCACGTAACTCCGGTGCACGGCACGGGAGTCACGCGTCTGTGGTCCAAGGAAAGACGCCCGTCATCCGATGGGAAATGCAGGTGCAAGGCCTGCCGGGCGCTCCACCTGTTGGCCCCTGTCCCGCTGGGACAGGGGCCGACGTCATTCCTGCACACCCGCCTGCCGGCCCTTCTGGCCGGGGCGAGAAGGGCCGGCAGGCGCCGGAAGAACTCCGGACGTGTGGCGCTGCGTAGGGGCCGGTCGGTCTGCCGCTATCGGCTCAGCGCATCGTATGCGTGGCGTGGGGCACTGTCCGGCTGAGGCTGCGGCTGCGGCCGTGGTGCTCGGGGCTGACTGGCAGCGCCTTCGTACGGCCGGGTCCGTCCGGCGACGGCCAGCTCGCAGCGGCCGTCCACGCACGAACGCCGCAGCCGCCCGTTCGAGATGGTCTGGAGCAGCCCGATGGTCCAACACATGGGGCACCCGCGCAACGCGAGCAGCCCCAGGGGCGCCAGCAGGAGGCTGCCCAGCCCCACCACCGGGATGAGCAGGACCGCACCGGCCAAGGCGCCGAATCCCAGCGCGCCGCGCGCCAGGTGCCGGGGCAGCGACGTACTGGCGAAGCTCTGTCGGTCAGCCATGGCCGGCTCCCGGACGAGGGACAGGTGCTCCTTGCAACGCCTGACGCACCGCCGCGCGGGCCCGATGCAGCCTCGACTTCATCGCGGCGGTGCTGAGGCCGAGCGCGTCGGCGACCATCCGCCCGCTGTAGCCCTGGATGTCGCGCAGGATCAGCACACGGCGCTGGTCGGCGGGCAGGCCGGCGATCGCCTCGGCCACCCGGCCCGCCTCCAGGCGTTGCAGGACCTCGTCCTCGAACGACGGCACGACGGTGTCCGGCACCGGCCCGTGGCTGCGCAGCGTCAACCGGGCCCGCCGCAAGCACTCGTTGCGGACGATGCGGAACATCCACGACGCCAGCGCACCGGAGGCCCGCAGCATGCCGATCTTGCGATACAGGATGATCAGCGCTTCCTGCGCGGCGTCCTCGGCGTCCTGGGGAGTGGCGCACAACGAATGGGCGAACCGCTGGACGTGCGGGTGCGAGCCGGACACCAGAGCGGCCGTGGCCTCGACGTCACCCTCCTGTGCCGCGGCGATCAACTGATCGCCGGGCCATGTGTGGTCAGCCACGGGAGCGCCCCCGCTGACGCCGCACGAAGACAGTGCACGCGCAGATGAGCACAGCCGCGACGACGACGGCACCAATGATCACGACAAACCTCCGGTTCCTGTGCCGACGCTGGTGTCCGCACGTACAAGAGAGGCACGAGTGCCGCCGAAGGATTCATCCCAACACGTTTTCGCGGCGCGTGCCGGGCCCCGGCGGTGTCGATGAGTACGCCGGGCGGGAAGCACCGCGCCGCGAGGTACTCGGCCGGGCGCCGCCCGGCACCCCGGGCGGTGGTCCCTCACGCACCGCCCACGATCGTGTCACCGGGCGGCCCGTCCCAGCAGGTCAGCGCGTGGGACATCCCTGGGAAGCCCAACTCGGCCATGGTTTCTGGCCGTCGCTCCTCCCGCCCCGGCAGGGTGTGGTGTGCACCGGGCCTCGCCGCCCGGTACGCATCGCACCGCGGGCCGTCGGGGGGACCCAACGGGGGACCCGGCCCGCTCATCGAGAAAGGACCGTGCGTCCATGACCACGATGACCACGCGCCAGCGCATCACCACCGGCCTCGTCTCCGCCGCGTTCCTCGGCGGGACCCTGGTCGCCGTCGCACCGGCGGCGACCGCCGCACCGGCCAAGGCTCCGGTCTCCTCGCCGGCGGGCGTCAGCGCCGCCCCCAACTGCCCGATGACCACGGGAGTGGGCTACTACTGCGGCTACTACAAGGGCACCGCGTACACCGACTTCGGCGACCGGGGCAACAAGGTGAAGGAGATCCAGGCCCTCATCAAGGCGTCGCACTACTCGGGCCGTCTCGCGATCGACGGCGCCTTCGGCAACGACACCCTGAAGGCCGTCAAGTGGTACCAGAAGCGGTGGATGGGCGACAGCACGCCCGACGGCATCGTCGGCCCCAAGACCTGGAAGTCCCTGCGCTGGGACTGCGCCTGCTGAACCCGACGGTGGCCCCGCCCTCCTGGGGGCGGGGCCACCACTGCCGGTAGGCCAAGCCGCGTGCGCTCGTAGGTCCCGCGCGGCGGTGGAGGACCTACTCGGTGACCAGTTCCAGGCCGTGCTTCTCGAGGTAGATGTCGAGGGGGGCGTACCAGCCGACGGAGGCGCACCTGCGGCTCGTGTCCCCCTGGCAGTTGGCGGGGAATCCAGCCTTGTCCGAGGACGAGACGATGCCGTTGGCGTAGACGTCGGAGCCGTTGGGCTGGGAGATGGGGCCTCCGCTGTCGCCCGGCCCCCAGATCGCCTGACCTGCGGGCTTGCTGACCCTGATGGTGCGGTAGGTCGTGCCGGAGTTGGTGTCGACGGTCTGTTCGGTGGCGTCGATCGTGATGTCGCAGATGTTCCCCGAGGACGCTCCGGAGGAGCACACCTTCTGGCCCACGTGGTTCTGGTGCAGCCCCTTGACGGGCCACGTCTGCTGGTTTCCGCCGCCGTGCGTCCAGGGGCCCCACCACATGCGGGGCTGGAAGAAGCCCGGGTTGGAAGCCTGCTCCGGGTAGAGGAGGTTGATGTCCCGTTCCGTGTCCCGCTGGCCTATCCAGCCGAACGGCCGGCTGCCGGGGTACTCCGGGCTGTGCGCCTTGGTGTTCTGGTCACCGCAGTGCGCGGCGCTCGTCATCAGCCGTGCCGTGTTCGCCGGGTACCGGACGGCGAACCCCGTGGAGCAGTTGTACGTGCCGCCCGCCGCCTGGTAGACCCACCGGGCACCGCCGAAGGCCTGGGCCTCGTATCTGCCCGCCGCGTGCACCGCTCCCCTTGAGGACTTCCCGGCTGCGGCCTGCGGGTTCTCGGTCCGTACGCGGGTGACGGCGACGCCGCCGGTGATGTCCCTGACGCTGCGGTCGAGCGAGTCGGTCTCCCGGCCGGACAGGGCGTTGTCGCGGGCACTGTCGCGGGCGCTGTCGCGGTCCGCCTCGGCGACGCCGATGAGGAGCCCTTTGCCGTCCGCGCTGGGGCCGACGGAGGTGAGCTTCTCCGGGAGGTGCTTGCGCTGGGCGAAGACTCGGTCCCGGGCGGTCCGGAGCTGGTGCTGGGTGTACCGCGCCCGTTCGACGGTCACCTTCACCCGTCGGTCACTGTCCGCGGCCTCGCGCACGCCCGCCGGGACCCGGCCCTTCCAGTACACGGTGATACGGGATTTCTCCGGAGCGGTGACCAAACCCCCGTAGCCTCCTTGCCGCGGCAGCCTCCGCGACGCGTCGACAATCGCGTCGGCCACGCCACCGACCACCTTCTGCCGGGCCCAGAAGGCGGGGCCGGGGTTGTCGACCCCGGCGGTGCTCGGGCGGGTACTGGCTCTTGCCTCCGACCGCTCGCTCCCCGTGGCCCCGGGCGACGCAGAGGCCGGAGAAGCGAGCGCAGTGCCCGCCGTCAACGTGAGTAGTACGACAGACGCGGCAGTGATTCGACGCACGAGATCCCTCGCTTCGCTTCGGCGGAACTGATGGCGAAGCGACGTTAGGAACTACTGCTCAACACTTGGTCAACAGCGCTTGCGCACGCGGCCGACGCCCCGGGTGGGGGCGGTCAGGTCGGCGCGGCCCGGCTGCCGCCGGCCCTGTCACCCTCGGCGAGGGTGCGCACTCGGGTCGTACGCGCCCAAGGACAAAACGCAGCGCCAGTATGGTAGTTGAGGTCAAATACTGGCATGCCCCCTACGCCTGCCCGCCGCCGGATACGCCGTACCACGCGCCTCACTGCCCGGATCCCCGGCCGGCCGCCGAACGCCCCTCCTCCCCCAGGCCCCGGGCCGGCCCCCGCTCCGGGCGGGCGCCGGGAGGGCATGGACTGGGCGCGCCGGATCGAGCTGGTCACCGTCGTGGTCGCCGCCCTCGTGGCGATAGCGGGACTCTGGTACTCGAACGTGCAGGCCCAGCAGACCAACAGCCAGGCGCGCGATGACCGGGCGCTGGCCAAGGAGGGGCAGATCACCGACCGGTACACGGCAGCGGTGGGGAACCTCGGTGAGGACAAGACGGACGTGCGCCTCGGCGGTATCTACGCCTTGCAGCGGATCATGCAGGACTCCCGCCGTGACCAGCCCACCATCGCCAACGTCCTCGCCACCTACGTGCGCACACATGCCGCCGAGCCACCGGCGAAGGGCAAGGACGTTCCGGCCGACGTCCAGGCCGCCCTCACCGTCCTCGTCACGCGCGACACGAACCGGGACGGCACCTTCCGCCTCGACCTCCATGACGCCCAGCTCCCGAGGATCGACCTCAGCCTCGCCGGCGCCAAGGCCGGTCTGCGGAACGCGGACCTGAGCGGAGCGAACCTGTACGGCGCGAGCCTGGTCGACGTGGACCTGCGCGGCGCGGACCTGGGCGCCGCAGACCTGCGCCACGCGAAGCTGCACAACGCGAACCTGAGCGGCGCGAGCCTGAGCGCTGCGAACTTGAGCGACGCGATCCTGGTCGAGGCGAACCTGCGCAACGCGTACCTGGGCGACGCGTACGTGGGCGACGAGGACCTGAGCGACGGGGACCTGCTCGGCGCGAAGGCGACGAAGCGGCAGATCGGCTTGGTCATCACTGCGGCGTCCCGGGTTGGCCACTGATCAGGTGACCGTCCACGACGCGAAACCAGCGGGGGCCCATCCCGCCGCCTGCCGGGGCGGCGGCTCCTGGCTGACCACGGGCATCAAACGCAGGCCCCCCACCGGGAACTCCCACGGTCAGGCACTGGCTGCGGCACACGCGACCAACCCCTACGGCACGCCCCCTTCGGCCGATTTGAAGGGCCGGGCTTGTTCCGATCGCCCCCGGCCGGCCGCGCCCGCCGACTGTTGACGGCCCCTTGCCCCATGACGACAATCCTCTCGCTGGACGGCGCAGCTTTCACAGGTTCGTGGTGATCACGCCCGGAGGGGGCCGCTCATGCGCAATCGGGGCTTGGCTGTCGTGTTGTCTCTCGTCGCGTCGGCCACCGTCGCCGTCGGCAGCGGAGGTCCGGTACGCGCCGCGCCCCCGCCCCCGCCCCAGTCGCACGCTCCGGCGAAACCGTACGACTTCAACGGGGACAGCTACCAGGATCTCGTCGCCGGAGCCCCGCACGGCATCGTCAATGGTGTGCAGCACGCGGGTTACACGGCGGTGATCTACGGGTCGAGTTCGGGGCTGAAGACCACGACCCGGCAAATCATCACTCAGGACAGTCCAGGGGTGCCCGGCGGCCCGGAACCGGAGCTGTTCGGCTACTCATTGACTTCCGGGGACTTCGACGGCGACGCCTACGCCGACCTGGCCGTATCCGCCCCGTGGGAGAAGTACGACGTCGAAGGCACCGGAATGGTCGCGGTCCTCTTCGGCAGCCCGAGCGGCCTTTCGGGGAGAGTGGTGGGCCTGTCCATACCCTCCGGCCAGCAGACCCCGGACGAGAGATTCGGCGAATTCATGGCCGCCGGTGACTTCAACGGCGACGGACGCTCCGACCTGGCCGTCAGCTCCGAAGGGAAACGGGAGCACTTCACTTACACGTTCAGCGCGAGCGGAAGCGCATCGAACGGCCCCGTCATCAACGCACCGCAGAACAGGTTCATGGAGATAGCGGCCGGCGATGTGGACGGAGACGGCTTCGCGGACCTGGCGACCGACAGCAACGACTACAACAGCGCCTCAAGGACCAACATCCGCGTGTACCGAGGAGGGGCGGGCGGTCTCGCCACCTCGCCCGTCGCCACGGTGGACACCGGACCCTTCGTCGGAACCGCCTCGCTCGCGGTGGGCGACCTGAACGGGGACGGAAAGTCCGACGTGGTGCATGGAGACCCGTACGTGAACCTGCCCGGGGCCGGGTCGGCCGGCGCCGTGGTCGCGTACTACGGAGGTGCCGACGGAATCTCTGGTTCCCGGCGAACGGTGATCCACCAGGACTCGACCGGTGTGCCTGGGGGTGCCGAAGCCGACGATTTCTTCGGGCAGGACGTAGCAGTCGGCGACATCAACAACGACGGTCTCGGCGATGTAGCGGCAGGAGCCGCGAACGAGGACATCGGAACAGTGTCCAACGCGGGGTCGGCGACCGTCCTCTATGGCTCCCCTTCGGGGCTCTCCGGTACTGGCGCGCAGGCGTTCTCCCAGGAAGACACCGTAGGCAGCCCGGAAAAGGACGACTACATGGGGTCCGCCGTCAGCCTGCTGGACTTCAACAACGACGGCCTGGACGACTTGGGCGTGGGCGTCTCCGGCGAGGACACGAACGACGGCGGAGGACAGGCGCTGCCCGCCGCCGGCGGAAGGATCAGCACCGCCAATGTCGTCGCGTTCCTCGGCTCCACTCTTGGGGCCGACCCCAAGGACGCCCAGCTGGGCGCTTCCCTGGGACACTGACCGGGGCTTCTCCGCGGCGCATCAGCCCGCTGCGGACTCCTGGAATTCCGCCACGGCCGCGCCGTGATCGTGAGCCCACTCCGTCAGCACAGCGATCGGCTCCACCAGCGTCCGGCCCAAGTCGGTCAGCGCGTACTCGACCTTTCCGGTCCCGGCACGGCGGTCGACCAGGCCGTATCCCTGCAACCTGCGCAGCGTCTGGGTCAGCACCTTCCGCGAGATTCCGCCGATCAGGCCGACCAACTCACCGTGTCTGCACGGCTTCCGGCTCAACCCGAACAGCACGACCACCGACCATTTATCAGCGATGATCTCGATCGCCAGCCGTGCGGGGCAGTCGGCGAGGAAGACGCTGCCGGAGTACTCACGCATGCCCCGACCGTAGCCCGCCGCCAGGAACCTGGAGGTACCTGGCACCTCCATAGCGTGCACGGTGACAACCACCGAAGTCATCGGCAGGGGAACGTATGCGGGCAGAGACCGACTGGCCAGGGCACCCCGAGACCGTCATGGCCGCGTAGCGGCTCACCCCGCCGCCAAGCCGTGGGCGAGGTGGTCGCCGACGCGGGACAGCCAGTCAGGGCGTGCGTTGCCGAGGAGGTGGTCGCCGTGCGGGACGGACAGGTAACTGCCGCGCGGCGCCAGGCGGGCCAGGGGCTCGCCGTTGGTCACGCCGGGGATCACGTCCTGGCCGCCGTCCACGACCAGCAGCGGCGCCGCGATGCGGGGCGCCAGCTCGGCGAGGTCCACATGGCGTACGAACGCGCGGGCGGCGTCGGCCCCTCCGGCGCGCCCGGCCATGATGTCCCGTACAGGCGGCGGCAGTTCGCGCCAGTCGAGGCGGAAGGGACCGCTGACGGTGGCGGCGGCCGCCACGCGTGGCTCCAGTGCCGCGGTCCGGGCCGCGAAGTAGCCGCCCAGGCTGAGACCGACCAGACCGATGCGGGCGACGCCGAGGGCGTCGATGACCCGGCCCACGACCCGCTCGTAGTCCGTCACGAACGTCGAGGTGGCCGCGAGTACGCCCTGCCCCGGGCCGTCCATCGCGAACACCGCGAGCCCCCTGGCCAGCAGCGCCGAGACCAGGTCCAGGAACTCCTCCTTGGCCGAGTCCAGGCCGGGCACGACCACCGCGGTCCCCGGCGCGTCGGCGGGGCCGCGCAGCCAGCCGGTGAAGCCCTCACCGCTCACTCGCCGCGCGCCGGGCTCCAGCACGGTGAGTGCCCTGCCCAGGGCGCGATCCGCCTCGGCGGCCGCCCGGTGCGCGTCCGCGTACGGTGCCAGGGTGGCCAGGTGGAACCACCGGGCCGCGGTCAGCAGGTACTCCCCCGCCGAGAGGGACGACCCGGCGCCGTCCGCACGCCGGAGGTAGGTGTGCCCGGTGCGCAGGAAGGAGGTATCCCAGTCGGCGACGGAGGTGAGGCCCTCGGTGACGCGCCGGTACTCATGGGGGTCCACCCCCGCCCCGAGAGCGCGGGTCCACTGGGCCGCGGCGAACTCAGCCGCGCTCATCGTGCTCATCGTGCTCCTCCGATCAGCAGGACGGCCTTGCCGCGTATCCGGCGCTCTCGCAGGTCGACGAGGGTGTCGGCGGTGTGCGCCCAGTCGGTGACGCGGCCGATCTCCGGGCGCAGCGCGCCCTGTTCCACGAGGCGCACCAGCGTGGCGAGGTCGGAGTCGTACGGGGCGCCGGCGTAGTGGAAGTGCTGGATCGTGACGCGCTCGGGCCCGCCGAGGAGCTGGAAGAAGTCGAGGGTCACCGGGGTGCGGCTCGCCTGGCCGAACCAGACGAGCGTGCCGCCCGGGCGCGTCTTCGACAGGGCCAGGGGCAGGGCCTGCCCGCCCGTGGACTCCAGCACGACGTCGAACGGCCCCTTCGCCGCGGCGACCTCGTGCACCACCTCCGCGCCGGTCTCCGCGAGCCTCTCGCCACGCGACGGCGTGGCGGTCACCGCGGTCAGCTCGGCTCCGGCCCGGACGGCCAGCTCGGTGACGTAGTGGCCGACGCCACCGGAGGCGCCGGTCAGCAGCACCCTGCGCCCGGCCAGGGATCCGGCCGTACGCAGCAGCCGCAGGGCCGTGATCCCGGCCAGGGGAAGGGCCGCCGCCCGTGCGGTGTCGACGCTGTCCGGGAGCACCGCGAGCGAGTGCGTGGGCACGGCGGCGTACTCGGCCCAGCCGCCCTGCGCCGGGTGTCCGACCACGCGGGTGCCGATGCCGGGTCCGGAGCCGTCGGCCGCCGCCTGCACGACGAGCCCCGCGACGTCCTTGCCGGGCAGCAGCCCCGGCCGGGGGCGTTCGAGGAGGAAGGTCTCGCCCCGGTTCGGCGCGAACGCCTCGACCTTGACCAGTGCCTCACCAGGCTCCGGTACGGCCTTGGGGACCTCGGCGAAGGCGACCGGACGCGCCGCCTCCGCCGTGGGAATCAGTCTTCGCATGCCGACGATGCAACATCCGCGGTCGTGCCGTGAGCCAACAACGAACGAGCGCAGCTGACAACCATCGGTTGTCACCTATGGTGAGAGCCATGGATCTCGACGTGGCGCAGGTACGTGCCTTCGTGCGCACCGCCGACGAACTGCACTTCGGCAGGGCGGCCGGGACGCTCGCCATCTCCCAGCAGGCCCTGTCCAAGCGGATCGCGCGCCTCGAATCCCTGCTCGGCACCGAACTGTTCCGGCGCGGCGGCAACGGCGTACGCCTCACCGAGGCCGGACAGCGCTTCCTCGCCCCGGCCCGGCAGGCCGTGGCCGCGGCCGACGCCGCCGTCACAGCGGTGCTCGGCGAGGACCGTCCGCTGCGCGTGGACGTGTGGGGGCACCTCTACGCGCCGATGCGGACGCTGGCCCAGGTCGCCGGGCGAGCCGGGGAACTGGTGTCGGGGCACGGGCGTGACCTGCCGTCGGTGACGGCGGCACTGCTGCGCGGCGACACCGACGCCGCCTTCGGCCGCGTCCACCCCCCGCTGCCCGCGGGACTCGCCCACCGCCTCGTACGCCTCGAACCGGTGGACGCCGTCCTGAGCGCGGACCACCCCCTCGCGGCCGAACCGGCGCTGCGGCCCGACCAGTTGCGTGACAGCGTGCTGTGGGCCCCCGGTGCGCTGGAGCGACTCGACTTCCTCCGCGAGTTCGCCGACCGGTTCGGCATCCGGGAGACGGCCGCGAGCGTCAACCTGGGGCTCGCCCACTTCCTCGCCGAAGTGGCGCGAGAGCCACGGCGCTTCTCCCTGATCCCCGCCGACGTGCCCCTGCCGGAGGTCCCCGGACTGCGCTCCGTCCCCCTCGTCGCTCCCACGCCGCTGTACGCCTGGTCGCTCCTGTGGCGCACCGGCAACGGCCACCCCGGCCTGGACAGGCTCGCCACGGCCTGCGCGGAGGAGGCGAACCGGAGCCGGTGGCTGGAGTACGACCCGACCCGCGACTGGCTGCCCGAACCACCCACCCACGCCTCCGCCGCCAACTCCCTGCCCTCAGGAAGCCACTCGTAACGCCACGGCGATCCCGGCACAGCGCGAGCCCAGGAACGGGCCCCCTCGCGGGATGTGGCCGAATGGCAACTGGACGGGGATTCGAAACGCCTGCTTCGTTTCTGTCCGTGCACATCTGGTCCTCTGCGGCGGGAGCCGCCTGGGCGGAGGTGGGGCGGATGCACGTGCAAATCCTGGGGCGGGTCCGCGCATGGCGGGACGGTACGGAGATCGACCTCGGCCGCGCGCGGCAGCGCGGCTTCCTGGGGCTCCTCGCCCTGACGGCCGGACAGCCGTGGTCACGGGCCGACCTGGTGGACGCGCTGTGGCGGGACAGTCCCCCGGCCACGGCCGTGAACGTCATCCAGGGTTACGTCAAACACCTGCGCCGGCTGCTGGAGCCGGACCGCGTGCGGCGTACCCCGAGCGTGATCCTTCCCGCGGTCGGCGACGGGTACGCGCTCCAGCTCGCGGACGGCAGCGTGGACCTGGCGCGGTTCCGCGGCCTGGTCGCCGTGGCCGACGAGGCGGTGCGCGATGGCGAACACCCCCGGGTGCCCCAGTTGCTCGGGGAGGCGCTGCGGTGCTGGCAGGGGCCGCCCCTGGCCGACGTACCGGTCCTCGCCGACCACCCGAAGGTGGTCCGCCTGCTCGGCGAGCGCCGGACCGTGGTGGCGCGGTACGTCGACGCGCTGCTGGCCGCGGGCGCCGCGGCGGAAGCACTGCCGCCCCTGGAGGAGGAGGCGTCCTTCCACCCTTTCGACGAGGCCACGCAGGCGCGGCTGATCCGGGCGTACCAACTCGCGGGCCACCGCCGGAAGGCGTTCGCCGTCTACGAGAGCGTCCGTCGCCGGCTCACCGCCGAACTCGGCGTCGACCCCGGGCCCGAACTGACCGCGGCACACGCCGCGCTACTGAGCGGGCGCGACGACGTCGAAGGGACGGCGGCCCCGGTCGAGCGGTTCGAGCCGGAGGCCGCCGGGGCCGGGGCCCGGCCTCCCGCCGTGCCCGATGTCCCCGCCCAGCTCCCCCCTGACCTGCCCGTCTTCGTAGGACGCGGCGACGAGCTGGGGCGACTCGACGACCTGCTCGGCCACCTGCCACCACGCGCCGACGCGATGACGATCGCGGTGATCACCGGTGCCGCGGGCGTGGGAAAGACCGCCCTCGCGGTGCACTGGGCCCACCGCCTGGCCGATCGGTTCCCGGACGGGCAGTTGTTCGTCGACCTCAGGGGGTTCGCCCCGGGTGGGCCCGCGGTGACGACGGCGGAGGCGGTGCGGGGCTTCCTGGACGCGTTCGCGGTGCCGCCGCAGCGCGTTCCGGTCAGCGTCGAGGCGCAGAGCGCGCTGTACCGCAGCCTGCTGTCCGGCCGTCGCGTCCTTGTGGTGCTGGACAACGCCGCGCACGCCGAGCAGATCCGGCCGCTGCTGCCCGGCGCGCCCGGCTGCCTGGTGCTTGTGACCAGCCGCAACCGGATGCCTGGCCTGGTCGCGGCGGAGGGGGCCGCGCCGACCGTCCTCGATGTGCTGCCCGTCGCCGAGGCCAGGAAGCTGCTGGCCAGCCGCATCGGCCGACAGCGGGTGGCGGCGGAACCGCAGGCGACCGACGCGCTCATCACCCGGTGCGCGGGACTGCCGCTGGCCCTGGCCGTCGTCGCCGCCCGGGCGGCCACCCACCCCGACTTCTCCCTCGGTGCGCTCGCCGGCGAACTGAGCGCCGCCCGCACCGCCCTCGACCTCTTCGCCGGCGACGACCAGGCCACCGACGTACGGGCGGTGTTCTCCTGCTCCCACCGCACCCTCGACACCGCCGCGGCCAGGCTCTTCCAACTCCTCGGCCTGCACCCCGGGCCGGACGTCACGCTGCCCGCGGCAGCCAGCCTGGCGGCCGTGCCGCAGTCCCAGGCGCGCCGGCTGCTCGCCGACCTCGCCCGGGTGAACCTGGTCACCGAGCACCTGCCCGGCCGCTTCGCCTGCCACGACCTGCTCCGTGCCTACGCCGTCGAGCTGGCGGAGGCCCACGAGCACCCGGCGGAGCGCGGCGCGGCGACCCGGCGGATCCTCGACCACTACCTGCACACGGCGTACCAGGCCGCACGCATGACGGACCCGCACCGGGACCCGGTACTGCTGACCCGGGAGCGGATCGCGCCCGGAAGCACCCCGGAGCACCTGACCGACCAGGACCACGCGGTGGCCTGGGTCGCCACCGAGCAACGGGTCCTCGTCGCCGCCGTACGGCTGGCCGCCGACACCGGCTTCGACGCCCACGCCTGGCGGATCGCCTGGTGCCTGACCGACTTCCTCGACCTACGAGGACACTGGCAGCAGCAACTCGCCACGCAGACCAGTGCGTTGGCGGCGGCACACCGCCTCGACGACCCGGTAGGACTGGCCCACACCCACCGGACCCTCGGCCGGTGCTGCGCCCGACTGGGCCGGAACGCGGACTCGCGCCGCCACTTCGAGGCGGCACTCGCCCTCTTCCACGACGTCGGCGACCTCGTCGGCCAGGCCCACACGCACCGCAACCTGACCCTGCTCTACAGCGGCCTGCACCGCCACCAGGAGTGCCTGAACCACGCCCTGCTGGCCTACGAGATGCTGCGGGCAGCGGACCACCGCGACGGACAGGCCAGGGCCCTCAACATGATCGGCTGCGCCTACGCGCACCTGGGTGACCAGCAACAGGCCGTGACCTACTGCCGGCACTCGCTCGCCCTGGCCCAGAAGCTCGGCGACCGCTACTGCACGGCCAACGCGCTGGACAGCCTCGGATTCGCGTACGCCTGCCTCGGACAGCACCGACGGGCGGTGGACCATTACGGCCGCGCCCTGGTACTGCACCGGGACAACGGGAACCGCTACTACGAGGCAGAGACCCTGACCCGCCTCGGCGACAGCCACCAGGCCCTGGGCGGCCTCCCCCGAGCCCACGACGCCTGGCACCGCGCACTCGCCATCCTCGACGACCTCGGCCACGACGACGCGGCAGCGGTACGGGCCCGGCTGCGCCGGTAGCTTACGCGGGCCGGGGGACGAGCCGGGCCCCTGGAAGAACCCGGCTCGCCCCTCCCCCCCTGACGCGGCGCGTCGGCCGGAGAACGCCTGACCTGACCTGACCTCACCTCACCTCACCGAGCGGTGGCCTTCGCTCAGCCGACGGCCCTGGGGGCACTGGGCCCGCACGAAGTAACTGCCCGGCCCGTGCTCGGGGCTGGTGTACGTGCCGCCGATCGAGCACTCGATCCAGAACACGATGGCACCACTGTGCACCGTGCAGTTCCACGTCGCCGCGTTGTAGTAGCGGGACGGCGGGAAGCAGTTGTACCGCGCCAGCGCGCCGGTGGGTGCCCGGCCCGACGCGGGGGCCGCAGCCACCCCTTCGACACCGGTTCGCTGCGCCTGCCACACGTTGCTCTTCTTCGGCGTGGGCTCCGCCTGCGCTGAAGTCATCGTCGCGATACCGACGATCAGGGCGGCCAGGATGACCAGGCCTGTCCTCAGCGTCATGTGTAGCTGTCTCACCATGAGGAACACTCCTTCGAAACCATCGAGCCCTTCGCCCCTTGGGGGCTTCGATCCCTTCGGAACCCTCGAAACCCTCGGAACCCTCGGAACCCTCGGAACCCTCGGAACCACCGGGATCGTCGGAACCCTCGGAACCGTCCAGATCGTCGGAACCGTCGGGGTCGTGTACGCGGACCGATCCGCGTGGGACGACGATGGCAGTGCCGACTGGCCCGCCACTGACCGCCGACTGACCCGGCACTGAAACGACCCACCGACTGAACGATGACCGCCGATCTGTGTCCCGGAAAGCAGCGCCGATGCCCTGAGGCCTTCGCCGCAGCTGGCCCCGCGACCGACTGGCCGTGATCACCGGCGACCCGGCACTGGACGCTGCCGCAGAGGCCGCGTCCCGGTCGGCGATCGAACTGAGCTACATCGACGTCGGCCAGGTAGCGTACGGCCGTTTCGCTCCTGAGGTCGAGGCTTCCTTGGCGGCCCCGCGCTGCGTGAAGCAGGCACCGCCAACATTTACCGGCGGTGAGGAACCCTCAGGCCTGCCCCGGGCCCAGCTGCGGGCCCCTGCTCCTGTGTCCGTGGGTTTCTGGGGGCTTCTAGCCAAGGCCGCTCGACCGCAGCCGCCGCTGGTGGTGGTGCGAATGGAGGTGCTGGGAGGCTCAGCACGGCACTGTCCGGGCGACGCTGAGCTTCTCGGGGCCCGATGAGGGCGGACGCCACCATGCACGAGGGCAGCCATGTCACCGGCACGGCCACGACCATCGACGTCCTGCTCCTCGCACCTGAACCGGCTCGACGATCAGCGAGGTCGAGCGCTGCCGGTCAGCCTTGCCGGGCCGGCGGACACACTCGCCCCTGCACGGGGAATCACCGCCCGAGTCCATCGGACCAGGCCGTCCAGGAACTCAAGGACGATCCTCTGGCGCCGAGACGGGAGAAAAGGCCACGTCAACCACGCAGGCGCGGACAACACCACAACTACCAGGAGAGGCAGCAGGAACAGCACAACGAGCAACGGACGCGACAACCACACCGGCATGCGACGACCTCCAGGCTCTTCCCCCGCGAGGGAACTGGGCTGGATGGCGACGCAAACTGGGCATCCCAAGCGCACGAACGCATGGAACCTCCGGCCAGAGCCGACATCCAGAGACTAGCCGGACCATACCCTCAACTTCGCTTCGTCAAGCGCGAGTTCAGTGCCGACCGCGCCATTCTGAAGCAGCTGTGGCTGATCAGGATGGTGGAGTATCAGCGCGGCCCGGCTGCCGTGCGGGCGGCCCAGCAGCCCGGTCCCCGCTTTCCGGCAGATCGGCGGGACGCTGGTCGTCGGCACCGGGACGCGGGACCCGCCGGAGCCGCGGGAGCCGCCGCGCGGCAAGCTGACGGAGCGGGATGACTGCGGCCGGCTGCACAAACGGTCCGACCGGATATCCACCACCCGCCCGTGAGCGGCCCGCACGGACGGCAGGGCGTAACCAAGGTGCCCCGGGCGGTTACTGGAGCTGTGCCGAAAACCCGAAAACCAACAAGCACACACCTTGAAAAAGATCGCCCCGCGGAGCAGCGGGCCTCCGAAGCCCGAACGCCACCTACCGGAACGTCATATTCGGCGCGGCGCAGCTCCGTCCCGCCGGCGGTAGAGGTCGCGCAGCAGGGAAATCTCGGCCCCGTGATGGATCAGCTCCCGATTGACGTGCAGGACGATGCCCTCCATGGGACGCCGCTCAAGACCCGCCGCGGGCGGATTGTCCAGGTCAGCGTCCGAAAGCTCTCGGACCCCCGCGTTCCATCGACCGTACATCTCGTCGAGCTGTGAGAGCGCCTCGTCAGCGGTCCCCGCGTAGGGGAAGGTCTCGGAATCGATGTCCTGGCCGCCGAAGTGCCATCCGACCCGATAGCCCAGGCAGGAGACGGTGATGTGCGCCAACCGCCAGGCGATCGTGGTCACCGGCGCCGGCGACGGAACCAGGTCAGGGGTCGCGGTGTCCATCGCCCACTCCCCCGAGCCTTCGGACATCGGCGCGGCCGACGTGCCCCGGGGGCGGATGCTCCAGCAACCGCGCACCGGCTCCCAGAAGTACTCCTCGTCGGTAAGACCCTCCAACCGTGGCCGCAGGTTCTTGCGCCAGTACCAGTCCAACTGCTCCGCGAGACGCTCACTTCTTGTCATTTCCGCACACTACCTACAGCGGAGACCTGGCTGCGCCCCTCACCGACGCGGTCGCTGGCCGCTGTCATGACGGCTGGTCAAAGCCGTCTCGTGGACGCAGGGAGTACGGCAGCCGCTGTTCGTAGGAGAGCGCCCCAAGGGCGGCTCCGTGCCGTGCGCGAACGCCCCGCCAAGCTCCGTCGTCGGCTGCGCGCACGCTCTCCGCCCCTGCTGACTACGGAGGGCGACCCTGCTCACCACCGCTCTCAGCGGCCTGGGCCGGCAGAGCAGTCGGGCTCCGGTCCGGCAGGGGGTGGGTCGCGGTGATCGTCTCGACAGAGAGGACGGGATCAAGAGGTGGAACAAGGGCCTCGGTTGTGATGGCGACGAGGTGTTCTGGCACGGGGCCGGCCTGAAGGGCGGTCACGTACGAGATGACCTCGGCATGGGTCAGGCCCGGGACGCGTTGCCGCAGCAGATGCATGGCGTAGATCCGGCCCTGGCCGGCCGTCGCTCGGCGGAGTTCGTCGTGCAGGTCGTCCACAGCCGTGCGGAGGGGCTCTTTCCGGACGCGTCGGCGGTAGTCGGCCTCCCACTCGCCGGTGACGTAGGAGACGGGGCCGATCCGGTGCAGGCCGCCGTCGACTCGGTCGACCAGGTAGGGGCCGTTCCCGCCCAGAAGCCCTCCCGGCTCCCGGGTCCGTAGGTACTCCTCGGTCTGATAGGAGACGATCCAGACCAGCTCGTGTTCCTCCACCCCGGACACCACCAGCCACCCCGAATACCTGCGATCCAGGTCCTCCTGAGCCATACGCCTGGCGTACTCCCGGTCGATCATGCCCGGCAGCATCCCGCAAGGCTTCTCGTACGACCAGCGATTTTCGTGCCGTGCCCGGTGGTCATGAGAACGGTCGCGCGCCTACGGGCATCCCGAGGCCAGTAGCGCCGGGGCTGTCGCCCCTGGCTCTGGTCAGGCGGCCTGGAGGCCTTAGGCCGTGCCATCCCGGCCGTTCACGCGGGCCCCGGCGACGCGGTCGCAGAGGTTCTCCCGACGCTGACCCACCACAGGGATCCGCAGTCCGCCAAGGCCCGCCGCACGCGGGCCCCAGCCGTCCCGTCCGGCCGACGAAGTTCCGTACGGCGGCGGCCAGGCGAGGCGCGAGGCGGACGGCGCAGTCGGCGTCCTCGGAGGTGAACGGCCGAGCCCCTTCCTCGGCCAGATCGCGCAGCTCCGCGTACGTGGCGGGTCACTCCCCCGATGTTCCAGGCCACGTCGCCAGTACGCGCCCGAGCCGGAGCGGCGTCCGGCGTTCCACCACGCCGGGGCAGCACCCTCTCGCTGTTCGCACCGCCGGACCGGGGCGGAGGCCCACGCGCCCGCACTGTCGGCGACCAAGGAGGAGTCGCGACCGCCTCAACCTCGCGAGAGGCCCCCGCACGGCCACGGGAGGCCGCTTCGCCGAGCCGCCGCGGCTCGTCGTCCCGCTCCTCGCCGTGGCCCACCTGACCGTGCTCTTCAGCCCGGCCACGCATCCACCGCCACAGGCACCTGGACCTACCAGCCCGCCTTCAGCGGCAGCACCAGCGCAAACCCGGCACTCACCCCCTACGGCAATCGCCCGTACGCGGCAGGGGCAGGCTTCGTCGGGCGCAGCTATCCGGCTGGGTCCTCGTCAGCATGCCGGACGGCCTTCTTCGCGGCCTGCTCCACCTCATGCCGGGCCTGCCCGGTCTGCTCGGCGTACACCGTGACGGCCGCCTGGAACGCGACCGAAGCCTCGTACCAACGGCGCCACTGCGCCGCGTGCTCCTCGCCGTCGAGGCCCGCCAGCTTGGCGCGCTCTTCCTCGGCGGAACGTTCCAGCATGATCAGGTCATCGGAGATATCTGCCACGAACGACGATATTAAGCCGACCCGAACAAGCCACTGAGCACCCGACCCACCACCCAAGCAGGTGATCCGCTCACCGACGCGGAACCGGACTCAGGACCGGAACGCGTTGGTCCACCAGGCCCGGGAGAAGCGGGCGCGGTGCGGTGGGCGGTGTGGAGGACGAGAACCCGCCGGCCGTCCTCGATACGACGCGGCGGCACGTCCGTGCGGAGCCTCAGCTCTTGAGCAACGTACGGTCAAGGAGAAGGAGCAGTCGGTCCCAGTGGCGCTTCAGCCCTGCGGGGTCGAAGGCGTCGGTGTCGGACATGGTGAAGCCGTGGATGGTGCCGGGGTAGATCTCGGAGGTGTGGCTGACACCTGCGGCGTCCAGCGACTGGTTGAGTTCGCTGAGGGTCTCGGGCGTCAGGTCGCCTTCGGCGTGACCGAGGTGGACCTGGGCGGTGACCTTGGAGAAGAGATCGGGCCCGTCGGCGCCCACAGGGCCGTGGAAGGCGGCGACGGCGGCCACCTGGCCGGGGTGTGCCGCGGCGGTCCGCATCGCCAGAAGGCCACCTATGCAGTAGCCGGTCACCGCTACCGGGCCGGCGCCGACCTCGGGCTGGGTGGTGAGGAACCGGAGGTAGGCGTCGGCGTCACTCAGGACGCGTTCAGCGGTGTGCGCCTCGATCAACGGCATCAGCTGGGCGAAGATCGCGGTCCGCGCCTCCTCCCCGATGTGCTCGGGAAGTTCGATCACCGGTGCCGGGCCGTGCCGGTAGAAGGGGTTGGGGACGAGCACGTAGTACCCGTGCCCGGCCAGTTCGCGGGCCATCTCCCGCAGCACGGGCCGGAGACCGAAGCCGTCCGCGTACATCAGCACCCCCGGGTGCCGCCCGCCGCCGTCGGGAAAGGCGGCGAAGGCGTCGGCCTGGCCGTCCGCGGTGGAAATCTGCAACATCTTGGTGGGCATGGATGCTCCTGTCGTGGTTGATGTGTCGAGCCTGTGATCAACACGACGGAGGCGGAGCCCGCGCGGCAGCGCGAGTTCCTCGATCCAACAGCGGACCGGCCCCGGCCCGTACGGCGCTCAGCGGAGCACCGGGTCACCAATCCGTGTGTGGCGCGATGCCGTCCCGGTAGTCATAGCTGTACAACCTAGTCCACACCTCTGATCTCATGCACGCGCCTTCAGAGGGCGGGTGCGCGGGGGCCGGAAGCGGGGCGGACGCTGGAGGTGTCATCAGCAGGTGGCGCCGGGGCGGATCTTCAGCAGGCCGATGAGGCGGTCCTCGACCTTCGATTCCAGCAGGCGGGGCTTCGCGTCGACCCGGTGCGGCTTCCCCTTGTCCGACGGCAGGTCCTTGCAGGCGAGTACGACGGTGACGTCCGAAGTGCCGTACACGCCTGGGGCCTTGTCGGCGGCCGGGAGGGTGTCCCCGTACGACTGCGTGTCGCAAGGGTGCGGGGTGTCGGGGCTGTTGACGCCACGATGATCACGGTGAACACCATCGGGGCGTCGAGCCCGTACCCGTCCCACAGGACCGGCAGCGGCTCACGCTGCGTCGCCTCGTCCCGTACACCCCGTCGATCGGGGCGCGTAACCCTGGAGCCGCCTTGCCCACCTCCGAAGCGACCGAAGCGACCGACGGTGTGAAGGCAGCCGCCCAGATTGTCGACGCCTCGCTCGTCGACGTCGAGCCCACCCGCCCGCCGGTCAACGTCACCGTCGAGGCCGCCCCTTTCCCCAGCCGGACCACCCGGGACACCAACCTGAAGCTGAGTCAGATTCAGGCCCCGAGTCCAGTGGTCGTAAAGGCTGCGCTGGTAGCCCGCGCGCTGTTCGTCGGCGACAGGCCGCTGGTCGATCGCCGCGAACAGCGGCAGCACAACCGGCTCCGCCAACGAAGAGGTGGGCGTGGCGCGGGCGTGCGCGGTGGGCGCGGTGGCAAGCGGGGGAAGGGCAGCGAAGGCGAGCGCGGGAAGCCCGCGGCACAGGTTCTTGATCCCATGAAGGGGTGGTAGCGGTCCTCGGCCAGGACGGGGAGGGATACCGCACCCCGCTCACCCGCGCGGATGCTTGTAGTCACGTCCCGAGTGCGCACCCGGCGGCCGGGAGGGGTATTCGGGGCGGGCAGATTTCAGCCACAACATGCCTGTGTTGAGCGGTTGTTGATCGGCCTGGGCCAAGTTGTGGCCGCAGGTCGCGGGGCCCACGCTGCACCGCGAACGTTCAGCCCTGCGTGGGCCGGGCCGAACTTGCCGTGGGCCACTGAGCTTTCGGCGAGGACCGCGTGTCCCCACGGCCGGCCCGTATCCCCTGGCGCCTTCGCTCCCCCTCACAAGGAAAGACATGATGAGTCCGAATAGCCGGCGTGCGTTCACTACCGGCGCCGCTGTCACCATCGCGGTCGCGGCGACCGTCTCTCTTGGCCTCGGTTCCTCCGCGGCGCAGCCCGCGGGCAAACCCGATGCCCCCAAGGCGGCCGCCCGGGCCGCCGTCGAGTCCGCGGACGAGATCGCTCAGGGGGGCCGGTACCGGATCGTCTCCGAGCGGTACGAGGCCCTCGACCTCGACCACAGCCAGACCGCCGACGGCTCGAAGGTCCAGACGTGGGAGCGCAACGAGTCGCCCGCCCAGATCTGGCGGTTCTGGGACGCCGGGGACGGCGGCCACCTCCTCGAAACCACCGTGCCCGACGGCGATGACAAGGTCCTCAACGCCGACACGAACGACAACACGGCCAACCTGTGGAAGATGAACGGGGCCAATGGCGAGGGCAAGCAGCGCTGGCGCTTCGATGCGGTCGGCGGCGGCTGGTTCCAGCTCCGCAACGGCGCGGGCGGCTGCCTCACCGCCGGGGCCGCCGAAGGCGACCAGGTGACGGTCAAGGAATGCGGCGACGACCGCGCCCAGCTGTGGTGCCTGGAGTCCGCCGAGCCCAAGAGCGGCCCCACCGCCGAGAAGGGGATCCGGGGCGAGGTGGCCCGAAGCCTCGAGGCGGGCCAGAGCCCGGCGCGGGCCCGCACGGACAAGCGCAAACCCGCCGCGGCGGGAGCCAAGCGCGTACGCGCCGCGGCGGACTCGGTCAACACCGACTACCTCATCGTCGACGCCGCGCCCGCCCAGGCGAGCGGAAAGACCGGCGTGAGCGTCCACTGGGTGGGCGATTCCAAGCGCAACCCGTACAAGACATGGGACTTGATCGAGATCCTCGACGGCGACTCCCGGGTGGCGTGGGAATGGGTGTGCCCCCAGACGTCGACCCGGTGCGATGGCGGCAACGGGGCCACCTTCGTCAACTCCGGCGCCCTGACGCCCGGCAAGAAGTACACCATCAAGTACCGCATCGACGCCGGCAAAATCAGCTGGGGCACGGTGGGCGCCCAGGTGGAGTTCGTCGCATGAGCGCCCTGGCGAAGAAGGCCGGCCGGCGGAGGCACACTGCCGCCAGGATCACCGTTCTGGCGCTTGCCGCCTCACTGGTGTACTCCACCCCCGCCGTGGCCACAGGTGAACAGCCCGCTTCGAGGACCGTGCAGGACGGGCGCGTTTCGAAGGCCGGTAATCAGCTGCCGACGGACTTCGCCAACGAGGTCATGAGGCTGATCGGCCGGATCCGCTACGAGATCACCGAACGGACTCCGATCGGTCACGGCCGCATGACCCACCGAGTTCTCGGCCAAGGAGATGCGACTACCGGGCCCACCCGGAACTGGAGACTCATCGGCATCGGCAGGCTCATCGACGAACCCGAAGACGCTGTACAGCTGATCATTGACCCCGAAGACGTGTACATCCAGGGCTTCTACCGGCCTGAGAACAATACGATCTACATCTTCCCACGCGTTGAACTGCCCCCAGGCCTGCTCCCCGGCACGCCTAACACGGTGAGACTCGGCTTCACGCAGAACTACCGCGACCTGCCTGGCATCACCGTCAACCGGGAGAACATCGTCGAAGCGGTCGACGCCCTGAGGGCGGAAGATCACGTGGGCGCGGGCGGCCGTCTTCACCGTGCGATGGAACTCATGGCGGTCACGTTCGCCGAAACCGCCCGCAACCGGCTCATCCTCGAAGAGGTGTTCAACGCACTGCGCGCCAACGGCGAGTGGCAGGTGGGGGCCCACGCCGATGCCATAAAAAAGTGGAACCAGATGGGTGCCGACATCAGGGCCGCCATGGCCGACGGCGACTGGGACAGGGAGCGCCGAAGCTACCACCTCGACGGCCAGCACGGCGGGCAGCTCCGGCCCTACAGCGCCTCGTTCCTGATGGGAGTCATCTTCATGATCAAGAGACGATAAGCCCCGGCCCGAACGCGTGAAACGTGCCGCGGGGCCGCGCCCGCTGACCACAACCGGCGCGGCATCAGGCCCAGCCCCGACACGGGCGTGCTGCGGCGTGGGTGCGGGCCGAAGGAAGGTGTGGGAAGCGGCCGTTCCAGATCGCGTGCGGCTGGTGGGAGCCCGGCATCGGCGGCCGCCTCGCGGCCATCACCGCGGGGACCTTCTTGGACCGCGCCTCCGTCCGTCCGGCAGGAGCGCGACCCGGTGGGCCAGGTACACGGCCCACCGGTGGAGCCCAGCACCGCGGCGTCGACGGGCTCGACGCGGCGTCTACTCGGCCGGGTCCTCGTCGCCGTGCAGGGCGGCCTTCTTCGCGGCCTGCTCCACCTCATGCCGGGCCTGTCCGCTTATCCTCGGCGTACGCCGTGACGGCCGCGTCGGGTCAGCAGCGGCGGGCATCGGTCCGGACCGGGCCGTGGCGCTCGACCCAGGGCGCCGGCTCGACGGCTGTCGCGGAGATCGTGTGCGCGACGGCAGCGTGGAGGTCAGGACTGACGACAGCCGGGCAGAGGCCGCTCGCCACGAGCGCCATGCCGAGAAACTCCCAGAGCGCGCTCCTGCGCACGCTCTGCCATGCCACCAGCCTGGAAGCCCAGGCCTTCCGGCGGCCATCCGACGATGGTCGGCCACACCCCCGTCAAGTGGCTGGAACCCCCACCGAACACCTCCGGGCAGCCGCGCTGGACTGCTGCCGCCCAGCGCCCGGTGGAACCGCCGTACCGGGTTCTTCGCCTCAGCTGCGGAGATCCTGCGAAGGATGTCCCCGGGACGCCCGCCCGAGCGGGTCCAACGCCTCCCCGGTGAGGCTCTCCCGGCGGCCCGGGACGAAGCCCCCGGCCCGCCAACGATGCGGGTGCCAGGTGCTTTCGTTGATTCGGATCAGCGCAGGCCTGGTACGAGGAGAACGGCCCGGCGGCCTGGCCTGGTACGAGGAGAACGGCCCGGCGGCCTGGCCTGGTACGAGGAGAACGGCCCGGCGGCCTGGCCTGGAACCACGGGCCCTGATCGCCCCTGAGTTGTCCCCCACTTGACCCGGATATGCCCCCGACAGACGCGCCACACGGGCAGTACGGCACCTAACGTGAAGGCAGAGCCCCGGCCGGGCCCGCATGCCTGACGTACCCGTTCTCTTCACGAGGAGGATCCATGCCGTCGAGGGGCAGATCCGCATTACGGCGCATCGCCGCGCGGGGCACGGCCATGGCCCTGGGAGCCGCCATGACTGTCATCACCGGCCTCGCCGCCGCTCCCGCGGTGCACGCGTCCCCATCCGCCGTCGGCGCCCTGCGATGGGCACCGTGTGCCGACCAAGCGCAGCCGGGAGCGGAGTGCGCCACTCTTTCGGTGCCGGTCGACTGGAGCCGGCCGGACGGGCCGAGACTTGGCCTGGCCGTGGCCCGCCGCACGGCCACCGACCCCGGAGCACGCGTCGGCTCGATGGTGTTCGGCCCGGGCGGGCCGGGTGACTCGGGTGTGGAGAGGGTGGTGCGCGGTATCAGCCGGTTCAGCCCCGAGGTCCGCCGCAGGTTCGACATCGTCAGCTTCGACCCGCGCGGCGTGGGCGGCAGCAACCCCGTGACCTGCTCCGGCGACCTGCTTGCCGAGCGGCCGTCGCCGGAGCTGAAGAGCCAGGCGGACTTCGACGCCACGATGGCGTACAACAAGCGGCTGCGTGCCGACTGCCGGGCCCGTACCGGCCCGGTGTTCGACCACCTCGACACCGCGCAGACCGTCCGCGACCTGGACGCCCTCCGGACCGCCCTCGGCGAGCGGAAACTGACCTTCCACGGCAGCTCGTACGGCACGCTGCTCGGCGCGCAGTACGCCGAGACCTACCCGCGCCGCGTGCGGGCGATGGTGCTGGAGAGCGTCATCGACCACAGCGTTCCGACCGCACGAGGCTTCCTGCGGGCGGCGGCAGCCGCGGGGCAGGACTCCTTCCAGGAGTTCGTGAAGTGGTGCGACGGCGCCACGGACTGCGCGCTGCACGGCCACGACGTCCGTGCGATCTGGCAGGGCCTGCTGGCCCGCGCCGGGCGCGGCGAGTTGGAGGACCCGGCGAAGCCAGGCACCGCGCTGTCTTCTCCGGACCTGGTCAACAAGGTCGCGTTCCGGAAGTTCTACAAAGCCGACTACGCGGGCCTGGCCACAGCGATCGCGGAATTGGACGCGAGCAAGCCGCTGCCTTCGTCCCCCACCTCGACCACACCGCTCCCTCCGGCGACCCCGGTCTTCTGCTCGGACTGGCATCTACCGATACGTGGATACAAGGAGTACGCCTCACTCATCGCCATGACGAACAGGACCGCGCCTGACCTGCCATCCCTGCTGCCCACCCACGTGCTGGCGGCGTGTCTGGGCGCGCCGACCACCAACCCGCAGCACCGCCTGGACCCACGCGGTGCCCCGCCGATCCTGCTCTCCAACGCCCTGCACGACCCCGCCACCGGCTACCCATGGGCGGTCTCGGTGGCCCGGCAGCTCGGCCGCAGCGGCGTACTTCTCACCTACGAGGGCCACGGCCACGGCAGCGTCACCAGCGGCCCGTGCATGCGGGACGCCGTGGACAGCTACCTCACCGACCGGGCAGTCCCGCCACGGGGCACCCGCTGCCCCGCCGCACCGTCCTGACAGCTTGCGGATCCGGATCCGTCTGGGAGGCGGGCCGCCGCACGCTGGTGTCCGACCGCCACCGGCCGGGTCGTCAGGCCCGCCCCCTCGACGGCCAGGTCCACGTGTACGCCGGACTGCCGCTCGCCGACGCCTCCGCCCCGCCCAACAGCGCGATACCGACCCGACCTTCCCCCTTCGGACCTGCTAGTCCCGCCCTCCGGATTCCGGCCTGTTGATCAGCGGAACCGGCGTGAACGGCCCCAACTGAGGCCGCTCCTGCCTCGGGCTGGCGCAGTACCCGGCTCACCAACCGGGACGAGTGGCTCCTGAAGGAGGGCGGGCCCGCCCCCGGTCACTCCGGGCGGGTGCGCCGCTGTCGGTCGTACTCCGCCCAGTCGTCCGGCGGATACGTCGCCTGCGGTGCGGCCAGAGCCACATCGATTTCGAGCCCGAGGTGCCCGTCGAAGAAGCCGTCCAGATCGCGGAGGCGCTCCAGGGCACGCACGACATCCTCACCGAGCGGCCGTGCCATCCGGTCGGCACCCGAGGGCACAGCGAGCATGCCCCTGCGCGCCATCCGCACCGCGTGGTCAGCCTCCCTGTCCAGCCCGAGCGAGATGTACCCGAGCCCCAGAGCGATGTCGCCCAGCGTCGTGCGTACGCCCTCGCACAGATCCCTGATCCCATGCACCGTTTGCATCGGGCTACCCGCGGAATGGTCCCCGCCCGGAGCCGACCCGTACCGCTCCTCCAGAAGCCGCCGCTCACCCTCCAACAAGCCGAGCGCCGCGCTCAACAACCGCCCTACATCGCCCAGTTCACCGAGATCGTGCTTCACCATGCTCCTCCCCTCCCCGATAGCGCCCCACCCAGACAGCGTGGCCCCACCGTCGCCACCCCACAGCCGATACACAAGACCCGGTACCCGAACGAGGCACCGCCAGCGGACACCAGCCCGCCGTACACGTCACTCTGTGCGAAGCCATCCGGAGCATCGGACACGAACATGGGCACGGGCACGGGCACGGGCATGGGCAACCGGGCAGCCTCACGTATATCCGTTCCGCTGATCAACAAGGAGGGCCGTCGACCACGATCGTGGTCGACGGCCCTCCTGCTGCCGCACGGCTCACGGCACGGGCCGACGCCCGGCCTGACTCAGCCCTCAGCCCTCAGCCCTCAGCCACGAAGACGTGCGCTGCGGCCTGCGAGGGGAGTTCGGCGGGCCGCGCCCCGGCGTGCCGCAACGTGTACATCAGTTGCACTTGGTCGGGTGCCGCAACAGGTCAAGGATGCGGCGTTCGACGGCCTCACCCATCACGTGCTCCCAGCGGCACGCTTCGGCGAGGGCCTGTTCCCACTCCAGCCCGATCACGTCGACGAGCAGACACTCAGCGAGCCGGTGCTTACGCATCACACGCGTCGCCAGCCGACGGCCCTCCCCCGTCAGCTCCAGAGGCCGGTCGCCCGCGATTCGTCAGCTCGTCAACTCGTCAACTCATCAACTCGTCAGGCGGGGGTCTCGGCGGTGGCGGTCAGGACCGCGCGGCCGAGGATGTGGCCGGCCATGGTGAAGCCGAGGACAGCCGGGGTGGCGTCGGCCGGGACGCCGATGGAAGCGACGTCGAGGGCGTGCACCACGACGAAGTAGCGGTGCGGGCCGTGCCCCGCGGGCGGTGCGGCGCCGATGAAGCGGGCCGCGCGAGCGTCGTTGGGCAGCTGGTAGGCGCCGTCGGGCAGGCCCGAGCCGGTCTCGTCGCCTGCGCCCTCGGGCAGCTCGGTGACGGTGGCGGGGATGTCGGCAACCGCCCAGTGCCAGAACCCGGACCCGGTGGGGGCGTCGGGGTCGTAGACGGTCACGGCGTAGCTCTTGGTGCCTTCCGGGGCTCCGCTCCAGGACAGCTGCGGGGAGACGTCCTTCCCGCCGGGGACGCCGGAGGAGCACTGCTCGGGCGACCAGGCGGCGCCGTCAGTGACGGACGTGCTGGTAACGGTGAAGGAGGCCGCCTCGGGGAGGCGGGCAAAGGGGTCGTTGCCATTCATCGTGTCGTTCCTTTCAAGGCGTGCTGCGGGGTGGCGGTGATGCGGCCGACGGCGTCCACGGCGTCACGGGGACGCACCGCCGCCCTCAGCGACCGCTCGATCGGCCGGTAGATCGACCATAACACCAATAATCGATTATCTGCTGGATCGTCTATGCTGACGGCATGACGCAGACGGTTCACACCTCGCCCTCGCCGGGCAAGCAGATGCTCTCCGAGCAGGTCTACGCACACCTGCGGGACGCGATCATGCGCGGGGAACACGCCCCCGGCGAGGCCCTCAAACCGCAGGGCCTCGCCAAGGAACAGGGCGTGAGTCTGGCTGTCGTACGTGAAGCGCTCGTACGGCTGGTCGGCGAGGGCCTCGCCGACCGGCTGCCCAACCGCGGCTTCGCCGTCCCGGCTTTCTCCGACCGCCGCTGGCAGGAGATCGCGGAGGCCCGGCGGGCCATCGAACCGGTCGTACTGCGACTGTCCATCGAGCGCGGCGACGTCGACTGGGAGGCCCGCGTCCGAGCCGCCCACCACCGCATGTCCCGGACACCGGTGTACCTACCGGAGGAGGGCGCGTACTACAGCGCCGCATGGGCCGAGGCCCACCGGGTCTTCCACCGCACCCTGCTGGAGGGGTGCGGCAACCCTGTCCTGCTGGACACCTTCGACCGGATGTGGACCGCGAGCGAGCTGGCCCGCCGCTTGTCGACACACCGTCACCCCGACCGGGACGGCGCCGGCGAGCACCGCCGCCTGGAGGAAGCAGCGCTGGCCCGGGACGCCGACACCGCGGCGGAAGTACTGGCTCAGCACCTCACCCAGACCGCGGCCGGACTGACCGGTCACGCACACCAGGAACCCGCCACGGAAGCCTGACACGATCGTCGGCCCCGCGACGACATTTGTACAAGACCGAGGGCCGGCAGCCCCGGCATCCTCCCCTGTATGGGTATCTACGACGGCAAGCATGTGCACGGGATGCACGTGGTCCACGACGGCCCGCGGGAGGCGCCGCCGATAGTGCTCATCCACGGATCGGGGGCCTCGGGCAGCTCCTGGGGCCCGGTAGTGCCGGCGCTGGCCAGCCGGTACCACGTCATCCGGATCGACCTCCCGGGCCACGGTCAGTCCCCGCCCGCGCCGTCGTACGACGTGCCTGAGCAGGCAGCCAGGCTGGCCGAGGCCCTCGATGCGCTCGGCCTTCGTCCGGTCACCGTGGCCGGGCACTCCAGCGGCGGGTACATCGCCACCGCCCTCGCCGAACAGCGCCCGGACCTGGTGGGTTCGCTCGCACTGATCAGCAGTGGCCCGAGTCCCGACGCGCTCCTTCCGCAGCCCCTCCTCCTTCGAGTCCTGATCGACCCGCCGCTCGGCCCGCTTCTATGGAGAGTCCGTTCCGACGCGGTGCTCCGACGGGGGGTGACCGCGGTGTGCAACCGACCGGTGGACGTCCCGGACGACCTGGTGGCCGGGGCACGGGGCATCGGTTACCGCACGTTCAGGACCGTGCTGCGCCAAAACGGCGCGTACATCGCAGAGCGGAGCGTACCCGCGCGCCTGAGCGCACTCGACGTCCCGGTTCTGGTGATCTTCGGCGCTGCCGACCCCCGCTGGGATCCGTCTTCGGCGCACCGATACGACACGGTGCCGAACGCGCGAGTCGAGCAGTTGCCCGACGTCGGGCACTTCCCCATGCTCGAAGCGCCGGAGGCGACCGGCGAGTTGCTGCTGCGCTTCGCAGCGTCGGGCCGCTGACACCCATCGCCTAGCCTGGTGCTGTGAAGTCCACCGAATCACCACCTGACTGGGCGTCGGTGGAGGTCGCCGTGCCCCGGCAGCCGGGTCGGCTGCGGGGAGTCAGCATGGCCGGGTTCCGCCAGCGTGCTCCGGCGCGCGTGGATATCGCCATGGTCGCGCACCCCTCGGTCACTCTGTTCGTGGACCTGAGCGACGGAGACAGCCTTGTCCACGACGCCCACGGCCGGCGCGAACGCGGCAGCACGGTCGTTGGACTGGTACCGGGCGACCTTCGGCTCGGGGGCCGGGCGGCCGGGCGGATCGAGTGCCTCCAGATCCGGTTGTCGCCGGTCCTGGCGGGTGCGGTGCTCGGCGCATCGACCGACCTCAGCGGGACGGTGGTCACCCTGGAGGACGTCTGGGGCCGCGACGCCGGGCGAGCCGAGGAAAGGCTGCGGGGCGCCACGTCATGGGACGAACGGTTCACGATCGCAGCGGATGCCCTTGGCCGACGGATGAGCGCCCGCCCGTCGCTTGATCCAGAGGTCGCCGCTGCCTGGTGGCTGATGCGCACCAGCCGGGGACGGGTGCGCGTCGACAGCCTGGCGAACGAGGTGGGATGGAGCCGTAAGCGCCTGTGGTCCCGCTTCCGGTCCCAGATCGGCCTCACCCCCAAGCACGCCGCCCGGCTGGTGCGCTTCGACCACGCCGCCCATCTCCTCGCGGCGGGTAACGCCGCCGCCCAGGTGGCGGCTGAAAGCGGCTACGTCGACCAGGCCCACCTCCACCGCGAGGTCAAAGCGTTCACCGGGGTGACGCCCACCGCCGTAGCCGCTGCGCCGTGGCTCGCCATCGATGACATCGCGTGGCCGACCTCGTTCGCGGACCTGACCCCGTCGACGTCTCCGATCCATCAGGTTCCGGCGAATTGAGCTGAGGCCCCACGACAGACGAGGCATCGTCTCTCAGCACGTGTTTCCGGCCGGGCGTCCGGACCTGATCACGCCGCCGGGGCTGCGGCGCCGCCCGCGCTATTGAGATTCCACCTGCCCGAGCCACTGGGCTACGAGTTCCAGGCACTTGCCAAGGGTGAGGGGCGCGGGCCGCGTCGTAGCAGCCACCGGCGGGACCTCCCTTGACCGCCGGGGGTCGCCGTAGCGCTCGGGGCCGACGGCCGTGCCGACCGGCTCCGTCGCATGGCCACTCCTGGCCCTTGAGCAGCCGGGCCAGCTGCCCGTCCAGGGTGAATTCGCCGTTGTCGAGGCCGCCTTGGAGCCATTCCGCAGCGGCACGGACGCGACCGATCTGTCGGCGGACGCACAGCGCTGACCTTACCAACAGCGATCACCGCCCGGCGATGTGGAAGCTCCCGCACGGCCATGGCGGCCCGCGACGGCTTTGCCCACACCGCCAAGCCACCCGTTGCCTGAACTCGGCCTTGGCGGCCACCAGGGCCCCCCTTCACCCCCATCTCCCCGAGGCCCAAGCCATCACGGCGAGTACCGTACGACGCTCACCGTCACAGGCAGGGAGATCTCACGGACGAGCAGTGGGCGGCGCTGGAGCCGTTGTTGCCGAAGGGTGCCAGGGCGGGGCGGCCGCTCGTCTGGCCTCGGCGGCAGTTGATCGACGGCATACGGTTCGGTGTCCGGACCGGTGTTCCATGGCGGGACCTCCCCGTCGAGTACGGACCGTGGAGCCGGTTCTACGACTTGTTCCGCCGATGGCAGCGGAACGGCACCTGGCAGCGGATCCTCACCCAGCTCCAGTCCCTGGCCGAAGCGAGGGGTGCGATCACGTGGGACCTGAGCGTCGACTCCGCGGCCTGCCGCGCCCATCAGCATGCGGCCGGGGCCCGCAAGCAGGGCGACCCGCAACGACGCTCCAGGAAGAAGGAACCACCGGGCGGCATCTTCACCGAGCCCCGTGATCACGGGCTGGGACGTTCACGCGGCGGGTTCACCACCAAGCTGCACCTGGCCGTCGAGCAGGGCCAAAAGCCCAGGTCGATCGTGATCACGGCCGGGCAGCACGGCGACTCGCCGCGGTTCGACCCCATACTCAAGAAGGTCCGCGTGCCCTGCATCGGGACGGGCCGCCCAGGCGTCCGCCCCGATCGGGTCCGAGCGGACAAGGCGTACGCCTCCCGCAAAAGCCGCGCCTACCTGCGTCGGCACGGGATCCGCTGCACCATCCCGGACAGGGGCCGATCAGGCGCGCAACCGCAGAAAGCGTGGCTCCAGCGGCAGACGGCCACCGCATTTCGACCTGGCTGACTACCGCGAGCGCCACGCGGTCGAGTGCGTGATCAACCGCCAATGAGGCATCGGGCCGTGGCCATACGGCACGACAAACTCGTGGTCCGCTACGAGGGGACCGTCCTCGTAGCGGCCATCAACAAGTGGCTTTGATCAGCGCAGTTAATGCGAGGCCGGCAAGGAATCCGTAAGCATTGAACTGCGGTCACACCCCGGCTATGTCGAGAAGGATCTGCGCCAGTTCGCGTGGCTGGGAGAACATCGGCCAGTGGCCGGTGCCCATCTCGATCAGCCGCCATCGCCCGCTGGCCAACAGCTTGGCTACGTCGTCGCTCGGCTCGGGGTCACCGAGCGTGCACTTGATGTAAGTCGCCGGGAAATCGTCGAGCGGCCTTTCCAGCACGGCGGGTTCGGTCAGCGTGGCACCCGGGTGTGGCGTCGAACCGCCCACGATCCGTGCGATCTGCTCATCGGTGAGACCGTGGCCCTCGAAGTAGGTCGCGGGCGCGACCGGCCAGAATCCGCCGTTCTCGGCGACCGATGCCCTCATCATCGCCCCGCCGTCCGGCCAGGCGGAGACGAACGGTTCACCATCGGCCGGAACACTGGAGTCAAGGAAGACCACGTGCGCCAGCCGGTCGCCGAGGCGCCCGGCGGCCTGACCGCTCGGGATACCCGAGTAGCTGTGACCTACCAGGACGACTTCACGCAGATCCTGGCGCTCGACCTCATCAACGATGTCCTGGACGTGGGTCTGCTGCCCGGCCGGCACGCCTTGCTTCTCAGCGAGACCGGACAGCGTCAGCGGATGGATGCCATGGCCGGCCCCACGCAGGTGCCGCACCACATCGTCCCACGCCCACGATCCGAGTCGCGCACCTGCAATTAGCACGAAGTTCGCCATGGCCGCCCCGTAGCGGAGCGGCTCGACGACCGCTCCGGAAATATCTTCAGTACACGCCCTAGCCCCAGGAACTGCCGAATGGACCACCATGGCTGTCGAGAAGGGCGACCAGCGCGGCGGTGGCCCGCGGGCCCATCCCTCCACCCTCACCCTCGCCCTCAGCTCGAAACGCCAGTCGAGCACGGTCCTCCAGCCCTTACGCCCCCGCGCGCGACGCGGCATACGTGCAGCGTCACTGTTGCCGTTGGCGATACCGGCGACGAAGGTGAGTACGGCCATGAGAGGCAGCCCCACCCACCACACGCCCCCCCAAAAAAAACACGGCCTCCCCTTGTGCCCGGTGCCGTCGCGACGGGAAGGCTACAACCCGCCCCTGGAGTAGCAACGACATTACCCGTTGCGGCTGCTACGAATCGTGGCTGTCTGGGCCCAGGGCATGGATAAAGCCAACTTCGCGAAAGCAACAGCAGCCCAGGCCCGCGCGCAGGCACGCACTGCTCTCTCCGACGGCCCCGTCCCACTCACTGCCCCAGAGTGGGAACGTGTCCGCTACCTGCTCACCTGTTTCATGGACGACCTGATCGACACCCCCGCGGCCGATCGCTACGAGCAACTCGCCCTGGCTGACCACACGCTGCGTGAGGCGGCCCACATCCTGTCCGCGTACCACGGCGCTTGGACGGGGATCGGCAAGTGGCTGCCCCGCCGACTCCTCAGCGCGGATCCGGCCCTGGGCAAGGCACTCCTGGACGGCCATCAGGTCGTGGCCGAAGGGTGCGACTCAACGCCTTTGGCAGCCGCGGCGAAGGAGGTGCTCGACCTGGCCGGGGGCCCTCTGAGAGAGGGTTACGTACAGCGATAGCCGGTGCGGGCTCCTCCTCAAGGCTCAGCTGCCGGGCCAGTCCCGGCCGGCGGTCACCTCGAGCGCGATGCGCTCCCACTCCCCCACTCCCCCACTCCCCCAGGCAAGGGCCACGCCCAAGTGACGTGTCTCGCGGTGTGGAGGTCGTGGAGGCGGCGTACGAGCTGGGGGCCCGCCGTGGCGGTGCCGTCCGGGACGGTGGGGCCGTGCACTGCGCGGAGTTCGGCGAAGCGGGCCAATTCGTCCTCGTAGCAGACCACGGCCTCATCGATGCGCGCGGCCAGGTCATCACGCGGAACCGTGCGATGCAGCTCACGGGCCTGCTTGCGGTAGGCCTTGACCTGGCCGTCGTCGGCCTCAGGCATCGGCCGCAGCGGGAGAACCTCACGCGAAGAGGAATGGACGAACCAGTCGACGTACCCGTCCGGATGGCCGTCGATGAGCATCGAGCGCCAGTACTCCGCGTGCGAAGTGTCAGCGTGACGCCAGCGCAGGAGCGAACTCCCGCCCGCGAGCAGCCATCGGCCCTCGTGCAAGGGGCTGTCCGGTCAGTCGATGAGGTACTGCGCGAAGCGATGGGCCCACCGTCGCGGGCTGCCTGCCAGGGCCCACGCCACACCGGCACGCAACGGCGGGACGCACGAGCGGTATGCGTCGGTGCGCCAGAACTCCACTTCCTGAAGCCGCTCATCGATGGCAGCGAGCAGTAAGGGCCGCCCCTGCTGGGCAATCAGCAGGCGCTGCTCGGCACTGAACACGCACAACCCCGGCTGATGACGGGCCTGCATGTCCAGACTCAGGCCCGACCAACTGCCGCCGTCCCGGGACCGGGCGGGCCGAGTGGCGGAGAGGCGGAGAGGCGGAAGCGATTGTGCTGGCGGGGGCTCGCCGCTCGGTGTGCGGTCTGCTCGTCACCGCGGCACCCGGCTACGCAGAGCCGCGGTGAGCCACGTAAGCGCGGGAGCCAAAAGCTGTGGCGGAGGCCAACCGTTGACGACGGCCAGCAGGCAGAGGTACTGGTCCCGGCGCGGGTCGTTCATCTGATCCAGTCGGGCGGCAAGACCCAGGTAGAGATCACAGCGGTCGAACGAGGACAGGCAGCCGCTGATGTGCGCGTAGCGGGCCGTCAGCGCTGCGACGATCGGCTCTGCCTCGGGCGAGTCCGGCGCAACACCGGCTTCGAGCGCCGGCGCCACCTCCGCCCGGACGGCTTCGGCGAGGATCCGAGGCAGACCCATGGCGTCGTCCAGGGTCCAGGCGGTCGCCAGATCCTGAGCCATGCCGTGCAAATTGGCGCGGAATTCAGCGTCCTGGAGCAGCCCGGCCAGCTCCACCCACGCTTCGATCTGCTCGGGATCGGGGTCGTCAGGCAACTCAGGAGTCAGCGAGCGGATGACCGCTGCGAAGGCGGGATGATCGTGCAAGCCGTCGAACACGGCGCCGAGGAAGTCGTCGATCAGAGACTGCCGTTCGGCCTCGGACAGTCTTGCCAGCTTATGCATGAGATCCATCTCCCGAGGAGTCGAGCCGAGTCTGGCCACCGCCGTCAGTACGGCGCGACGCTGCCGCAGCACCCGGATCTGCACATCCAGTGCCTCGGCATGCCTCTCGGCGACATCCGCAAGCGAGACCTCCTGGTCCATGACCTTGCGGATGGTGGCCAGGTCGACTCCCAGCTCGCGCAGGGTGCGTACGAGGTCGAGGCGGGCGACGGCGTCACCGCCGTAGCGGCGGTAGCCAGCCGGGGTGCGGTCGGCGGGTGGCACGATCCCGATATCTGCGTAGTACCTGATGGCCTTCACCGTCAGCCCCGACTGCCGGGCCAGCTCACCGATCGAGTAGTGCGTCTCGCCGTTCATGCCCTCACCTTCGCGTCTCCCCTTACGGGAGACTCAAGCACCAGGGGGCATCCGACTCCCCTCTCGGAGAGCAGTGGGCTTTACCGCGGTAAAGCCTCCACCCCGGGCAGGCCTCGGTACACGAGGGGTACGACGCTCCCGGACGCCCCCGGCCAGCCGCGCCATCGCCATCGCCAACGCCAACGCCAACGCCAACGGCGGCCTTTACCGCGGTAAAGCTACGTCGTGGGCACACGAGTGGCCGTCGTACCGGACCTAGCCCACCCGAGCGAGCAGACCCGAAAACGGGCATAGCTCCCTTTTCCTTTAAATCAACCGAAAAGCGACCGACAGAATGGGGGCATGGAGGGCCGTACGCGACCTTGCTGGTGTGATGGGACCTGCCGGGCCGAGATCGGCCGTCAGCGGGCCGTACACGGCTTTCAGCCTCTCCCGCTCCCCCATTCGAGGTGTGCTGCCCGGGCGTTGGCCGGTGGTGATCAGTTGGTTGCGGGGCGAGCGAGGGCGAGTTCGGTGCTCGTCCGTCGCGCCGGACCACAGGGTGCGGCTCTGGCCGGCGCTGATGGTGATGGTGCCGTCGGCTCACAAGGTGACGTCCTCGACCTCGGCGTAGGCGAACACATCGGCCTTCGATCCGGCGCCCGGCTGCTGCCTGCCTTCTCTGTCGCCCCGCTCGTACGACGCGGATTCACAGCGTGCGATCCCGTGAAGGCAGGATGAGACAAGGCCGCGCGGGCCCATTCCCTCTGCCACGAGAGTTCCATCCTCGCGGAGACGAAGGCGGTTCAGGCAAAGGGCTGGGTTTTCACAGCCACCGCTTGGCTGCCTCGACGCTGTCGTCAACGCCGGTGTTGAACGCGATCGCGGCTCCTGGTGCGTGCTGCCGGACCAGGTTCACGACCTGCTCGAAGAACGTCAGGACAGGCTCGGGTTTGCGTATCCCTCCCCCGATGACGACGACGTCCCAGTCTCGTTCAGACAGGGCCGCGACCACCGTGGACTCGGCCGATTCATCCGGCGCGATCAGCGCCATGGAGGCGTCGATGGCGTGTTCGCCAAAACGGGTCAGCTCCTTGTCCAGGACCGCGCGCATGGCGTCCCCGTCCATACCAGGCACTGCATGAGGGTCGAAACCAAGGATGAGAACGGAAGGCATGCCCTGTATGACGATCAACAGACCGTTGTCCGTTCCCGCTGCACGTAGGCACCGTCCGGTTGGGAACGTCGCCACAGACGCCCAGCCCAGCCCATCCCATCCCAGCCCAGTCGACGGCGACAGCACTGCTTAAGGCAGAACGGCTTCGCTCATAACCTCGTCAGCGCCCACGCCGAGGGTTGAGCTGCGCGCTCCTGGGCTCACTTGCGAGCAATGGGCACCCTCCAGGCAGCACGGCCGCTCGCGCCGCAGCTACTGCTGCTCCCACTGCTCCTTGGTGATCTCGTACCGTACGCCTCCATGCTCGGCGCCCTCGATCATCTCCATGTCGGAGGGAGTGGGAATGGTGGCCGTCAGCGTCATTGCGAGCTTCTTCAGTACGTTGCGCGAACCGTGGTTCATGGACATCGTCGCGGCCCAGACCATACGTATCCCAAGGTCTGTGAACGCCTTACTCAGCAAGGCCCGGGAGCCCTCGGTCGCATAGCCCTTGCCCCAAGCCGCCTGTCTCAGCCGGTAACCGAGTTCGGCCTCGCTCAGCGGGCCTTCCGGCTCGGGGCGCAGGTGGAACCAGCCGATGAACGCACCGCCGTACTTCTCGTACGCGGCAAACAGTCCGAGGTCGCCGCCCCACTTTTCGTAGCCGGCGAGAATTCTCGGCAGATGGCACTCCCGGACCACCTCCGGCGGAGTCGGATGGCCGCCGCTCAGGTAGCGCATCACGGCCGGGTCGCTGTCCAGCCCGATCAGCAGATCGGCGTCATCCGCAGTGAAGTGGCGCAGGGCTAGGCGCTCGGTCTCCAGGTAGGTGCTCACGGCTTGATCATGCCTGAAGCAAGCCGGGTAGCCCCATCGGTTTTCTCGGCAGCTCGGAGCGTTGCCATGAGGTCGCTGGCGCAGAGGCGGGTGCGGTCCTGGGGAGGCGTTAATCCGCCTCACTACATGAGGCAGCGCCGAAGCCTGCATGCGAGCGGCCGGGCTTTACCGCGGTAAAGCCCGGCGGGAGACTTCGCCAGTGATGCAGAGCCCGGCAAGGCCTGACGCCGTCGTCGGCACCGACAGGGCGGCCCACGAACGGACGCCCCCTCCCCCGTGGACGGGCTGTGGCTTTACCGCGGTAAAGCCACAGCCCCAGCAAGGTGCCTTGCCGGCCTGGCGGCAGGCCGGTCACGGGCCCTCGTAGATCCCGGAAGCCTTGAGCGTCACCGCAGTGACAGGGACGCGATGCCACTCCCCCGGGCTCGCAACCCGTGCTGTCCTTCTGGTGCGGATCGCACTCGGGCTAGCGGTGAAGAGCGCGGCCGTCAGGTTCCTCGGGACCTTGTTGAGCACCATGGTCACACCGCCTAGCGCGCTAGCTGCTGTGCGAGAGGTCGGGCTAGGGGCGGTGCTAGGGCCTGGGTCAGCCCTCGGGTACGCCTTCATGCCCTGCTCCTCCTCACCCGCTGCGTCCAGCTAGGTGAACGTAGGCCGGCAACACGCAGCGGTGCCGTGTGTCGTGCTGGACGCGGCCACAGTGAGGCATAGTTTCGATCATCACATGATGTCCAAAATGTGACGGGATGTGATGTCAGTGGCCCTGCGTACCGTGAAGCTCGGCGTCGTCGATCTCAAGCAGGTGAAAGCCGTGCTGCGCCGCCGACTGCAACTGATGAGTGAAGGCGTCCACGACCGCAAGGTCATCGTCATCGTGAACGGCAAGGGCGGCGTCGGGAAGAGCAGTCTGGCCGCGGCCCTCTCCGCGGCGCTGTCCAAGACCGGGCTGAAGGTCCTCCTCGTCGAGATAGACGAACAGGGCAACCAGGACGAGGACCTCGGCACCGCCGCCAGCGGGCTCGCCGACGACGGTCACGCCCAGGCCGCGGCCCTCCTCGAAGGCAAGCCCTTCGAGCCGGTCGGAGAAGCGCGCCCCAACCTCTCCGTGATCCCCGGCGGCCCCGCCCTGCAAGACGTGATCGAGGAGCTGTACTGCCAGCGGCGTGCCGCCGCGAACAGCAGTGACCCTGAGGACCAGTTCGCCTGGATGGGCATGTACGCCGCCGCCATCGACCCCGTCCGGCACCTCTACGACGTGATCATCCTCGATGTCGCGCCCGGCTCCGAACCCCTGCAACTACAGGCGCTCGTGGCCGGGGACATGACCCTGGTTCCCACCCGCTCCGACCCCTCCTCACGCAAGGGACTGCGTACCGTGGCCCGGCGCTTCGCCCAAGCCCGGCAACTCAACCCCCTGTTGCGGCTGCTAGGAGTCGTGATCTTCGCGACCGCTTCCTCTGCCACCCGTGTCCAGAAGAAGATCAAGAATCAGCTGGCCGATGACCTCAACGGCGCGGCCCCGGTCATGGACCAGACGATCCGCCACGTCGAAGCCGCAGCGGTCGCCTGCCGCACCCACGGTGCCGTGCCGCAGGAGCTGGCCGTCGACACCGCCGCCGACCTCGACCCCGCCGTCCGGCGCTCCCTGCGCGCGTTGGCCGGTGACTACCGCTCCCTGGCCCTGGAAGTTCTCCAGGCCAAGGCAGCTCTGGACCAGGAGACCACCCGGAAGAAGGGCGCGGCATGACCAAGCGGACCGCAGCCACCAAGACAACAGCGGCCAAGGCCGGCACAGCGGGCGCCGGCAAGTCCGCCACCGGCAAGTCCACCGTCGGCAAGAAGACGAAGGCCGACGAGCGCACCCGGAACGGTGGCCTGGAGAAGGATGCCGCCCTCGACGCCTTCAGCCTCGACAGCGGCGCCGCCCTGGCGGCGTTCGGGTCTCGCGCACAGCGGCCCGCCGCAGCCGAGCCAGATCCTGCGGAGCAGGCCGCGGAGACGGAAGACGACGTAGAGAGGGACGGCGGGGGAGTGGAGGTATCAGCTCCGCTATCGCCACCCACTGTCGTAGCGGATCCCGCACCACCACCCACGGCCGTAGCAGCTCCCGTGCCGCCGCCCGCCGCCGAGGCCACGCCACTCGCCCCTCCCGTACCGCAGCACCCCACGACAGCAGCGGCACAACCAGCAACCCCAGCAACCCCAGCGACCCCGGCCGGACCGCATGAGGTCGTAATGCCGCAGTTGCCCGAGCTGCACGCGGCGAACTCTCCGGGCCAGTGCACAGTCATGGTGCACAGCGAGGTACGCAAACGCTTCCTGCACTACCAGACCACGACGAAGGTCCAGACCGGCGTGGAGCCCACCAACGCCGTCGTCGTGAAGCGGGCTTTCCTCCATGCCAGGAAGTACGACCTCTGGACCTCACTGCGCGAACAAGTCCGCCATCGTCAGCACCCGGTCAGCCCGGAGGACGAGGACCCGGACGGCCTGTTCGAGGAGGTACCGACACGACGTGTGGACCGCTGTGGCACCAAGCACGGGGTCCAGCAGAGCTTCCGGCCCACACCCCGCGAGCTGGCGGTCTACGACACCTACGCCAGCACATACGGATTCGACAACCGCAGCGAGTTTCTGGACGCCGTCCTGGACGGTTTCCTGCCCCCGCTTCCCGCCAAGCGCCCACCACGGTAGGGCTGCCGGGGGACGGTGGGCTTTACCGCGGTAAAGCCCACCAGAGGGAGACGGCCATCCGTCGGCGTACTCCTGAGACGCGAGCACGCCAGGCCAAGCACCTTGAAAGGGCCCGGCTCCCGCAACGGAGAACCGTTGGGGGAGCCGGGCCCTTGCACGTGTCGCAGAGGTGACGAGCTATTCCTTGTCGTCCTCCGCCGCCTGGAGAAGCCACACCAGTCGGTCGCGGTTCTCCTTGGACATGTGCTTGCGGAGGTGATGGTCGAACCACAGCGGATCGCCCCACGGCAGTTGCGGAACATCGGCGGACTGTGTCGCCGTCCTGAGGCTGGGGGAGGAGGGAGCCGCCGTGGCGGCATCCGCGGGCTTCTCCTGTGCCACCGAAGCCGGGGCCTGGGCCGGAGCCGGAGTCTGGGCCGAGGCCGGAGCCTGGGCCGAAGCCGGTTGCGAGGCCTGCGCCTGAGCCGGAACCGAGGCTTCGGCGATCGGCTCGGCCTCGGCACTCTCCCCGACCGGCTTTACCGCGGTAAAGCTCTCGGTCTCCGTACGCCGCGAGACATCCGCGGGCGGCTGCTCCTTTACCGCGGTAAAGCCCGCCTCCGGCTGCGCAGGCCCCGCCGACGGCCGGGGCTCACTGCTCGGTTCGGGCTTGGCCGCACGTGGGGGCCGGGGCTGCGCCTTCTCCTCCTGGCGCTGTGTGTCCCGCTCTTCCCAGGCAGGGAGCTGCTGGTCGGCGGGCAGCTTCGCCAGGGTCCGGGTCTCCCGGACCGGCAGCTCGCCGGAGCTGACCAGCGCCTGGAGTTCGGGCACCAGGTCCAGCAGGTAGATCTGCTGGGTGACCCAGCCCGCCGACTTGCCGTAGTACTCGGCGACCTTCGCCTTGCCTCCCAGCTCCTCGACCATGGTCTGGATACCGAGAGCCCGCTCGATCGGGTCGAGGTTCTCCCGGTCGTCGTTCTCGGAGAAGACCGCGTCGAGGAAGTGGGCGCGGGACTTGGCCACCTCGTCGTCGACCACGACGTCGAGGGTCTGCAACCCCGCGGCCTTGGAGCCGCGGTAGCGGCGCTCGCCGTTGGCCAGGACGTAGTGGGCGGCTCCGACGTTGTCCGCTTCCTCCGGCCAGAGGGCGAGATAGGCCTCGCTCGTGACGGCGACAGCGGGCTGCAACTGCTTCTTGCCGAGCCGCTGCCCGAACTCCCTCAGGTCCTGCTCACTGCCGAAGTTGCGGCGCGGGTTGAACCGGGTGGGTACCAGCTGGCCGAGCGGCAGCGTGCGCAGGCGGCTGTCCGGCGCGCCGGTCGTCGGGGCCCCGGTGGTGGCGGCGACGGCCTGGCGGCGGGCGCTGACGCCCCCACGCGTCCTGCCGAAGGACGCCCCGGTCCCCAGCTGATCGGCTACACGGCCGCTCATGAAATCTCCCTCGCCAGTGCGCGCATGCTGGCTGCCTGCTCGCCGCGGGGGGCGAAGGACAGCAGGGGCTGCTTGAGCCGGACGGCCTTGCGCTGGTCTGTCAGGTCACCGATGACGGCGACCACCTTCGGATCCTTTATGTCGATCCAGGCCTCGAGCGACGAGGTGGCGATGAAACCGCGGCGCGGGTCGTACAGGTTGACGACGATGCCGAGGTAGTCGATCTCCACGCCCATGTCGTTGCGGAGGTCCTCGATCTGGGTGATGAGGAGGTCGTAGGCGTCGGCGCTGCTGTCCTCGGCCTGCACCACGATGAGCGGGCCTGAACTGCCCGCGGACTCCTCCTCACGGCGGCGGCCGTAGTAGATCGCGGCGTCCATGCTGAGCCCGAGGCTCGGCGGGCAGTCCACGATGATCTCGTCGTAGAGCGGCTCGATCGAGGCCAGGGCCCGCTCGAGCGCGGCCTCCCGGAAGCGGACCTTGGACAGGGCGACGTCGAGCAGGAAGCCGTCCTGGCAGCCGGGGAGGAGGTCAAGGCGGTTGCCGTACCGGTCGTCGGCGATCGGCACGATCAGGTCGCGGATGTCACCCTTGGCCTCGCCCGACATGTGTTTGCTCAGGCTGTCGACCTCCGGGTCCATGGGGATCTCGTCCTTCCCCAGCTGCTTGGTGAGGTGGCGTTGCGGGTCGAAGTCGACCAGCAGGGTGCGCCGCCCCAGACCGGGGAGGTCCTCCACCTCCAGCGGGTCCTCGTGCTCGCTCCCTTCGAGCTGGGCGGCGAAGTGCCGGGAGATCCGCACCGGGTGGAGTGCCTCGGGGTCCTCGGCGAGCGCCTCTCCCACGCCGGCGGTGACGGCGGTCTTGCCCACCCCGCCCTTCTGGTTGCAGACGATGCGCCGCCTCGGGTGCTTGGCACGCTGGACACTGGGAGCCGGATTCCTCTCCAGCCACAGCTGCACCGACTGTGCCAGGCCTTGGGTCAAGGAGACCCGGCGGTCGGCGGTGCTCTGCCGGAACTGGTCCCACTGGCCGTGGGGGAGGAAGGTGGAGAAGGAGTCGGCCCCGGCGGTGTCGACCGTGCTGGGGCTGGCCGCGAGGGCCATCCAGTGGTTGATCCCCTGTTCGACGGCGGCCTGGATCTCGATCCCGTGCTGGGCGGCTCGGACCTTCAGGTTCTGCCGGAGCCATCCCGGCAGTTTGGACACGACCTTCTCGCGGTCGCTCGCTGTGGCTGGAGAACTCATGGGGCTACCTTACTAACGTCCAACATCAACTTCCGACACGACACGTTAGAAAGCCTCTCACGGGGGTGAGTTCGTGGGGTTCCTGCGGTTGGAGAGGCGCATCAGCGACAGGCCGTGCGTCCCGTTCCATGATGAGGGGGTTTGCCTGGCGTTTCGTCAGAACGGGGTTGTTCCCGGTGGTCGGGAGCGTGTTGTACGAGTTGACGGGGCGGCCGCGTCCACCGCACCGAGCGGCCTGGGTCGGGGACGTGCCGTGAACGACCTCTCGTACCGACCCCGCGCGGGGCGTCAACCTCGGCAGGGGAGCGGGGAGTGGACAAGGCGTCAGCATCGCCCTGGCGGCTGCGGCCGACGTCGACCGCGACAGCTGCGCGAACGTCGGACACGCGCTCGTTCACACCACTGGCGACGCTTCAAAAAGGCAGAGCACAAATTCCGCTCAAGTCCTCTCAAAACCGACGCCCAGAATGGGGCCGCAGAGGGCCGAACCGCGAGGCGCCGGTATGGCACGACCTTCCGCGCGGAGTTCGGCGCTCAGAGGGCCGCTCAGGCGGTTTTGCCTCTCGCAGCGGGTACATTTCGTTCGCTGGCACCGGGAGTTGAAGACATGGAAACCATCGCGCTGCGCCACGTGGATGCCCTGTGGGCGGGTGCCCGGTCGGTCGAGGTCGCGCCACGGCGAGCGGGAGGGCGGTCGGTCATGGTGGGCCGCGCCGATGAGATCGCCGAACTGGCCCACCTCCTGGAAGTCGACCCGACGGCCGCGCCCTTCCTCTGCATGTGTCTGGGAGACCTCACCTTCACCGTGCGCGGTGAGCTGGGGGCAGTGCTCGGCGTACTGACGTATCACGCGGACGACGGATTGGACTGGCACCGGTGGCCCGGCCAGCTCCCGCTCCTGCGCCCTGAGTCACTGGTTGCCTGGCTGGCTCGGCGGGGCGTGGCGCGGGACTGACCTGCCGGGGGCGGAACCTGCTGGGGCGTCTCCGCGTGGTGCGCTCAACGCTATGTCTACTCAGCTACAAAGCGAGGGGGGAGTCGTCCAGAAGGTGGCCGTCGGCAGGTGGCTCGGGCACGGACGGTTCCCTCTGCCTCGCGGGGCCTCGGCACGCGTCCCTCAGGGCGGCTTCTCACGGTGGCCGGTGGGGTTTGCCGGTGTGCCGAGCGCTTCCCCAGGGCACGTTCTGCGCCGTGGCGTCACGCGTCCTCCGGGGTTGGCAACGACGGCCAGCAAGGCGTACAGGACCACCGGGATGATGCCCGTCGCGGTGCGCCCGGGTGTAGCCGTGGGCGCCCACGAGGTACGTCACCAGCTGGCTCCCGGCGCGATCGAGACGCTGCGCCGGGCCTACGGTTCCTGCCGGCCAGGGGGCTCGGCCTGGTCCTTGGCTCAGAGCTGAGGAAAGACCCGCTGCGAAGGGCGGGAGCGCCGCTCGGCAGCTGCCGTAGCTCCAGCCGTTGGCGCGGCACGGGTCCGGCCGGGCGCGGAAGCCTGATCGCCCATACGCCAGAGGCCCTCTGGCGGGTCTCAGCCGTCGCCTCCAGTCACGCCAGCGCTGCCATCAGGGGCCTCGCATCCGCGCGGTGCCGTCCCGAAGGGGCCGCCCGCCAGATCCCGCCGACCACAGGAGAACCGGCTCCTCCGCCGCTTCGGCGACCGTTCAGGTCAGAGAACGTGGTCCGGAAGGCGTCCACGATGGCTGCCAGCCAGGCGAGTTGGTCGGTATCCGACCCCGTCGACCAGTCCCGGCGCCGGCCCGTAAGCCCGTACGGCACGTCAGCTCGCGCCAGGTTCCCAGGCGAGGAATCCTCTGAGGAACCGGCACCAGATACTCGTACACGAAAGACATCGGCGCGATCACCCGGTGCTGGGCGTCTGGGCCGCCGACGTCAATCACCGGCTCCCAGCCCGTCGGCAAGGCATCGTCCAGGCGGGCCCGCCAGGTGCCTCCGTACGTCTCCAGCAGCACCACCGTGACGTACCCGGACAGGTCTGCGTGCAAGGTAATCCAGTCATCCACCTCGAACTCGTCGAGTGGCAGCCTCTGCACGTAGCTGTCCAGGGCGCCGACTGCGCTCAGCGGGTCGGCGTCGAACTCGAGCGCGGCCTCCGCGCCGTCGAACTCGAGCGCGGCCTCCGCGCCGTCGAACAGCTCCACCAGCCCCCGGGCAGCCGGCCGACAGCCGCCCACGAACTCGTGCTCACCCCGAAGGGGGACAAGCGACGACCACACCCCGCGCGCAGAGGACGCGGGGCCCCTCGCAGACGACGGCTGGGCCGCACCAGCGCGAGGCCGACTCGTACGCGGACTGTGCCAGGAACGCGGAGGCCCGCCGCCCCTCCAGATGCGCGCGCCAGGCTACGAACCGGTGCATCCACGGCCAGACGGTCTCCGACCAGACTCAGGGCCCCACCGCCCCGAGCGTCGAAGAGGCGGTCCAGCAGCGGGCGGGTCTTCTCCGGGCCCGACGCGACGGCAGGGCATCCGGCTGTTCCGAGCACCGAGGCAAGCACCCGGCCCAGGGCGGGCACAGACCGTCGTACGACCACCTCGTCAACCTGGAGCACGCCCGGCCCAGCACCGATCACGGCAGCCCGGTCAGCGGGCTACGCAGCCTGTCGGCCAGCTCTTCCAGGCGCCTCTCGCGGGTGGCGTCGCCCGGACTCTCGACGCTGCTGCCACCGTCAACGCGGAGCACAAGCTTCGCGGCGTCACCCACAGGCGGCGCCCCGCGCGAGGCCAGCAGCGCGGGCACTCCGGTGACCAAGGCGGAGACCGCGGCCTCCCCGCCGACGACATGGAAAGCCAGCCCGGCCTTGCGGGCGGGGGGTGGCAGGTGGCCGCCGACTACCTCGATGGTGGAACTCACGGACCGTCTCTCTTCGCTGAGCTGTCGGCCCCAGTCTTCCGTGCGCCGCGCGCTCTGTCAGGGATTCTCAGAATCTGCTCGCCCGACTCTGCCTGCCGTCGGGTGCCGGTGGCTCCGACGCCGCGCACCGGACAGGGCCTGACCCGCTGCCGGGGGAGTGGCCGAGGTCCCCTGGGAGCTGGAGCTGAACCGAGCCAGCCGGACAGTGTGCTCAAAGTTCAGTCGCTTCGGTCGCTTCAGTCGCTGGCCGCTTCCGGACCAGCGACTGAAGCCCGAGCGACCCAGCGACTGAACAGTCGCTGCCATCTCGGCCAGAAAACCGCAGGTCAGAGCTGTCCCCGTCAAGAAACAGCGACTGAAGCGACTCAGCTTCCGTATATATGAAGTGCCAGCGTGTGCGCGTGTGCGTCATATATAGAAGACTTCAGTCGCTTCAGTCGCTGTTTTGGGTTTTGCAACGCTCTGACCTGCATCGTTGAGACGAGCCAAAAAAAGCGACTGAAGGGCCTTCAGTCGCTGGGCTTCTCGTTCAGTCGCTGGACCCCCCGGTCGCCGGGCTCCATCAGCGACATGGATCCGCAACCTTCCGCACGTGCTCCACGACCTCAGGCGTAACATTCGCTAATCTGTGTCCGTCGTTGAGTCGCTTCGGTCGCTGATAGGGGATGGAGATGCCTGCTGAGCTGCGGTTTCCTCGTAGCGACTCAAAGCGGCCTGCCCTGAAGCCGTCAGTCGCTGAGCCGCTCGCCGCCGCCCTGTGGTGCGCCCGGCAGGGCTGGCCCGTTCACCCGCTGGCCCCGGGGCGCAAGACACCGGCCGGGAACTGCCGTGAATGCCGGGACACCAAGCACGATCCGCGCAGTTGCCCCTGCCTCCCGGCAGGCCGCTGGTGCCACGGTTTCCACGCGGCCACCCTCGACCAGGAGCGCATCAAGCAGTGGTGGGGCGCGCAGCCGGGGTCAGGCGTCGGTGTCGCCTGCGGGCCCGCCGGGCTCGTCGTCCTGGACATCGACGCCCACCCCGCGCCGCTCCCGGCCAGGGACCGGCTCCTGCCGGGCATCCCCATCGCCGACCAGGTCGACCTGGCGGGCCTCTCGAACGGCTTTCACACCCTCGCCGTCCTGGCCGCCCTGAGGAACCAGCCGAGCCCCGCCGAGGACACCGCCACCCTGCGGGTGCGGACCCCCTCAGGGGGCCTGCACGTGTGGTACCGCGCCGAGGACGCCCGGCGCTGGCAGTCCTCCGTCGGCTCGACCCCGGGGCGCGCGCTGGCCTGGCAGGTCGACATCCGCGCTCACGGCAGCTACATCATCGCCCCCGGCACCACCACGACCTCCGGCGCGTACACGCCCGTCGGGGACGTACGGCAGCCCGCCGCGCTGCCGCAGTGGCTGGCGCAGGAACTGGAGCGCACCGGCCATCTGCCGGCCCCGCACATCCCCGCGCCCCGTCCGGTGCCGCCACGGGCGCAGCAGGCCGTCCTCGCCGCGGGTGGCGGCCACGAGGGCACCACACGGCTCCTGGAGAGCGTCCTGGCGCCCGTGGAGGCCTGCGGGCAGGTCGCCGAGGGCGCGGGCTTCTCCGACGCCCTCAACCGGGCCGCCTACACCCTCGGCGGCCTCGTCGCCTCAGGGCGCCTCACCCAGGACGACGCGGAGCGGGCCTTGCGCGAGACCGCGGCGGCGGCCCGCCCCGGCCAGGAGCGCCGGGCCGAGCAGATCATCCGCAGTGGCCTGTCCGCAGGACTCAAACGCCCCCTTCACACAAGCGGGGGACGCTCGTGACCTCACCCAGCAACGAGACGCTCTTCGACTACGCGTCCTTCGACCCCAAGGCCGTGGCCGCCCAGATCCGCGAACAGAAACCCCAGGGCGCCCTCCCGGCACAGGCCGACTCCTCGCGCGCCCCGGCCCCGGGAGAGGCGACCCCGGCCGGTCTGCTGCCCGACACCCTGACCGACCGCGGCAACGCCAAGCTGTTCGTCAAGCTCTACGCCAACGACTACCGGCACGTGCCCGGCATCGGCTGGTACCGCTGGGACACCACCCGCTGGCAGATCGACGAGGACGACACGGTCCTGTGGGCCGCGGGTGACCTCGCAGAGAACATCGCGGCCCAGGACCACCGCGGCCTGTACACCGCTCACGCGCTCACCAAGCACCGCCGCCGCGCCCTGTCCACGGCCGGCATCAACGCCATGCTCATGCAGGCCAAGTCCGCCCCCGGCATGGTCCTGAACGCGGCCCTCCTGGACGCCGACCCGTACGTCCTGTGCACCCCCGACGGCATCGTCGACCTGCGCACCGGCCTGGTGAGCACCCCGGACCCGAACAAGGACTTCCACTCCCGCTCCACCGCCGTCGGACCGGCCCACATGCCGACGCCGCGCTGGGACCGCTTCTTGACCGACACCTTCGGTGAGGACACCGAAGGCCGCGAGATGATCGGCTTCCTGCAACTGCTGCTGGGGTACTCCGTCACCGGTGACGTGGGCGGCCAGGTGTTGCCGTTCCTGTTCGGCGCGGGCAAGAACGGCAAGTCCGTCCTGCTGGACGTCCTGATGAAACTCCTCGGCGACTACGCGGACGCGGGCCCGCCGGGCTTCCTGATGGCCCGGCCCTACGAAGGTCACCCCACCGATCTCGCCGAACTCCACGGCCGCCGCGTCATCGTGTGCTCCGAGATCAAGCCCGGCGACAAGTTCGACGAGGCCCGGGTCAAGCTGCTCACCGGTGGTGACCGGATCAAGGCGCGCCGCATGCGGCAGGACTTCTTCAGCTTCCAGCCGACGCACAAGTTGTGGCTGCTGGGCAACCACCGGCCCGAAGTGGGCACCGGTGGCTTCGCGTTCTGGCGCCGTATGCGGCTCATCCCGTTCGAACGCGTCGTCTCCGACAGCCGAAAGATCGACAACCTGGCCGACATCCTCGTCACCGAGGAAGGGCCCGGCATCCTTGGCTGGCTCATCGACGGCGCCCGCCGCTACCTCGGCGGTGAGAAGGACCTCACAGGACCCGAGCGCGTCCGCATCGCCACCACCGCGTACGCCGAGACCGAGGACCACACCGGACGCTTCTACGACGAGTGCTGCGCCCTCGCGCCCGAGCTGCGCGCGGAGCAGACTCAGCTGTATGCCGTGTACAAGGCGTGGTGTCAGAATGAAGGGGCGCCGGCGATGTCTTCGAGGGCCTTCGCTGCCCGTACCCGCGAGCTGGTCGGCCTGACGTCGCCGAAGCAGATGATGACGTCCAACCAGCGCAAGTACTACCCAGGCATCGGACTGCTCGCCAACCAGGAGGCTGAGGCACCGGCATGAGCTCCTTGATCACCGAGGATGAGATCAGCCACGAAGCCGACCTCGTCTGGCTGGAAGACATCGCCAGTCTCGACTACGTACGTCAGAGCCTGGACCGGCTGCCCACCCGCCGCGGCAAGCCCGCCTACCACCGCGACGGCCGCATGGTCGGCTACGCCCTCCTGGCGCCCACCGCGAAGCCCTCGCGCTCCTCCGGGACCTTCCGCCGCCGGGTCTTCTGGCTGCTGCCGCACGACCGCGACTCGGCCCCCGACGGCCTGTACGCCATCGGCGCCCCGGCCGAGGCCGTGGACCCCCGCACCCTGGCCGCCGGCGTCAAGGGCTACAAGACCGAGCGCTCCGAGGGCGGCCCGCCCTCCACGGCCATGCAGGAACTCGGCATAGAACGGCCGCTCTAGCCGTCCCGCAGAGGCCCCGGCGCAGGGCACCTGCCCCGCGCCCGCCGCCCGGCCCGGCTCTTCCCCTTCCCACGCCTCACCGTCCGCCCCAGGCCCCCCTCCGGTCCACTGAGCGGAACAGAAGTAGCCCACGCCTCACGCGCCTGGGCACAGTGAGCGCCTCGCCGGGCCGAGCGGCCCGGCCTCGTGGAAGGAGAGCGAGCACATGCGAAGGCGCCCCGCATCAGCCGGTCCCGTGACCGCCCCGACCCTCTTACGTACCGACAGCGGCTGGCGGTCAGGCCTGGAGCCACGGCCCCCGGCGGGCCGTCGGTCCTCCCGCCGCGCGGGCACGGCCACGCGCGCCGCAGGAGGGCCCGCGTGATCGTCAACCTCGCCAAATTCAACGGCGCCCTGCCCTACGCCTCCGAGCTGTACGGCGTCTACCAGCCCCTCCTCGGCTGGCGCTCCACACGTGCCGCCGACCGCTTCGGCGCCAAGGGAGCCGCCGTGCAGCGCTCCCTGGCCGCCGCGCTCACCGAGAAGATGCGGCCCTCCTACTCCCTTCCGTCCGGCGGCGCGTCGGCGGACGAGGCCCTGGTGACCATCGAGCCGGGCCAGCCGGGGCCCACCGTCGTCTCCGCCCCGCCGCCCGTGCTCGACACCGTCGTCTCCCGCGAACTGATCGCCCGGCTGCGGCAGGAGGACCTCACCGACCCGGCCGTCTGGGACCGCCTCGTGGGCCCCGAAGGCCTCGCCGAACTCCTCCGCCTCGCCGCGTCGAAGATCTCCCAGGGCGGCCCCATCTCCCGCACGGCCGACACCGGCACCGCTGCCGCGGGCACCGCCGCCCAGGCCGCCCGCGAGTCCCAGATCGCGGGCACCCTCAAGCAGCTCCAGGCCACCGGCCGCTACGACGTACTGCACGCCATGTACGCCGCCGGGGGCCGCCAGGTCGACGTGTCCGCCATCGACGCCCTCACCCGGCTCCTGCGCGGCGCGGTGTCCGATCAGCGGGCCGCGGCCGCGCCGGGCCCCGCCGACGCCTCCCTCTCGCCCCTGGGCGTCGTGCACCTCTTCCGCCAGTACTTCTTCGAGTTCGACTCGTTCCTCGGCCCGCCCGTGCAGCACATCTGGCTCAGCCCCGGCGCCAGCGTCGAGCTGATCGAGACCAGTACCCGGCGCACCCTCACCGAGCGCACCACCGAGTCCACCACCGAGACCACCGACCGCACCGAGCGGGAGAACACCGTCGCGGACGAACTCTCGGCCTCCGTACGCGACGAGAACGAGAGCAGCAGCAAGTTCGGCGTCAGCCTCGCCGCGAACACCAGCGGCAGCATCGGCGTGTTCAACACGGAGGCGGCCGCCTCCACGAGCTACGAGTCCGAGAACACCCGCAAGGCCGCCAAGGAGAAGACCCACAAGCAGCTCCGCCAGCAGACCGTCAAGCTCGCCACCGAGATCAAGCGAAGCTTCAAGTCGACGTTCAAGACCGTCGTGGAGACCACGGACACCTCCAGCAAGCGCTACCTGCTCCAGAACACCACCGACGAGCTGGTGAACTACGAACTGCGCCGCAAGATGCGCCAGGTCGGCGTGCAGGTCCAGGACATCGGCACCCAGATGTGCTGGCAGACCTACGTCGACCGGCCCGGCGACCAGCTCGGCACCGCCAAGCTCGTCCACATCGCCCAGCCCCCCGAGGCCCAGGTCCAGCCCGCCCAGCTGATCCCCGTGCCGGAGGAGTACGAGGAGACCGTCGAGGGCTCCTGGAAGGGCCCCGACGACGACGAGTTCGACACCCGCCTGGCCGACCGGACGCTGTACCCCAAGCACGGCTACACCTACCAGCGTCACGGCGAAGTGCAGTGGATGAACAACAACACCGCCGCCCTCGAGATCAAGGAGACTGCCAAGGACAGCAACGTCCTCGCGCTGCGGATCGTCGGCCACAGCGAGGACGAGGACGTCTTCACCTACCGCTTCACTGTCACCTACGCCCCCTCCGCGGCGTACCGCAAGGAGATCGAGGACCAGAACAAGGAACGCCTGAAGCAGGTCGACCAGGAGAAGGAACGCCTCGCCAAGGAAGCCTTCTACAAGGCCGCCCAGGAACGCGTGAAGATCGCGTCCGGGATCGCCCCGCGCGCCTTCGCCGACCTGCGCGAGGAGGAGCGCATCGTCGTCTACCGCGACCTGGTGCGGCAGCTGTTCACCGGCGCCGGGCTCTCCGCCACCGTCGGCAACCAGGCACACCACGTCATGGCGGAACTCGTACAGAGCCTCTTCGACGTCGAGAAGATGCTGTACTTCGTGGCTCCCGAGTGGTGGGTGCCCCAGAAGGTGGCGGGCAAGCAGAACATCGGCATCGGCCAGGCCGCCACGGGAGAGTTCGAGAAGAGCACCGTCGTCGACTGGGGCGACGGCGTCCGCGACCCGGCCGACTACTACATCACCGCCGACTCCGCCCCCGCCCGCCTGGGCAGCTCCCTGGGCTGGCTGCTCCAGCTCGACGGCGACAACCTGCGCAACGCTTTCCTCAACGCCCCCTGGGTCAAGGCCATCGTGCCCATCCGGCAGGGCCGGGAGTTCGAGGCCCTGGACTGGCTGACCAACGCGGGCGTGGAAGGCACCGACGGCCTCGACAGCCTGTACGCGGAGTCCGTCGACGGCGAGCGCTCCCGCATGCTGGGCGTACTCAAGCAGTACGTGTGGAAGGACCCGAACCTCGCCGCCCGCTACCGCACCCTCCCCGCGGACCGGCTCACCGTCCACGACGCCGTCCGCTACCTGGCGGTCGTCATCTCGGCCGAGTGGCAGAAGTCGCGGCAGAAGGTCAGCGACCGGCTGCCGGACGGCACCCCCGTCAACTACCTGCCCACCGACAAGGTGTACGAGCGCGGCTTCGACCCGCTGGAGAAGGGCTTCGAAGTCGGCGGCGCCGAGCCGTTCAAGGTCTTCGACACCTGGATCGAGGTCCTCCCCACCGACCAGATCGTGGCGTCCGAGGTGCGCTACGACCCCAAGACCGGGATGCAGATCTGACATGCCGCACACGACCACCCGCGCCGCCGGGACCACCCGCGCCGCCAGGGCCACCCGCGCCGTCGGGACCGCCCGAGCCGCCAGGACCGCCCAGGCGGCCGGGCCCGGCAGGCTCACGGTCCACTGGCGGCAACCGGGCGAGAAGCGGCACTTCTTGCTGCATCGCCGCTCCTTCGGCGGCTCCGCCGACGGCTCGGTGGAGCTGGACCTCACCGCCCTCACCGCGGAGGAACGGGCCCGCTGGAGCGAGACAGGCACCGGCCGCCCCTGCCCGCCCACCGCGGCGTCGGACACCGCCGTCACCTTCTCCGTACCCGCGGACGCCGACGCCGTCCGGCTCACCTTCACCGTGCTCCTGCGCGTCGACGGCAAAGAGGCGGAGACCCTCACCGTGCGCCAGTGCCTCACCTTCACCGGCCTCGAACGCCGCCTGGCGCCCGACGCCTACGAAGTGCCGGGCTACCGCCTGACCACCCACCTGCGCGGCGGCGGCGACGAGGTCGACCAGACCGTGCCGGAGTGGACATCGGACGCCCCAGCGCGCCGCTTCCTGGGCCGCCACCCGCTGCTCACCATCACCCGTGACGGCGCGCTCAGCGTCGCCACGGACTTCCTTGACATCACCAACCTGTGGTGGGCCCTGCACGTCAAGCCCTGCCCCCGCGGCGTCGAGAAGGACTTCAACCCCTGGTACCTGGAACCGCACTGCAACAACCGCCCGCACCGCCTGCGGATCCTGCTCAACACCCGGGTCGAGCCGATGCTGTGGTTCGCCACCCTGCCCAGGGCCGCCGACGACGGCCCTGGCCTGCCCGAGAACACCAGCGTCGGCGCGTACGTCTTCTACCGGCCGGTCGGCAGCTCCTACCCGTACTCCTCGACCAGCCTGAGCGGGCTTACGACATCCCGGCACGCCACGCAGGGGATGCGCAACCTGTGCCGCTACCTCCTGAGCGGGCACGACCACACCAGCGCCAAGGACATCGCCCATGTGCCCGACTGGGACAGGCTCCTTGACCACAGCCCGCAGGCGGCCAAGCCCCTGGAGGGCCGCCGCTCCCTGCCGTGCGGGATGGAGCACGCCCTCGACCGCACCGCCCCCGCCCTCCTGAGGGAAGCCCGCGAGCTGCGCGTCCTGCTCCTTCCGACCGCCAGCGCCGGCGGCTACGGCGCCATCACCGGGCCCCGCCACTACGAAAGGCTCACCGCGGCGATCCGTCTCCTGTGGACCCGGGGCGCCTTCGGAGGCGCAGGGCAGCAACTCCTGGCCGCACGGGACCTGACCCTGCCCGTCCCTCCGCAGCCGGGCCTGGCCGCACCGCCCGCCGGCACCCTCCGCATCGCCGAGGACGCGTGGGTGGGCGCGTACAGCGGGGGCGGGTACGCCCTGTGGAACGTCTTGAGCGACCCCGGCAACCGCGAGCGGACCAGCCGGGTGCTGGCCTTCGACACCAGCGGGTTCGCCGGCACCGGCACGGCCCGGCTGCTGCACACCGCACGGGCCCGCGGTTCCCGCCTCCAGGTCCACCTGGTGTGGACCCCCGCCGACATGCGCAGGCCCACCGCCCAGTTCCTCGGCAAGCTGCGCGCGACCGGAGCCGACGTCCACGTCCTGCCGACGAAAGCGGCGTATTACCGCAGCCCGCCCAACCCCGACAACCCGTGGGCGGAGTACGTCTTCGCCGACGCCGAGCCCTGGGAGGCGGCGAAGTTCGAGCCCCCGGTGGAACTGCTGAACTGGTGGCACCAGTTCGCCGTCTTCGCGGGGGAGGAGTTCCGCACGTCCCCGCGCCACATCGCATCGACGAGCTTCATGGCGGCGACGATGGGGCCGTGAAGGGGCCGGTGGCGGGTGCGCGGCGGACCCGGCCGCCGGCCAGGCCAGGTCCGGCGACCTGACCGGCCGCTTTGATGGTGTCGCGGCGGGCTTCAGAACTCCCGGCCCGCCCGCCGGATGATTTCCTGCGCCGCGTGGACGAGGTCGGCGTTCGTCCCGGCCGGTGTGCCGTCGGGCAGTAGGAGCACGTCCTCCAGGCCGATCCGTGTGTCCAGTCGGCGGGCCGCGGCCAGCCGGAGGACGGGCCAGGCGGCGGTGTCCTCGCCGTGCAGCAGGATCGGCGAGGCCGTGGCCGGTCGGAGTTCCTCCAGCAGTTCGGCTGCGGCACGGACGGCGGCCCGCGGGTCGGCCTCGGTGATCTCGACCAGGACGCGCAGGGTGCGGTGGGACTGCGACCAGCCGAGGAACCGCTGTGCGGCGGGGGTCCCGGAGTAGAGACCCGCTTCGATACCGACACCCCGGTCCAGCAGGGCGGTGGCGACGTCGGCGGCGCCGTCCTCGTGCCAGTTCACGGAGGCGTGATCAGGCAGCACGGTCCAGGACCGGATCTGAGCGGCACGCGTCCCGGGGTCCGGCGTGGCCCAGGCACCGGTGGTCACCCCGACCGGGGTGCCGGGTACGGCGGCCCGCACGGCCGTGACGGCCGCGGCGACGGTGGCGGGGTCCAGCGTGTCCTCGCCCTCGCGGTCCTTGGGGTGGAGATGGATGTCCCGCGCGCCGACGGCGACGGCCGCGCGGGCTGCCGCCGCCAACTGGCGCGGGGTCACGGGCAGGTGAGCGCATTCGGCACGGCTCCTGGCGCCGTTCAGACAGACTTGCAGCATGGTGTGAGCTTTCCAGGGGGGTCTGACAGATGGGGCCCGTGGCGTGTGCCCGGCGCTCTAGTGGAGGACGCGCAGGTTCCCGCGTAACCCCCAAGAGGGGTGAAGGGGCCGGTTAGCAGGTCAGAGCCATGCCGAGTCCTCGATTCTCGATCTCCAGGAATTTGCGAGTAACTGGAAGAAGCTCGCATGAACTCCAGTACTCTCGATGTTTCTGTCAGATTTCGAAGGTCGCACCCTCACCCTCGTGCCGCCGCTCACAGCCGTGAGCGAGGACTCAGGTCCGATCGAGACCGGCTTGGCTGATGTCGTCACCCTTCAGCGACGCCAGCAAGCGCGGATGTCAGCCCAGGACGAGGAGAGCTTTTTCGTCGATGCGCTCACGGAGTATCAGCGGGCCCGGGACGCGGCGGGGCTGGCCCCTTCATCGATCGACAAGCTGATCAAACCGGTCATCGAGGTCTGCGACTTCTACGGCACTGTTCCCTGGCACCTGACCCCGCGCGAGGTCGACAGGTACTTCGCTGGCCCGGGCAAGCGCGCTCGCCACACCAATCGGCAGAAGCTCAACCACATCGATGCGTTCTTCGCGTTCCTCGAGCAGCGCTACGCGCACGAGATCATGATGCGGTTCGGGGCAGCGGTGGAGTCGCCGGTCGACCCGTTCAACAGGCCTGTGCACCGTGGTGATTTCGGGCTTCGGATCCCACCGTCGCAAACAGCGATGAAGGAGTTCTTCGCTCGCTGGCGGGAGCATCTGCCTCACTCCAGGAAGTTCGCGGTGGCCTGCCGCGACTACGTCATGTCCAAGGTCGGGTACATCTCCGGGGTCCGGGCTGCGGAACTGTGCCCGGTGACGATGGGCGACATCCACTGGGAGCATGGGCAGTGGGGCCGGTTCGTCGTCCAGGGCAAGGGCGCTCGGGGCTCGGGGCCAAGACCCCGCGAGGCCTACATGTTCCGCGAGGGCCGTGAGCTGCTGTGGTGGTCCATCGAAGAGGTTCGAGCGGAGTTCGGCGACGACGTCGAGCATCCCTCGGCACCGTTGTGGCCGTCCGAGCGGAAGCCGAAGGCGGTGTCGGCGCTCAATCTGCCGATCGCGCCCGCGATCACGCCGTCGACGTTCCGCCGGCAGCTGCACGCCGCGGCCGCGAACTTCCTGACCGGGCCCGTCACCGACCCGTACCCGCACCTCCTGCGGCACGCCTGTGCGACCCACAACTACGAGCGTGGCATGACGCTGTGGGAAGCCCAGCGCGTCCTCGGTCACGAGTGGGCCACCACGACTCTTCGGTACATGGCGACCGCCCAAGCCGACCCCGAGCATGCGAATGTTGCTGCGAGCTCGCGGGCGGCCCAGCGCCTGGTGATGGACAAGGGGAACCTTCGGTGAAGTGGAATCTGAGGATGGTGGCCGCCCAGCGGGACCTGTGGCGCCCCACGGAGCTGCTGGAGGCGTTCAAGACGGTCGGGTTCACGCCGTCGCTGAGCAAGGTCGCCGCGATGTGGAGCGGCACTCCGGTGACGGTCCGCCTGGACGATCTGGACAAGATCTGCGCGGTGCTGCACTGCACCGTCGGCGATCTGCTGCAGGCCGAGCCGCTGGAGTTGGCGGCCGGGGAGAGCGAGGAACTGCCCAAGGCCGTGGGCGCTGAGGAGGACGGAGGCGGCGGCCCGGTTCGTCCGAAGCCGCGCCGGCAGAGCGGGCCGCGCTCGCTGCCGCCCAACTGACCCGTGGGGAAGCGATCTACTCCTGCACAGTGCCCGGAGTACAGGGGCTGGGGCATGCTCGGCTCGGCAGTGTGCTCGGGGTGCGCGGAGTGGCGCAAGAAGCACCCTGAGCAGGGCAAGTGCCGACGGTGCCGCCACACCGGCCACCTGAACTCCGATGTCCTGTGCCGGGGGTGTCTGCATGCGGTTCGGCTCGATTCCGATGTCGAGTGGGCCACCGATCCCGACGGGAGCGCTCCGCGCAGCCGTCAGCTGATGCTGCTCTACTACGGGCTGGCGCCTACCTACGCTCAGCCGCTGAAGAAGTACGGCAGGCGCACGGTCGGCGGCCGCGAGCGGCTTACCTGGGTGGAGCACATACGCGCGGCCGCGGCAGCTCCGACGCGGGACGATCCAGCGGTCCTTCCGCCGGCGGTCCCCGGGCAGCTGCCGCTGTTTCCCGTCCGCCGGATGCTGTCCATCGACATCTGCCGGCGCATCCTGCAAAGGCCGCTTGCCGGATACGCCGACGTCGTCGATCACACGGCGGCGTTCGCGGCCGAGACCGGTTTCAGCAAGCCCATGCAGCGCAAGCTGGACGAGATGTTGCGCCTGGCGCTCGCCGTGCGCGACGCTGACGGCGACGACCTCGTCGACGAGATGGTGCTCAACGACATCCCCAACTACGTCCGGTCCGTCCGCGCCATCCTCCTGCGCGCGGGGATGCTGCGGATCTGGGAGGAGCCTCCGAAGCTTCCAAGGCGAATGCAGCCGCTGCCCGCGCGGCCGCCGCGTCGCCCGCCGCGTCCGCGACGCAGGTCAACTCCGCGGTCCTGCGAACACTGCGGCTGCTGGTTCTCGGCCCAGCCCCTGGTCGTCTGCATGCCCTGCGCCGCGTTCGCCCGCCTGGAGCGGACGACACTCAAGACGACCACGGGCCGGTGCGAACGGTGCAGCCGTGCCGGCCTGCCACTGGCCGACGGACACTGCCGCAGGTGTCGCGTGACGACCCACGGCCACGGGGCCGAACCCCAGTCGTCGACGCAGCTCTGGCTCGGCCCACCGCTCCACGTACGTGGGCACGGACGACGGCGTACGGACGATGACCGGCCTGCTTGCGCACCCCCCGTTTCCGAGAACCTGGTCGTTCCCGGCCAGCAGACGCTGTTCGAGATGCGACGGGACTGGCGGGCGGTCGCCAAGCTCGCTGTGCAGGAATTGCCAGCGCTGACCGAGTCGGCTGAGAAGCTGCTCGCTGATTTGGACAGGGAGATCACGGAGCAGAGGTGGACCGCGCCGCCGGCCACCAAGACCAGGCGCGCGTTGCGGATCCTGGTGTCCTGGCTCGGCGCCGACGCCCCGGTGCTGGAGTCTGACATCCAGGCCCTGGTGGAGACCAGGTCCAAGGTGGTCAGCGGGCGGCGCGTCACGCAGTTCCTCGAAGCCCGAGGACTGCTGACGCCGGATCCGGAGTTCCGGCGCGACACGTACCAGATGAGGCTGGAAGAGGAGCTCGCCGCTCTGCCCGAGCCGATCGCGCAGGAGCTGAGAGCCTGGGTCAAGGTCTCGCTGCCCATACCGCCATGCGGTACATCACCGCGGCCCACCCGGAGCGCACCGCGAAGCTCCCTCGGTGACCTTGAACGGCTGGGCTCAGGCCGAGGTGGAAGCCGTGAACAGAGATCCCGGCCGCTGACCGGGGCCCGTGCTGTGAGTGTGATGGCTGATGGGGTGCTGAGCCGTCTCACCGCTAGCGGCGGCTCCGGTTTCGGTTCCGGCCAGATGCCCGCCCTTGTCGGCGGGCTGGTCGCGGGTGGTTCACTCCCTGTGTTCTTGACCGGGGGATGCCCGCACGGGACCGGCTCCCAGCGGCACGTTCTCCGCACGGGCCAGTAGTCCGGAGATGGCCACTTCCACGGACTGTCGCACGAGATCAGTGAAGTCCGCTTGCAGTGACGCGAGCGCCGGACTGGAGGCGAACGCGGCCAGCAGCGCATCGGGAGGGCTGCTGTAGGGCCAGGCTGCGCTGATCGCCAGAATGCCCAAGCCCACGAGCCGGAACACGTCCTGGTCGCCGAGCTCCGGCAGGTACCGCAGGAACAAGTACGCAAGGGCCTGATAGGTGCGCAGGCTGGCGTTCTTGTGCTCGATGGCCACCTGGACGGAGACGTTGTGCTCGAGTACGGCTGCCTGGGCACTGATCAGGTCGCACAGTACCGGCCGGTGGGCCAGGGACTCGGCCAGCACCCTGGCCAACCGGTCGCCGCGCTCGCGCGGCGTTCCCCCGACGGGCGTGAGCGCGTCCTCCAGCTCGGCGAGCCAGTCCTGCAGCTCGGCGTCCAGCAGCTGCAGCAGGATCGCCTCCCGCGATTCGAAGTACCGCAGCACGTTCGCCTTCGCCAGGCCCACGCGCCGGCTCAGCTCGTTCAGGCTCAGCTGCGCGACCGGCATCTCCGTCAGCATCCCTGCCGTGGTCTCAAGGATGTGCCGCCGCCTCTGCTCACGCTGTTCGTCGTTACGAGCACGTTGAAAGTCCACTCGAGCATCGTACATACCGCCGGTCTGTTGTTAAGTGACCGGCGGTCCGTTATGGTGGAGCCAGGAAAGATACCGGCAGTACCTTAAGAGGGTGGGATGCCCGCCGGTGGCTCTCCTTCGCCCTCCTCATCCCAACTCCCGCCCTATGGGCACCCGACGAAAGAACCGACATGTACGAGTACGAGTACTTCTTCATCGACGGCCAGTGGCAGAAGCCGGCCAGCGCATCGATGGCCGACGTGGTTTCTCCCTCCACCCAGGAGGTAGTCGGCCGGGCGCCGCTGGGCGTCGCCGATGACATCGACCTGGCCGTCGGCGCCGCGCGCCGCGCGTTCGACGAGGGCCCGTGGCCGCGGATGTCGCCGAGCGAGCGCGGGGTGATTCTGCGCAGGCTGGCGGAGAACCTGACGGCGGCCGGGGAGAAGATCGCCGACGTGATGACCGACGAGGTCGGCACCACGCGCGCCAACAACCTGTGGATCGGCCAGGCCGGCGCCGGCCTGCTCCACTACTACGTCGACATGGCCGAGACCGACGGCGTGGAGGAGGTGCGGACCGGCCTGACCGGCACTGCGTTCACCGTGCGTCACGAGCCGGTCGGAGTCGTCGCCGCGATCGTGCCGTGGAACAGCCCGCTTTTCCTGCTCATGGCCAAGGTCGCACCCGCGCTGGCCGCCGGCTGCACGGTCGTCGCCAAGGCGCCTGAGGAGACCCCGCTGGAGTTCTACTTCCTGGCCGAAGCGGCGCAAGCTGCCGGCCTCCCGGCCGGCGTGCTCAACATCGTCGCCGCGGACCGCAAGGTCAGCGAGTACCTGGTACGCCACTCCGGCATCGACAAGGTGTCCTTCACCGGCAGCACCGTCGCCGGCCGTACGATCGGCTCGATCACCGGCAACGACCTCAAGCGAGTGAGCCTGGAGCTGGGCGGAAAATCCGCGGCCGTCGTCCTGGACGACGCCGACCTGGACACGGTCGTCCAGTACGCCCTGGCCGGCGGCATCGTGCCCAACAACGGCCAGGCGTGCATGGCGCTCACCCGCATCCTGCTGCCGCGCGCCCGCTACGACGAGTTCGCCCAGGCCATCACCGCCGCCGTCAAGGCGCTCAAGGTCGGCGACCCGTGGGATGAGGACACCCAGATCGGTCCGCTGATCTCCCAGCGGCAGCGGGACCGCGTCGAGGGCTACATCGCGTCCGGTCTGGCCGAGGGCGCGCACGTCACCACCGGCGGCGGCCGGCCCAAGGGGATCACGCGCGGCTGGTACGTGGAGCCGACCGTCTTCACCGGCGTCGACAACAGCATGAAGATCGCGCAGGAAGAGATCTTCGGTCCCGTCCTGGTACTGATCCCGCACGATGGCGACGACGACGCCGTCCGCCTCGCCAACGACTCGGCCTACGGCCTGGGCGGAGCGGTCTTCAGCGAAGACGCGGACCGCGCCTTCAAGGTCGCCCGGGCGGTGCGCACCGGCACGATGGGCGTCAACGGCTACATGCCGGACTTCGGTGCGCCGGGCGGCGGCTTCAAGGCATCGGGCATCGGCCGGGAGATGGGCGCAGAGGGCTTCGGGGCCTACCGCGAGACCAAGACCGTCTTCGGCGTCGACCCTCAGCGCGCCTGAGGCCACGGGCCGCCGGCCTGGAGCCAGGCCAGCGACCCGTGTGCCGGCATGCCGCACCTACAGCCCACCACTTGGTGCTGCCCCCCGTCAGGGCTGTCCGGGGGCACACCGGGTGTGGCCGACCGAGTAAGCGCTGCGCACGGGTGAACGCCGCCACAAGCTCAAGCGATCCGCCGGAGCCGACGCCCTCATTCGTCGAAACGCCCCCGTTTCCCCCCGTCGCGCCATGCACACCGTCAGTCACATGAACCTCATCGGTCACCGACATCGGAGGAACCACCATGGGTGATCAGATGTCCCTCGACACCTACCGCTTCCTGGGCCGCTCCGGCCTCAGGGTCTCCCCGCTCGCTCTGGGAACCATGACGTTCGGCAGGGAATGGGGCTTCGGCTCCGAGACCGACGAGGCGCGCCGCATCCTGGACACCTACCTGGAGCGGGGCGGCAACTTCACCGACACCGCCAACACCTACACCGAGGGAAGTGCCGAGCGGCTGCTCGGTCAGTTCCTCGGCGAGCGCCGGGGGAGCAGGTGGTGCTGGCCACCAAGTACGCCAATTCCACCCGCGACGGTGACCCCAACGCCGGTGGGAACCACCGCAAGAGCATGGTCCGCTCGGTGGAAGCCAGCCTGCGCCGGCTGAACACCGACTACATCGACCTGCCTACCTGCACGTCTGGGACGGCACCACACCGGTGGAAGAAGTGCTGCGCGCCATGGACGACCTGGTGTGCTCCGGCAAGGTGCTCTACACCGGACTGTCGAACACTCCGGCCTGGCAGACATCACGGATGCAGGCCGTCGCCGACCTGCGGGGCTGGGCACAGCCGGTCGCGCTGCAGATCGAGTACAGCCTGATCCAGCGCACTGGCGAGCGGGACCTGATCCCCATGGCGGCAGAACTCGGGATGGGCGTGATCCCGTGGTCGCCGCTGGCCAACGGCGTGCTGACCGGCAAGTACAGCCGCGCGGACCTGGAAGGGAACAAGGACCTCACCAGCGCCGTCGCTTCCCGGCGGACCGTGGCCGCCGGCATGGGGTCGCTGACCGAACGCGGTCTCGACATCGCCGATGCTGTGCGGCAGGTCGCTGCCGAGGCGGGGGCCACCCCCGCCCAGGTGGCGCTCGCCTGGACGCTGCGCAACCCGGCCGTCACGGCGCCGATCATCGGTGCCCGGACCCTGGCTCAGTTGGAAGACAACCTCCAGGCCCTGAACGTGGAGTTCACCGACGACCACGTGGCCACCCTGGACAAGGCCAGCGCCGTCGAACTCGGCTTCCCGCACGACTTCCTCGCCGGGCCGGGCCACGCCGTCGTCCACCGCGGAGCCGTCGTGCATCCACGAGCCCTGAGGACCACCACCTGATGACCAGCACCTGCACCCTGGCACCGTACGGGCAGTTCCTCTCCGCCACCCGGCGGGCACCGAGGAAGGTCGGTGCCGTGGCCCCCAGCTCGGCCTCCCTCGCCCAGATGCTGGCCTCCGTAGTCCCCACGACCGGCTCCCCGGTGGTGGTCGAGCTCGGCGCGGGCACCGGGCCGGTCACCCGGGCCATCCAGCACCGTCTGCCGGCCTCCGGCCGACACCTGGCCCTGGAACGGGACGCCCGACTGGCCGCCTACCTGGCCGCCGGCGGCTTTGGCGCCGAAGTCGTCCACGGCGACGCCCTCAACCTCGAGGAGCTGCTGGCCGACCGCGGCGTACGCCGCGCCGACGCCGTGGTCGGCGGCCTGCCCTGGTCCCTGTTCCCCGCCGCGCAGCAGCACGCGATCCTGCAGCAGATCGGACGGCTCCTGGACCCCGGCGGCACCTTCATCACCTTCGGTTACCTGCACGCGGCTCCCATGAACGGTGCCCGACGCTTCCACGCCACACTGCACGAGGCGTTCGACGAGGTGGGGGTGAGCAAGGTGGTGTGGGCGAACCTGCCACCAGCCCGCTGCTACACCGGCCGCAGACCGCTGTGATGACCGCCAGGCAGCCCGACCATCCGGAACGTGAAGGGCAGTGGCCCAGGCGCTGGCCCCATGCCAAGCCACGCGACCTCATCGGAGCTGCCCTGTGACGCCCTCGCCCGCCGCCGTGTGGACGGCTTCTTGAAACGCACCTTCAAGCGCCCGCCCGTCCAGAGAACCCGCAGGGAGCCTGCCATGCCCCGACGCCGCCGCCTGATCTCACCCCGGCGCTGGACTCCACCACTGCACCCGGCCGACTCCAGCGCGAAAGCGGGCCGCATCACCATCGCCCACCGTCTCGCGACCGGCGGCCACGGCCCCGAAGACGTGATCCACGACCACGAAGGGCGCCTGCTGGCCGGCCTCGCGGACGGCAGCATCATCCGCCTCGACCCCATCACCGCCGAGCGCACCGTGATCGCCAACACCGCCGGCCGCCCCCTCGGGCTCCAGCCCTGCCCAGACGGCAGCACGCTGGTATGTGACCACGACCGAGGACTGCTACGTGTAAGCGAGGACGGGACGATACAGGTCCTGGTCGACACCATCGCAGGCCGCCCGCTCCGCTTCGCCAGCAACGTGGTGCGAAGCACCGACGGAACCATCTGGTTCACCGTCTCCACCCAGCGCTGGACCCTCGAGCACTACCTGGGCGACATCGTCGAGCATTCCTGCACCGGCATGCTCGTCCGCTACGACACCGACGGCACCCTCACCGTGCTCCTGGACGATCTGAAGTTCGCCAACGGCCTCGTCCTGGCCCCCGACGCCACACACCTGCTCCTCGCCGAATCCGCCGGCTACCGGATCAGGCGCTACTGGCTGTCCGGCCCCAAGCAAGGCTCCGCCGAGCCCTGGGCCGACAACCTTCCCGGCACGCCGGACAACATGAGCCTGGGCAGCGACCACCTCGTGTGGGTGGCCATGGCCGCTCCCCGCCACGCACTGCTGGACAAGCTGCTGCCCCTGCCCGGCGTCTGGCGGCTCCTCGTGTGGAACCTGCCCGAGGCCATACGCCCCAAAGCCACCCCCCTCGCGTGGGTGATGGCCTTCGACCTCGACGGCCGCCTCGTCCACGACCTGCGCACCAGCGACGGCTCCTACGCCTTCGTCACCAGCGTCACCGAACACCACGGCACCGTGGCGGCAGGCAGCCTCCACGAGGACGACATCGTCCTGCTCACCCGCCCCAAACCTCTAAGCATTGACCGTCTCGTGTCTAGAGGCTAGGGCGGGCGAGCCGATGCCGCCGTCGACGTCGAAGGCGTGGCCGCGCTGGTGACAGGTGCGGCGGGCGGGGCGGGCTGCCGCGCGGTCGTGTCCGGCGGGGACCGTACGGCGCGGGTGCTCGACTCGCACGGCGGGTGACCCCACGGCCCTGAGCGCCGTTAAGACGTCCGACGCGTGCACTGGATTCGGACGCCCCACGTCGGGCCGGTGCGGTCCGAGGGCCCGATTCCGCGCCCGGCGTCGGGGGCCGCGTCAGCTTCCCGGCGAAGCGAGGTCCCGATCTCCCCGAGCGGTCGGGGTCTTCGTGCTGCCGAGCGCCGTCACGAACCTCCGGCCGGTTGGTGGTGGACTGATGGGGCTTCCGGACCGGTGGGCCCAGCCAGGGTGTGCCGGTCCGGCAGCCCGCCGAGCCCGGCGCCCTACGGCGCCGACGGGCTCCTTAGGGGTGCGGTGCGGGTATCTGAGGGCCCGCGCCCGCACCGCGCGGTCAAGGTACGGGCAAGGAGGGAGCAGCAGACGAGAACCGTCCACTCCTGATCCGTCCGCCGGCACGGCTCGGCCGTTGTTTTCCCGCTGCTCGGCGAGTTCGGTGAAGATCGGCTACAGGTTGGAGCGCGAAACTGCCTCGCAGCCGCGGCGCTTGACGCCGATGACGGGCGTGAGCGGCATCGTCATCACGCCTCCTTCAACGCTGCCTGATCTCCCAGACTGCCCACGTGGGGCGGCCGACTTTGCGTAGGGCGTGGAGTTCCGTGACCAAAATTCGAGGACCGCCTGCCAAGTTTCCGGCTGTCGCCTCGCACACCCAGCCAGCCAGCGTACGGGCTTCGGGCCGTGCCCCGTTCGCCCGGATGCCCTTGGTGACGTTTGCCCCGCAGCCGTCAACCCGTATGCCAGGCCCTATGATTCGGATACTCGCATACGGGTTCCGGTGTCCCGGCGTCCAGGATTCCTGGAACCTGCGCGCCTGTCCGTGCTCCCTGCTCAAGGTGCCTTTTGTGGTCACCGCGCTCCCGCCGGGCAAGTGCGCCGTGGCCCTCCCGAGAGGCGGTGCGGGACGCGGTCCCGCGCCACCTGCGTGGCCCAGGGCCGCGTGCCGGAGCCAGGTGTCGGTCGTAGCGTGAGCTTGTCGCCTCGACAGGACGGGCGGCGTGGGGCCGGTCCCGTGCCCACTTCGCACGCTGCACGGGACCGATCCCCCCTCGGGGGAGGGGAGAAGCCGGTGCCGGTCCAGGCCCTCTTGGCCTCGCCATGGCCGACCTGCGACCGCGCTGAGGCCGACGTTCGTACCACCGGGAAGCGTGCATCGTGCTTGCTCCGGCGGCTGAGCTGTGGGTGACTGGCAGTGGCGCCGGGGGGTGAGCGGATGGGCAGCTGGGTCGTGATCGCGGAGTATGACAGCGACGTGCACAGGACCGAGTTCCTCTGCCGTGGCCTGAAGACAAAGGACCAGGCGTTGAAGGCCCTGCGTGCGGCCCTTCTCACGTACGTACCGAGTAAGAAGATCGTCGAGAAGCGGCGTCATGTGTACCGCCTCACCGACCAGGAGACCTACCTGGTGGTGATCAAAGGCAAGCTGTCGAAGTGGGAGTGCATCCTGCGCGTCGCGGAGCTGATCTCGGACTCGGCCGAACCGGCTCTCGCCGAGGGGGCGCAGAGGGACGAGGAGGCCGAGGGCGCGGCAGAGGCGGCTGACGGGCCCCAGGACCGGATCCCGCCCGGCTACTGACGCGGTGGCTTTCCAGCCCCGACAAGACCTCCCGCCGGCACCTGGCGGAGCCGCCCGGCCGAAGCGGGCAACGGCGCCCGGGCCGGGGGCTGTCGGAAGGGCCCCGGCAGGTGAGCCGGCCGGGGGCGAGGCCCCCGGAAGCCCCCTGGCCCGTCGGGTCAGATCTTCCAGGACCTCAGCGCGTCCGCGACCGCGTTGATCTTCAAGCGTTCGTCCCGCACTTTCCGCACCACGTCCGACAGGGCCCCGTAGGGCGGGTCGATGCCCTCGCCCGACTGGGCCATGTACTGGGCGGCGACGAAGGCCGCGAAGAGGCTGTTGCGGTGCGGCAGCGGCTCCAGGCGCACGATGGTGTGCAGCAGCGCGGCGGCCCGCCAGGCGGTGTCCGGGTCGGCGGTGTGCAGGGTGGGCAGCCGTGTCTTGTGCCGGGCGACGGCCGCCACCAGCGCCGAGTAGTCGGAGACGGTCACGTCCTCGTGCTCAAGGGCGGCCTCCTGGACGTCGAGGAGCCAGGAGACGTCGATGTACGTCACCATCAGGCGGCCGCGGCCCCGCCCCTTTTGTCGCCGCGCGGTTTCTCCTCGGGGAACGCCTCGTCGAACTCGTCCCGCAGCCGGTCCGCCCACGCACCGCAGCCGGCGACGAACTGCCTGCGGTGCAGCTCGCGTACGCCCAGGTCATGGAGGTACTGCTTGAGGCTCTTGCCCTCCGCGGCGGCGGCCGCGCGGACGGCTTCCATCTCCTCGTCCGTGAAGGACACATTCAGTGACGGCATAGTTCGATGGTACCTAACAGGTACCAAGGCTGCGCCAGCCCTGAGACAGTGCTGGACAGTTCCTCCGCACACGAGGCCGGGGCGCTCCGGGAGGCATCAATTCATGGAAGATCCCCTCGTACGGTCGTGTCAGGAGATCAGCAAGACCGTCACGGCATACATCGAAGACGACGACGATCTCTCGTCCTGGCTCCACACGCGGTGCGCGAAGTGGGAAGTGGAGCCAGACGCATTCCTGAGGCGCCTTTCCGCGCTGCTCTTCGCTTCTTGCCACTCGCGCTCGGCCAGTCACTTCGATGACGCGCCCGACGGGCCGGGAATCCCTCTGGCCTCCGTGAAGGAAACCCTGGAGAACAGCTCGCCGACACAAATCTTCGCCGCGCTACGCAGCAAGCCGGCTTTCGATGATCTCCCAGACGCTCAGGAACTCTGGATCATCTCCACGGGGGTGACCAACGTCCGCGCCCTCTACTGGAGCCGGCTCCGCCACGCGGCGACTGAGATCTTGACGCCTGGCCAAGACCACCGACACCGAGGGCAAGACGACCCACTTCGGCTACGACTCCTCCCACCGCCTGACGAAGGTCACCACACCCGAGGGCCGGGTCACCATCTTCACCTACGACGCCGAGAACCGCGTCACCTCCATGCTGCGCGCCACCGAGACGGGCGGCGACGGGCACACCGGCCCGACCTACACCTACGCCTACTCCGCCAAGGACGCTGCCTCCGCGGGGACGACGACGGTCACCGACCCCGAGCAGCACGCCACGAAGTACGAGCACAACGGGGACGGCGGGGTCACGAAGGTCACGGATGCGCTGAACCACTCGCGGTCGCGGACGTTCGACGCGAACCACAACGTCGACACGGCGACGGACGCGATGGGTGTGGGCGGTGGTGCCGGGAACGTGACCGCCTACGGGTGGGACGCCCGCAACAACCCGACCTCCGCCAAGCTGCCCACCGGCGCCACGGCCTCGCTCACCGGCTATCAGACGATCGCGGGCACGGACCTGCCGAAGTCCTACACCAGCGCGGACGACGAAAAGACCGACTTCACCTACGACACGGCAGGCAACACCAAATCCGTCGCGGTCACCGGTACCGGCGGTGGCAAGCGCACCTACGACTACAACGACGCCACCCCCGACTGCGGCGGCTTCCAGGGCCAGCGCTGCAAGGCCACCACCACGATGAGCGACACCAAGTCGGTCTCCACGTCGTTCCGCTACGACGGGAAGGGCAACCTCGCCACGGCCACCCCGCCGGCCCCGATGAAGCCCACCACGTACACCTACGACGCACTCGGCCGCCCGGAGGCGGTCACCGACGGCCGCGGCGTCAAGACGGAGTACACGTACGACGAGCGCGACCGCGTCACCAAGGTGACCTCGGCGCCGAAGGCCACGGTCACGTACTCCTACGACGGCGACGGCAACCTGACCCAGCGCTCGGACGGCACCGGCGTGATCAAGTACGCCTTCGACCCGCTCTCGCGCGAGACGGTCCGCACCCTGCAGAACGGTTCGCAGACCAAGCTCACCTACACCCCCGCCGGGAACGTGGAAACGTATGAGGACCCGGCCGGTGTCACCGACTACATCTGGAACAAGGTCAACAAGCTCGACAAACTGAAGGACCCGGCAGGCCGGACCACCACCTACGAGTACAACAACAACGACATCCGCACCAAGACCACCTACCCCGGCGGCACGGAGCACACGGTCACGCCGGACAAGTCCAGCCGCCCGGAGAAGATCAGGGCGACGTCGGGGGTAGACACGCTCGTCGACCTGACCTACGACTACAAGAACGCGGGTAGGGACACCACGAAGATCCGCGCCCGCACGGACGCGGTGACGGGCCTGAGGACCAGCTACACCTACGACAGCGCGGGCCGCTTCTCCTACGCCAAGGAGGAGAAGGGCGCCACCCTCAACTCCTCCTGGCAGTACTGCTACGACCAGGCGGGCAACCTCACCTCGCAGGGCACGGAGCAGGGCTGTCCGCGCGGCACCACGTACACGGTCAACGACGCCCAGCAGATCACCGCGAAGAACGGCGACGGCGCCAACTGGTCCTACGACGCGGCCGGGAACGAGACGGCGGGCGCCTCGACCCCCGAGGGCACCCGCACCGGCGAGACATGGTCCGACTTCAGCCAGCTCACCTCACTGACCGTCGGCGACAGGACCTACGAGGGCCAGTACGGCTCCACCGACCAGAGCGAGCGGGTCCGCCTCGGGGACACCTTCTTCCACAACGGACCCCTGGGCCTCTCGGCCAAGAGCACAAACGGCGTGGACATGGGATTCAACCGGGAACCCGGGGGCACCCTGAACTCCATGACGACCGGGGGCAAGGCGTACTACTACCTCACCGACGCGCTCGGCTCCGTCATCGCGCTCACCGACGAAGCAGGCGTGAAGGCCAACACCTACAGCTACAGCCCGCGCGGCGTGGAGCGGTCGACGACCACGGAGAAGGTCCCCAGCCCTACCGCTTCGCCGGCGGCTACCAGGACCCGACGGGCCTGTACCACTTCGCGGCGCGCTACTACGACCCGAACATCGGCCGCTTCACGCAGCCCGACCCTTCAGGGCAGGAGAAGAACCCCTACCTCTACGCCGAAGGCGACCCGGTCAACCGCATCGACCCCAGTGGACTCCTGTCCATCGATGTCGATGGAGCCCTCAAGGGTTCACTTAAGTGGGCGGGAAGGGCCACTGGTCTGAAAGCAGCCAAAGACGCAGGCAGCGCCTTGCTGGCTGGCGACTACCAAAAATTCGGAGCGGTAGTGGCTGGTGAAGTGGCGTCCATGGCGTCCGGGGTCGGCTGCGGAGCCACCGCAGGTGCAGCGGGTGCACCTACGGGTGGAGCCGGTGGATTCGTCGTGGGCGCGGCGTGCTTCACTGCCGCCGAAGGCGTCGGAAACGCGGTGCAGAACAAGCTTTCCTGAGCTTTCGGAGGAGGGAGGTGCGTCGACCTACCACCTCACATATCCCAGGAGGGAATGAAGATGGATGCAGTCGCTGCGGGTCGCTGGTACCCCGACGGGACAGCAGGGCTTGTCATTTTCCTCATCGCTATTGCCGTAATCGTCGCCATGGTTTTCTACGGGCGCTCGAAGAAGAGGCGTTGAGGGCAACGACGTTCGTCTGAAGGCAGACGGCGAGTTCTCGGCTCTTCGCAGTCGGCACGGTGCTCCTCGCGTCTGGCAGGCATCGGTCTCGCCTTGACCATCGCCGAAGGACCGGCAGGTCTGGTGCTGGTAGCGCTCTGTTCAGGCACCTGGCCAGTCAGCTACCTGGCCCGGTGGAGGATGACGCGCAGCGAACTGTGAGAGCCGCCCGCCAGCATGTGGCCCCGACCGGATGCCTGGTCGGGGCCGTTTCTCTCAACCTCGCAGTCCTCGGCTGCCCGGGTCCGAGGACTGCCCGGGCAGCGGCCGTGCCTGCTGACGTGGTGCACGGACCTGCCGAAGTCCTGTGGGGCGACGTCGCCGGCTTCGTGGTCGGCACCGGTTTCGGTCTGACATGCGAGGCCGTCATGCTGGGCGGCACGATACCGACGGCTGGAGCCTCCACTGTCGGCGGCCAGGCTGCGTGCTTCGCCGGAGCGTGGGCCGCGGGGACTGTCACTTCCGAAGCAGTCAACTCCGCCTTGCAGTAATCAAGGGACGCGGTGCCGGGCGGCGAACTCACCAAGCGGAGGCCCAAACGATATGCAGAATAACTATTTCAGGAGGAAGAAGGCGGCCTCCCAGCTCTTCGCGGTCGGCACGGTGCTCCTCGTGTGTGGCGCAGGCGTCGGCCTTGCCTTGACCATTGCCGGAAAACCGACAGGCTTGGTGCTGGTAGTGCTCTGTTCGGCCATCTGGACAGTCGGTTACCTGGCCCGGCGGAGGATGACTCGCGACGAACTGTGAGTGCTGCCCGGCGGCGACGCTGCTCCGACTGGATTGGGGCAGGGGCGGATGCGGCAGCACCCTCGGCGTCTCATCGAAGTATGACCGTTCTTCGCCTCATCCTGTACAGCCAGCTGACACCGCGGCTGCCCGGCCGACGAGGACCACGCCACTCGGCGAGCAGCAGCGGCAGCCGCTCACCTCACAGCTGAAGCGGCTGCCGCAGAGGCGCGCACAGAAGCCCCGGCCCGCACGGCCCGGGGCTTCGCCTCAAGGTACTGGCCACCGCGCCAGTTTGACCTTCACCGGCGCGTTCGGGCTGGTATCCGCCAAGAGCATCCCGGTGCTCCGGTGCTGAACGACTGGACACTGACCGCGGCCCGCCACCCAGGACCAGGCCGCCGACGCCTTTCCGCCGTTTCCAAAGCGTGAGTCGGCGGCTGAGGGCCTGCTGTCTCTCCTCCAGTACGTGCTCAGCTTGTCCTGCGGGCCCGGTCGAGGATCGCCAGCAGGGCCGCACCAGTACCCTGCTCAACTCGCCAAATCAAACGCTCAGTCACACCACGGCGCCCGCCTGGGCATCGACGTCCAACCCGTCGCCCGCCCACCGGGACGCCGCGGCTTCGTGATCATTCCCCGGCGCTGGACCATCGAACGCAGCATCGGCTGGCTCCTGCACCACCGCCGCCTCGCCCGCGACTACGAAACCCACCTCCACCGCAGCGAAGCCCTCATCCACCTCGCAATGATCGACCTCATGACCCGCCGCCTCACCGGCGAAACCACCCAAAACTGGCGCGGAACCTGACCCCCAGAACCAGACACCCACTACAGGGCCAAACGCTCAGTCAGTTCCGCCGCCGGTACTCACGGACCAGTAGACGCAGGGCCGCCGGGACGGAGGCCTGGGCCGGGGAACTCAGCAGCCGTGCTCCCTTGAGCCCGGCGGCGTCGGCCGTCAGCTCCTCCATCCCGATGAGCGCCCTGCCCATCGGGCGGTGGGCCTCGGGCAGATACGTCACCAGTGCGTAGCTCTCGACGAGAGCGGCCCGTGCCTGCCGTACCAACTCCTCCAGGAGGGCACGGACGGCAGGGGAGTCCTTACGCGCTTCGAGGTCGGCTCGGGTCACCCGGTACTCCTCCAGCGTCCGCGCGGGGATGTTCAGCCGCCCCGCGCTCAGGTCCTCGGCCACGTCGGTGACGAAGTCCAGGCGCTGGCTGCCGTCGATGAACCGGCGGCAGGCTCCGCGGTAGCCGGCCTCGTCCGCGTCGGGCGCCAGCAGGCAGGCCACGACCATGAACGCGGGCAGGGAGTAGGCGTCGACGTAACGCTGGTAGTCCTCTTCCCCGGTGAATCCGGAGAACTCCAGGTCCACCCGCCCGGCGTCGAGGAAGCCTTCGACGTGACGCTCCATCGACGGAAACGCCGCGCCGGTGTGCAGGAGCGGGCGCAGCACGGGGTGATCGCTCCGCCGGTCGCCCAGCGCCGCGCGCACCAGCCTCTCCCACCGCGCGTAGGCGGCGGCACGCTCCTCCAGGGGCCCTTGCCGGTCCAGGACGGTGTCGGTGTGGTGCATGAAGACGGTCGCGGCGACCACGTGCGGGACGATGGCCGGGGGCAGCAGCAGGCGCACCGCCAGGTACTGGTGGCGCCGGTACCTGGAGACCACACGGCGCAGCCGGGTGTAGTCCGCGCGCAACGCGGGATCGTCGATGCCCGCCGCGCTCAGCGTGGCCTGCCACGGACTCATCGCTCTCCTCGTTCTCGGGCGGCGCCCGCCCGCACACGACCTGTCCCTGGAGCGGCAACGGACGCTGCGCGCCGCGTCGTCGGCGGAACCAGGCCGGGCCGCGGCCGTACCGCCCGGGCGGACAGGGTGATCGTATGCGCACCCGGACCCCCGCCTCCCGCGGCTGCGGCCGGCGATCGCTTCAGGGGTGCCTCGGCGGGGCCGCCCCTGGCGTAGAGACCGGTGGCAGCGATCCGCGGCAGCGACTGAAGCGACGCAAGGTTGGGGACAGGACATGGTTTTGGATACAGGTCGGCGCCCGCCCGTCTGCGTGACCCGCCCATGCGCGTGGCCCCGTGCGTAGGCCCCCCGTGCGTGGCCCCCATGTGCGTGACGAGCCAGCTCGCGGTGCCGACCGAGAGGCAGGCAGCTCGCGATAAAATACGAACCTTTCGGTTTGGTTTCATGGCAGTTCGCCCGGAGTGGAGGTGTGCGATGGCCCGGCAGGAGCGAGCTGTCAGGACGCGGCAGAAGATCCTGGTCGCCGCGGCCGAAGTGTTCGACCAGGTCGGGTACGACGCGGCCACGATCTCCGAGATCCTCAAGCGCTCCGGTGTGACCAAGGGCGCCTTGTACTTCCACTTCACGTCCAAGGAAGAGCTGGCCCAGGCGGTCCTCGCCCATCAGATGACCGCGCTGCCCCGCGTGCCGGAACAGGACCTGATCATGCAGGAGGGGCTCGACGGCTCCCTGGTCCTGGCTCATCTGCTGTATCTGCACGAGCCGATGGTCCGCGGCAGCGTGCGCCTCACCGTCGAGCAGGGCGGCCCGCACCACGTCCTGGACCGCCGGGTCCCCATGCAGGCGTGGCTCGACCACAACGCCGCCCTGCTGGCCCGGGCCAAGGCTGCTGGTGAACTGCTGCCGCACGTCGACGTCGATGCCGCCGCGCGGATGTTCATCGGAGCGTTCACCGGCGCCCAGGTCCTTTCGAAGATCATGACCGACCACGCAGACATGGTCGAATGCGCGAGGGAGGTGCTTCAGCACCTCCTGGCGTCGATCATGGTTCCGGGGGCCCTCGTCCGCATGGACTTCTCCCGGGACCGGGCGGCGCGTGTGTACGAGGCCGCCGTGGCACTCCCTCAGGAACAGGGATCTGCTGACCTCTGAGCCGCGATCAGTTCACGATGCGCGCGCCTGGTCGCGCACGCGGGGCCTGTCCCATCGGCACGGACGCAAGGAAACAGACTTAACGGTATGGTTTTCTCGTGAGGGTGATCGGGGGGATCCACGCCGCGCTCGACGGCCTGAGCGCTGCCGCCCACGGCGGTGGCGCGTGCGCGGTCCGGTCTTCCGCCCCGCGAGGGTGTGGTTTTCTTCGGGGTCCGGCTGCGGTCGGCTCGAAGAAGGTCGGTGGTTTCCCTCGTAGTCGCGCTGATCTGCACTTTCTACGGTTGGGAGCAGTCAGCGGGGCGGCTCGCCCGCCCCTTCCGCTTCCTGCCGACCCGAGGTGCTCCATGCCGTACGCGACCGCGACCCTAGCCCTGTCCCAAGAGCCCGCCGGCGGCATCGCCGGGTGGGCCGCCGACCTCGTCGACAAGATGGGCGGCGTGGGAGCCGGAGCCGCCATCGCTCTGGAGAACCTGTTCCCGCCCCTGCCCAGCGAGGTGATCCTGCCGCTGACCGGCTTCGCCGCCGGGCAGGGCGTGCTCAGCCTCGCCTCCGCCCTGTTCTGGACCACGCTCGGCTCCGTGGTCGGCGCGGTCGCGCTGTACTGGATCGGCGCGCTGATCGGCCGGGAGCGCATGTACGCGATCTGGGCCAAGCTGCCGCTGGTGAAGGTCACCGACCTGGAGCGGACGGAGGCCTGGTTCGCCCGGCACGGCACCAAGGCGGTGTTCTTCGGCCGCATGGTGCCGATCTTCCGCAGCCTGATCTCGGTGCCCGCCGGCATCGAGCGGATGCGGATGCCGATGTTCCTCGCGCTGACCGCCGCGGGCAGCTTCATCTGGAACGCGATCCTCGTGATGGCCGGCTACTGGCTCGGCGACCAGTGGGAACTGGTCGAGGACTACGTGGGCGTGCTCTCGAAGGTCGTCCTGCTGCTCGTCGTGCTCGCCGTGATCACGTTCGCCGTACGGCGCATGAACAAGGCGCGGGCCGGCCGCGCCCCCCAACACCGGAGGCCGTGAATGACCGTCGAACCCGTCACGACGCCTGACGCGCCGCCCCCGACCGACGCGTCAGGCGGGTTCGCCGCGCGGGAGGCACCCGCCGCGTACGACGTGCCCGCCGGGCGTCGGGACACCGCCCCCGCCAGACCCGCCGCCGTACCGGGTGATGTCGTCAGGGCGAGCGCGGCGCCCTTAGGGCCGGGCACCGTACCGGCGGACGCCTCCTACGCCGAGGCCCTCGCCCGGGCCATGAATCCGCAAGGCGTGCGGCCCGAGCCGCAGGCCGCCGCACCCTTCGGCCGCAGGGCGGCCGGGCTGCTCCTCGGCATCGCCACCAGCTTCCTCGCCCTCCTGTACTTCCTGACCGCGGGCCTCGGGCTCGGCGTGGCCCTGTTGTGGCCGCGCACCCGCCCCGGCGCCCTGCGGCTGCTGCGGGCCGGGGCCGGGCGCCTGACCGCGATCGAGCGGTGGCGGCGCTCGGCGTTCTTCGCCGACACCTACCCCTCCGCGCACGACGCCCGCAAGGACCTGCCCTACCTCGCGTCCCGCATCGCGATGGGACCGGTCAACGCCGTCGTGGTCGGACTGCTCGGCGTCGGCGTGGTGCTCGCGTCGCTGCTCGCGTACGGCGCGGTGCGCGGCACCACGAGCGCGGGCGAACTCCTCGGGCAGGTGCTGCTCGGCAGCGTCCTGCTCTTCCTCGACATCCAGGGCCTCGTCTCCCTGGCCCGGCTCGACGAGCGGCTCGCCCGGCAGTGCTTCGGCCCCTCCGACCGCGAACTCCTCGAGCGGCGCGTACTGGAACTCGCCGCGAGCCGCGCCGGCATCGTCCAGGTCGTCGACGTCGAGCGCCGCCGCATCGAGCGCGACCTGCACGACGGCGTCCAGCAGCGCCTGGTGGCGCTCGCCATGCTGCTCGGCCGCGCCACCCGCAACCCCGACAAGGCCGCCGAACTGCTCCAGCAGGCCCACACCGCATCCCGGGAAGTCCTCGGCGAACTGCGCGAAGTGGCCTGGCGCGCCTACCCGTCGGCGCTGGACAGCCTCGGCCTCGAAGAAGCGCTCGCCGGAGTGGCCGAGCGGTGCGGCATCCCGCTGCACATCGACTTCCGGCTCACCGAGAAGCTGCCCCAGAGCACCGAGACGGCCACCTACTTCGTCGTCTCCGAAGCCGTGACGAACGCCGCGAAGCACTCCGGGGCCGACCGCATCGACGTCAGCGTCGGCCGGGACCGCGGCAAGGTCGTCATCCAGATCCGCGACACCGGCCGCGGCGGTGCGGACCCGGAGGGCAGCGGCCTGTCCGGGCTGCGCCGCCGGGCCGCCGCGCTCGACGGCCACCTGCACGTCCACAGCCCTCCGGGCGGACCCACCACGATCACCGCGGAGCTGCCGTGCGCATAGTCCTCGCCGAAGACTCGACCCTGCTGCGCGAAGGCCTCGTGCGGCTGCTGACCGAGGAGGGCCATGAGGTCGTGGCGGCCGTCGGCGACGGCGTCTCGCTGATCGAGGCCACGGAGGAACACCTCCCTGACCTGATCGTCGCGGACATCCGGATGCCCCCCACGCACACCGACGAGGGCATCAAGGCCGCCCTGGACATCCGCACGCGCCGGCCGGAGATCGGTGTGCTCGTGCTCTCCCAGCACGTGGAGAAGCATTACGCGGCCCAGCTCCTGGCCACCGACTCCGCGCGCGTCGGCTACCTCCTGAAGGACCGCGTCGCCCAAGTCGAGGAGTTCCTGGAGTCCTTGGAGCGCGTGCACGCGGGCGGCGCCGCCATCGACCCCGAAGTGGTCCGCCAGCTCCTGGCCCGCACCACGCACGTCGACCCGCTCGCCAGACTCACCCGGCGCGAGCGCGAGGTCCTCGCCGAGATGGCCCAGGGCCACACCAACGCGGCCATCGCGCAGAAGCTGAGCATCACCCAGAGCACGGTCGAGAAGAACGCCAACACGATCTTCGAGAAGCTGGACCTGTCCCACACCACCGGCTACAGCCGCCGGGTCCTGGCCGTGCTGCGCTACTTGGGGTCGTAGGCCTCCACGCTCGGAGGCCTCCCCACTTGAGGTCGGCAGGCCTCCGAGCCCCCGCGGCCGAGTCACCCCCCGACAGCGGCAGAGGCGATCCCGCCCAGCAGGGCCGCCAGCTCGACGGGCGCCGACAAGAAGGGGGAGTGGTCCGAGCTGAGCCGCTCGACGTGTGTGGCCCGCGCGGCCATCGACTCCTGGAGAGCGGGGGCGATCGCCCGATCGCGTTCGCAGAGAATGTACGTGGAGGGCACGGTCCGCCACGCCGCACGGGTCACCCGCTGCTGGCACGAGCGAACGCTCTGCTCCACCAGCTGGGACACCGCGTGCTCGGCCTGGTCGTCGGGCAGATCCCCGTACAACGCCGTGCGCGGGTCGTCGAAGAGGACAGGAGCACTGCCGTACAGGTCCTCCTCCTCAGGTGTGGAAATCCCCTTGCCGTAAATGTCGTTGAGACTCTGACCCTCCTCCGGCATGTACGCCGTGAGGTAGACGAGGCGGACGACATGGGGATGGCCGACGACCGCCTGCGTGACCGGGACACCCCCGTAGGAATGGGCGACGACGACCACAGGCCCCTCCATCCGCCGCAACTGCGCGGCTATGTCGTCGGCGTCCTCGTACATACCGGCGGCCGGCCTGGGCTGCGGCCCCACGCTCGGCAGGTCGACCGCGCGGGACCGCCAGCCCCCGACGGCGAGCGCGTCCCGCAACGGAGCCCAGCACGTGGGCCGGTGCCAGGAGCCATGGACGAGAAGGAAGGACGGGCGGACGGCGGCGGTGGACATGCTGCTTCTCCTCAGGGGGACATGTGCGATCCGGTGGGTGCGCGGGGCCGCGCCGACGGGGCACCGGGCAGGGGAGGCGCCGGGCAGGGGAGGCACCGCGCAGGGGAGGGGCCGGGCCCGCCTCGGCCCGGCCCCTGCTGACAGCCGCGGGCACCGCCGGCCGGGCAGCCCGTCGCGAGCGGCACTGCCCGGCCGCGCGGGCCCGTTCAGCGATCGGTCCGCGGCCCGGCCACGGGTTCAAGGGGTTCCAGTACGAAGACAGGGATCACGCGGTCGGTCTTCTCCTGGTACTCCGTGTACGGCGGGTAGGCGGCCACCGCCCGCTCCCACCACTCGGCCCTCTCGTCACCGGTGACCTCCCGGGCCGTCATGTCCTGGCGCACGCCCCCGTCCTGGAGTTCCACGACCGGGTCGGACGTGAGGTTGAAGTACCAGACCGGATGGCGTGGGAAACCGCCCTTCGACGCCACGGCCGCGTACCGCCCCTCGTGTTCCACCCGCATCAGCGGAACCTTGCGGATCTTGCCGCTCCGCGCACCTCGCATCGTGAGAATGACGACCGGCAGGCCCGTGTCCCACAGCGTCGTCCCCCGCGTGCCACCCGAACTCTCGTACAGCTCGACCTGCTCACGCACCCACTGCGCCGGACTCGGCCCGTACTCACCCTCGAGCGGCATCCCGATCACCTCGTCATCACGTACGACCTGTGTGGTGCAGTACCCCACCAGTCTCGCGGGGAGCGGCCCCCGCCGTCCCCGCCTCCCGACAACTCGCGCACCTGATCGGAACGGCACACGCACGACGCGGTCGGCGGCACCGGTCCGCCGCCATCAGCCCGTGACGGCCTGGATCTCCCGCTCGATGATCTCCCACAGCGGCGCCCCGTCGCGGTTGCTGAGGATGACACCGACCCAGCCGGTCTCCGGGTAGATGTTCCAGCTGGCACCGACACCGGGATCACCACCCGCTCGCCCCCACACCCACTGGCCCCGGACGAGACTGACCGGAATCGTATAGGCCCCGAACGACGCGTCAGCGGGGGCCGCTCGGCCGCGCCGCAGCCCACCGCCCTGGGGAACGAGGGGGGCCTTGGGCCCGGTGAACAGCTCCGCGTAGTGCCGGTCAAGGACCGTGCCGTCCCCCAGCGCGTGCGCGAACCGGACCAGGTCCGGCGCCGTGGCGAAACCGCCGTCCCCAGGAGCGTCGATGAAGTTCCGCCCAGGGTTCTTGCCCGGTTGCTGCGGGCCCGGGCTGCTCTTGTCGAGATTGCGGACGGCATCCACCACACTGCCGTCGGCCAGCCGCATGTACGGGTGCGCGATGCGCTTGTCGGTCAGCCACTGCGGCCGGGTGCGGAACGCCGTGCCCGTCATCCCGCACCGCGCGAAGATGTGCTTCTCGACGTAATCCCAGTACGTCATCCCGGTCACGGCCTCCACGATCAGCGAGGGGATCGCGACCTCGGCACCGGCATGATCGGTGGGGGTGCCGGGGGAGGCCACCAACTCGGCCCGCCGGGCCCACCGCTCGTTGTACTCACGCACCTCATCCCGGCTCTGGAAGACGCGCCGCACGTCAACCTCCGGGCTGTTCAACCCGGACGTGCCCGACAGCAGATGGTGGATCGTCACCTTCTCGGCGATCTCCTTGGCGAACCCCGTCAGATAGGTGCCCACCGTGTCGAACAGCTTCACCTCGCCCTGCTGCGCCAACTGCAAGATGGCCACCGCCCCGAACGGCTTGCCCGCCGAACTGAGAGGAAACGCGACCCCTTCGTGGTTGCGCACCCCCTCCTCCCGGTCGGCCATGCCGTAACTGCGCGACAACACCGTCCGCCCCTGATGCGACAGCAACACCACACCGGAGAACTTGCCCTCCGCGGCCAGCTTCGCCACGTACCGGTCGTACGCCCCACCGGGCCGGACCGCAGACGGAACAGCGTCGGAACCGCCCCCGGCCGGGGCGGCGCGGCCGGGCGGAGCCCCTGGCACCTGCGCACCGGACGCCACCACCCCGGCACCCGCCAGCCCGCCCCACCGGAGCAACCGCCGCCGGCCCACACCACGTACGGAATCCGAGCCCATGATCACGTCCCTCTCCTGCTGGCGGCCGGACCGCCTGCCGCCGCGCGATGAACCACGCCCTCACTGAAGACGCAGCACTGTCGCGACGACGTATGCGTTTTCCGATACACCCGCGATACGTCACAGGCCGTGCGGCGCCCGAGAGGAACGAGACGGATACGACCACCCGGGGGGAGGAACGAGACCCGGAGCACGGGCCCTCGCAGCCCTCAGAGCCGCGGGGCCTCCGACCGCTCCAACGCCTTCCGGGCGGCGAGATAGCCCGCGATCCTGAACGCCGTCTCATGAGAGCCGAACGTATCGGCGCGAGCGCGCCGCAGCACCACCCGAGCGGCGACAACGACCCCGTGCTCGGGCAGGCGCAACTGCTCCTCGATCCCCGCGCCGACAGCCGCGAAGAAGCGCGGCAGATCCTCGACAGGTTCGTACTCCACCCTCAGCCCGCGGGCCACCTCGAAGACGAACCCCTCGGCCGCGGGTTCGAAATCCACTTCCACCTCCGCGAAGTGCGGCGCGCAGTTGTGCCTCTGATGCAGCACGCGCACGCCACGGATCGGATACGACGGAAACCGAGCCGACACTGACAGCATGCGGAAACGTTACCCCCGGCCCGGCCCCGGCCCCACCGTCAATCCGCACACCGGGACGGGCGTGCACCGCGCCCGTGACCCGGTAACCTGCCCGCACGATGACTGAGTTCGCCGACGAGGCCCGCAGCCGCGCCGCACGGCTGCTGCGCATGGCCAACACCAGCGACGAGCAGCTGCGCCAGCAGATCCTCCACTACGCGGAGACGACCCCGGACCCACCGCTCATGATGGGCTCCCTGGGCATCCGCACCAAGGGCTGCCCGGCGTGCCAGTCGACGATGTGGCAGCAACGCGACGGCGACGGCCCCTACTGGGTCTGCGCCTCCTGCGGCACGACGGAAGAGGCCCACGTGCAGTGCCCCCAGTGCCAGGTGCCGATGAAGCCTCCCCCCAAGGGCTGGTCCGATCGCTGGCACTGCCCCCGATGCAGGCGCGTGGCGGCGACCAACGACACCGCCGACACGATCGACACACGCGAGCAGCAACGCCGGAGCACCCTCAACGCCCTGGACGAGGCCATCGCGGCTCGCGCGCACTGACACTCGGCAGCGTGCTCCGATGTGCGGCCGGGCTCGGGTTCCGTGGGGGTTTCGGTAGCGTGATCATTTGTTGTTGGGGTGGGTCCGTGTGTCCGGCTGGGCCGTGCGGGGCTTTCGACTGGGAGTGATGAGGCTGCGATGAGTGAACTGACGAAGCCCGAGGTCGTCGTTCCGGAGGGTGATGCTCCGGTCGAGCTGACCGTCCGGGACCTGGTCGTCGGGGACGGGCCCGAGGTGAAGCCGGGCATGGTGGTCAGGGTCCACTACGTGGGGGTGACCTTCGAGTCCGGGAAGGAGTTCGACGCCTCCTGGGACCGCGGCGAGCCGTTCAAGTTCGCCCTGGGCAGCGGGAGGGTCATCAAGGGCTGGGACCGGGGGGTGAAGGGGATGAAGGTCGGCGGCCGGCGCGAGATCATCGTTCCCCCGCGTCTCGGCTACGGCAAGCAGTCACCCTCGCCGTTGATCCCGGCGGGCTCCACCCTGGTCTTCGTGGTGGACTTGCTGGCCTCGTACTCCAGTACGACCGGGTGGAGCAACGGCTAGGTGTATTGATCACGAGCGTTGTTGACACTGGCCGGGCTTGATCATGGCGAAGGCCCCCGTGTGTGGTGGAGGTGTCGAATCTTCACCGCAC
>NZ_JBWKJZ010000014.1:0-223136 GCF_056431945.1 Streptomyces sp. NPDC045778
AAGCCTGGTAACGGGTGGAGTTGACTGGTACTAATAGGCCGAGGGCTTGTCCTCAGTTGCTCGCGTTCACTGTGTTGGTTCTGAAACCACGAACAACCCCACACTCGTAGGGTGTGGTGCGGTAGTTCACAGTTTCATAGTGTTTCGGTGGTCATAGCGTGAGGGAAACGCCCGGTTACATTCCGAACCCGGAAGCTAAGCCTTTCAGCGCCGATGGTACTGCAGGGGGGACCCTGTGGGAGAGTAGGACGCCGCCGAACTCAATTTAGAAAAGCCGTGTTCCCCGAGTCGAAAGACTCGGGGAACACGGCTTTTCTGCGTTGTCCGCCAGCGCCACCCCTCTGCACTGCCGCCCGGCGACTGACGGTAAGGTCTGGGGGCATCATCGGCTCGTTCACAGGAGGCCCCCGGGTGGAGGTCCAAGAGACCCGTGTCCAGACGGACCGGGTCCTCACCATCCCCAACATCCTCAGCATGGCGCGTCTCGTCGGCGTGCCCCTCTTCCTGTGGCTGATCCTCCGGCCGGAGTTCGGCGGACCGAAGAGTGACGGTTGGGCGCTGCTCGTGCTCGCGCTCAGCGGCGTCAGCGACTACCTCGACGGGAAGCTCGCCCGCCGGTGGAACCAGATCAGCAATCTCGGCCGGATCCTCGACCCCGCCGCGGACCGGCTCTACATCCTGTCGACCCTGGTGGGCCTGACATGGCGGGAGATTCTCCCGCTGTGGCTGACCGCCGTGCTGCTGCTGCGCGAGCTGGTACTGCTGGTGATGGTCGGGATCCTCAGACGGCACGGCTATCCGCCGCCGCAGGTGAACTTCCTGGGCAAGGCCGCCACCTTCAACCTGATGTACGCCTTTCCGCTGCTTCTCCTCAGCGACGGAAGTGGCTGGTTCCCTACGCTCGCTGGTATTTTCGGATGGGCGTTCGCAGGATGGGGTACAACGCTGTACTGGTGGGCAGGGATCCTCTACGTGGTTCAAGTCCGCCGACTTGTCAAGGCGGATGCCATGGCCGATTGAGCTCGCCGGTAAGGCAGCGGTAGCGGCTTGCGGGCCCCGAAGAGACCTGTACGGGCCAATATCGGCGGGCTGAGTCGGCTAGATCGTCACCTATCGAGGAGGACGTTTCCGACATGAAGGCCGTCGTGATGGCCGGAGGCGAGGGCACACGCCTGCGCCCTATGACCTCGAGCATGCCCAAGCCGCTCCTGCCGGTGGCCAACCGGCCGATCATGGAGCATGTGCTGCGCCTGCTGAAAAGGCACGGGCTCACCGAGACCGTAGTGACAGTGCAGTTCCTGGCATCTCTCGTCAAGAACTACTTCGGCGACGGTGAAGAGCTTGGAATGGAGCTGACCTATGCCAACGAGGAGAAGCCACTCGGCACCGCCGGCAGCGTGAAGAACGCCGAGGAAGCGCTGAAGGACGACGCCTTCCTCGTCATCTCCGGTGACGCTCTGACCGACTTCGACCTCACTGACCTGATCAGCTTTCACAAGGAGAAGGGCGCGCTCGTCACCGTCTGTCTGACGCGCGTCCCCAATCCGCTGGAATTCGGCATCACGATCGTCGACGAGGACGGCAAGGTCGAGCGCTTCCTGGAGAAGCCGACCTGGGGCCAGGTCTTCTCCGACACGGTGAACACCGGCATCTACGTCATGGAGCCCGAGGTCTTCGACTACGTCGAGGCCGATGTGCCCGTCGACTGGTCCGGGGACGTCTTCCCGCAGCTCATGAAGGAAGGCAAGCCGGTCTACGGCTACGTCGCCGAGGGCTACTGGGAAGACGTCGGCACCCACGAAAGCTACGTCAAGGCACAGGCCGACGTCCTCGAAGGCAAGGTCGACGTCGAACTCGACGGATTCGAGATCTCCCCCGGCGTCTGGGTCGCCGAAGGCGCCGAGGTGCACCCCGACGCCGTCCTGCGCGGCCCGCTGTACGTCGGGGACTACGCGAAGATCGAGGCCGACGTCGAGATCCGCGAGCACACCGTCGTGGGCTCGAACGTCGTCGTGAAGAGCGGCGCCTTCCTGCACAAGGCCGTCGTGCACGACAACGTGTACATCGGGCAGCACAGCAATCTCCGCGGCTGCGTCGTCGGCAAGAACACCGACATCATGCGGTCCGCCCGCATCGAGGACGGCGCCGTCATCGGCGACGAGTGCCTCGTCGGTGAGGAGTCGATCGTCCAGGGGAACGTACGGGTCTATCCGTTCAAGACGATCGAAGCCGGCGCCTTCGTCAACACCTCGGTCATCTGGGAGTCCCGCGGCCAGGCGCACCTCTTCGGCGCCCGTGGCGTCTCCGGCATCCTGAACGTGGAGATCACACCGGAACTCGCGGTGCGGCTCGCCGGAGCGTACGCGACGACCCTGAAGAAGGGCTCGACGGTCACCACGGCCCGTGACCACTCCCGTGGCGCCCGGGCGCTCAAGCGGGCGGTCATCTCCGCGCTACAGGCCAGCGCCATCGACGTACGGGACCTGGAGAACGTGCCACTGCCGGTGGCGCGACAGCAGACGGCGCGGGGGAGCGCCGGCGGAATCATGATCCGTACGACGACGGGGGTGCCGGACTCCGTCGACATCATGTTCTTCGACGGGGAGGGGGCCGACCTCTCCCAGGCCAAGCAACGCAAGCTCGACCGCGTGTACGCGCGCCAGGAGTACCGGCGGGCGTTCCCCGGTGAGATCGGAGACCTGCACTTCCCGTCCAGCGTCTTCGACTCGTACACCGGGTCGCTGCTGCGGAACGTGGACACGACGGGCATCGCGGAGGCGGAGCTGAAGGTCGTCGTCGACGCGTCCAACGGCAGCGCCGGGCTCGTCCTGCCCAGCCTGCTCGGCAAGCTCGGCGTCGACGCGCTGACGATCAACCCCGGGCTCGACGAGTCGCGGCCCACCGAGTCGTCCGACGCGCGCAGGTCAGGGCTCGTGCGGCTCGGCGAGATCGTGGCGTCCGCGCGCGCGGCCTTCGGCGTGCGGTTCGACCCCGTCGGCGAGCGCCTTTCGCTCGTGGACGAGAAGGGGCGGATCGTCGAGGACGACCGGGCGCTCCTGGTGATGCTTGACCTGGTGGCCGCGGAGCGGCGCAGCGGCCGCGTGGCGCTGCCGGTGACGACGACGCGCATCGCCGAGCAGGTCGCGGCGTACCACGGCACGCAGGTCGACTGGACGACCACATCGCCGGACGACCTGACGCGGGTCGGCCGCGGCGACTCGACGATCTTCGGTGGTGACGGGCGCGGCGGCTTCATCGTGCCGGAGTTCAGCAGCGTGTTCGACGGCACGGCGGCGTTCGTACGGCTCATCGGTCTGGTGGCGCGCACACAGCTCACTCTCAGCCAGATCGACGCCCGTATCCCGCGCGCGCACGTGCAGCGGCGCGACCTCGCCACGCCGTGGGCGGTCAAGGGCCTGGTGATGCGCAGCGTGGTGGAGGCCGCGGGCGACCGTTCCGTGGACACCACCGACGGCGTACGGGTCGTGGAGGCGGACGGGCGCTGGGTGCTCGTGCTGCCCGACCCCGCGGAAGCGGTCACGCACCTGTGGGCCGAAGGACCCGACGACGCTTCGGCTCAAGCTCTGCTTGACGAGTGGTCGGCGGTCGTGGACGGCGCCGGGCGCTGAGCGCGCGGGTGTGCCGGGCAGCACCCGTAAGTGGTGCTGTCCGGCACACCGGTGGGGCCATTCGGAGGTAGCGCCCGCGACGTGCGACGATGTGCGGCATGCCGCAGCAGCCCCCCGTTCGGAGCACCGTCTCGCGACCCTCGCGCCCGGACGCTTCCATGTCGCTGCTCACCACCGTCATGGACCACAGCCTGGACGAGGGATACGCCGAGGCCGCCGCCCGCAAGAGGGAAACCGGCGCAGGAGGAGTGCCGAAGACTCTCCGGGCGAAGCTGGGCCTCGCGGCGGGTCTCGTCCTGGCCGCGCTCGTCGTGACCGTCGGAGCCGCCCAGGCGCGCATAGCGGCCCCCGTGCTCGCCAAGGAGCGCGCCGAGCTGATCGACCGGGTCGAGTCGGCGACGGCGGACGCGGACGAGCTGGAGGACGAGGTCGACGACCTGCGTGGCGACGTGAGCGCGCGGCAGCGTGCCGCGCTGCGGAAACACGGCGGCGGTCGGGCCGAGTTGGTGTCGCTGCTGTCCGGCGCCACGCCCGTGCGCGGGCCCGGTGTCCGGCTCGTCGTCAACGACAAGAAGCAGGCCGACCAGGGTGGTGGCGGGCCCCGTGACAGCGCCGGGTTCTCCGACACCGGCCGGGTGCGTGACCGCGACATGCAGCGCGTCGTCAACGGTCTGTGGCAGTCCGGCGCCGAGGCGATCGCCATCAACGACCAGCGGCTGACCGCGCTGTCGGCGATCAGGGCGGCCGGTGACGCGATACTGGTCGACAACAAGCCGCTGGTGCCTCCGTATACGGTGCTGGCGGTGGGCCAGGGGCAACGACTGAGCACCAGGTTCCAGAACAGCCCCGACGGTCAGTATCTGCATGCTCTGCAGGAGAACTTCGGCATCCGGACCAACATCTCCGTGGCCGACGACCTCCGGCTGCCGGCAGCCCCCAGTGTGACCGTACGTACAGCAGAGCCGAAGGCAGGAAAGGGCACAACGTGATCGCCGTATTGGGCCTCGTCGTGGGAGTCGTGGCCGGATTGCTGGTCCGGCCCGAGGTTCCCGCGGTGGTGGAGCCTTATCTTCCGATCGCCGTGGTGGCGGCGCTCGACGCGGTGTTCGGAGGCCTGCGGGCGATGCTCGACGGGATCTTCGACGACAAGGTCTTCGTGGTGTCGTTCCTGTCCAACGTGGTGGTGGCCGCGCTGATCGTCTTCCTGGGCGACAAGCTGGGCGTGGGTGCCCAGCTGTCGACGGGCGTCGTCGTGGTCCTCGGGATCCGCATCTTCTCCAACGCCGCGGCCATCCGCCGGCATGTCTTCCGGGCGTGATGCCGATGAGCTCGACGAGCCCCGTGAACGGGGACGACACGCCCGGTGACGGCCGGCGCAGGGAACTGCCCCCCGAGGTTCCGGTGACGCCCGGGAGGGCCGGGAGCGAGGCTGCGGGCGGCGCGGTGGGGCCCGCGCCGCTGACCGGCCGCCAGCGGCTCGTGCAGGGGCTGTGGCCCCCGCGCCTGACACGTGCTCAACTCATCGTGGCCCTGCTGCTCTTCGTCCTCGGCCTGGGCCTGGCCATCCAGGTGCGGTCCACCAACGACAGCAGCGACGCGCTGCGCGGAGCGCGACAAGAAGATCTTGTGCGCATCCTCGATGAACTGGATGACCGTACTCAGCGTCTGGAAGATGAGAAGCGACGCCTCGAAGAACAGCGCACGGGTCTTGAGAGCAGCTCGGACCAGGCCGAGGAGGCGCGCAAGCAGACCGCCGAGAGGGAACGGCAACTCGGCATCCTGGCGGGCACGGTCGCCGCGCAGGGGCCGGGCATCACGCTGACGATCGACGACAAGAAGGGGACGGTGGAGGCACACATGCTGCTCGACGCCATCCAGGAGCTGCGCGCCGCGGGCGCGGAGGCCATCCAGGTCAATGACGTACGGGTGGTGGCCGGCACCCATCTGTCGGACGCGGCGGGAGGCGGTGTGCGCGTGGACGGCCGGAAGGTCGCCAAGCCCTACCGCTTCAAGGTCATCGGCAAGCCCCAGGACCTGGAGCCCGCGCTGAACATCCCGGGAGGGGTGGTGCAGACTCTGGAGAAGGAGCAGGCCACGGTCGCTGTCGCACGTACGGAGAAGATCGTCGTGGACGCCTTGCGACCGGCGAAGCGGCCTGACTACGCTCGGTCGTCCTCCCAGTGAGGCGGGGGCGCATGCGGGCCTTTGGTCCAGGGCATGAGGTTGCGGGGGGTCGGCGCACCCGGGACGGGGTGCGTGGTGGAAACTGTTTGGCGGATACGGACGTTGTGAGGATGTCCGTGTTGGCGATGCACGCCGGTGTGTGCAGTCAGGGTTCGTCCTGCCCCACGGGCGGGTCTGTTTCGGTCAAGGGGAATCGCCCGTGAAGTTGTTTGCGAAGTTGTTCGGCAAGAGTGCGCGTGAGGACGCGCGTCATCGTGCGCCGCGCCAGGGAGACGTGCCGGAGACCCAGGTGGGCGAGCGCCCGCTGTTCCGGGACCAGGTGGCTGGTCCGGGTGGTGACAATTCGGGCGGACAGGGCGCGTCGTCTGTTGACCCTGCTACTTCCGGCCGCATAGGTTTCGGGGATCCGTCGACCTCAGGTACGGGTGGAGGGTTTTCCGACCCGTACGCGTCCCACGCCCCAGCGGGGCAGCCGCGGCAGGAGGATCCGTCCATGTCGGCCCTGGTGTGTCAGAGGTGCGGTAACCGCAATGCGCAGGCGAGCCGGTTCTGTTCCAACTGCGGTGCGCCGCTGCGGCCCGGAGTGGTGAGCGAGCGCCCGTCCGAAACCACTTCGACGATCTCCATCTCCGGTCTCGAGGCCTATGACGCCGAGGTCACGGGCCAGACGGCGTCCCCGGCGCTGTCGCCCGAGGCCCAGGCGGCCGTGGACGCGCTGCCGCTCGGGTCGGCCCTGCTCGTGGTCCGGCGCGGGCCGAACTCGGGCAGCCGCTTCCTGCTCGACGGCGACCTGACGACGGCGGGCCGCCACCCGCAGAGCGACATCTTCCTGGACGACGTGACCGTGTCGCGCCGCCACGTGGAGTTCCGTCGCGCCGCGGACGGCAGCTTCACCGTCGCCGATGTCGGCAGCCTCAACGGCACGTACGTGAACCGGGAGCGGATCGACTCCGTCGCGCTGTCCAACGGCGACGAGGTGCAGATCGGCAAGTACCGGCTGGTCTTCTACGCGAGCCAGCGGGGCATCTGACCCGCCCCCGGACACGGTCCGGGGGAAGCTTGAGGAAGGTCCATGCTGCACACACCGAGGGGCGGTGCCGGTCACGGCACCGCCGCTGCGGAACACCGGCTGATGAGCATCGGCGCCGTGCTGAACGTGCTGCGTGACGAATTTCCCGAGGTCACCATCTCCAAGATCAGGTTCTTGGAGTCCGAGGGCCTCATCGAACCGCAGCGCACGCCGTCCGGATACCGCAAGTTCAGCCCCGAGGACGTCGAGCGGCTGGCGCACGTCCTGCGGATGCAGCGTGACCACTATCTGCCCCTGAAGGTCATCCGCGAGCACCTGGATGCGGTGGAGCGGGGCGAGCAGGTCACGCTGCCCTCCGTGGGGCAGCAGCGCGACGGGGCCGAGGACGGCGAGGCCGCGGCGGAGGACGAGCGCACCGCCGCCCGGGTGGGGCGCGAAGCCCTGCTCGCCGCCGTGGAGGCCGACGAGGGGCAACTGGCCGAGTGGGAGTCGTACGGCCTGATCACCGCGTTGCCGGACGGCAGCTATGACGCGGACGCCGTGACCGTGGCCGCGCTGGTCGTCGAGCTGGGGCGGTTTGGTATCGAGCCGCGTCATCTGCGTGCCATGAAGGCCGCGGCGGAGCGGGACGCGGCGCTGGTGGACCAGGTCGTGGCGCCGCTGCGCAGGCACCGCAATCCGCAGACCAGGGCGCACGCGCAAGCGCGTACGAAAGAGCTGGCGGGACTCGCGGGACGGCTGCACGCGGCACTCGTGCACAGTGCGCTCGGCGTGCGGGAGCGCTGACTCGACGGGTGCCCGACTACCCAAACCCGCCGGGCACGTCCTAGGGTTGCTGTGTGAACGAGCTCGACGTCGTAGGTGTCCGGGTCGAAATGCCCTCCAACCAGCCGATCGTGCTCCTGCGTGAAGTGGGAGGCGACCGGTACCTCCCCATCTGGATCGGACCAGGGGAGGCGACCGCCATCGCCTTCGCACAGCAGGGCATGGCCCCCGCGCGGCCGCTGACCCACGACCTGTTCAAGGACGTGCTGGAAGCCGTCGGTCAGGAGCTCACCGAAGTGCGCATCACCGACCTCAGGGAAGGCGTGTTCTACGCCGAGCTGGTCTTCGCCAGTGGAGTCGAGGTGAGCGCCCGTCCCTCGGACGCCATAGCGCTGGCCCTGCGCACCGGGACGCCGATCTTCGGCAGTGACGGTGTGCTCGACGACGCGGGGATCGCGATCCCTGACGAGCAGGAGGACGAGGTGGAGAAGTTCCGCGAGTTCCTCGACCAGATCTCGCCCGAGGACTTCGGCACCAGCAGCCAGTGACAGGTCGCGGTCCGCTGCGTGCAGGGGGCACGGTCCGCAGAGTGGGCCAGCTGCCGCCGGTGGCGGGCGGGCGGCCGAGAGACCCCGCGAGGGGCGGCCGAGGGGCCCGCTCCGGAGCATTCGGCTAGCCTTTCCCCGCAGTGTGGGACGGGAAACCACTCGCAGGGTGATTATCACTCGGCGTGCCGAGTGTGGCGATCGTTGACGAGCCCCTGGCGACTGCCTACCGTCGAGAAGGCAGGTCAAGGACGGAGGTCGGCGTGAGAAGCAGCGGCGACGGTACAGCGGTGGGCGGTTCCTATCCGCTGCACGGCGGCTCGGCCGAACCCTCGTTGAGGCGCCCGGTGCCGGTCCACGGTAGCGGTGGCCCGTCCGGACCGGAAGGCCAGGCGCAGCAAGGCGAGCGGGACCGGATCGGCTATCGGGGCCCGACGGCGTGCGCGGCTGCGGGCATCACCTACCGCCAGCTCGACTACTGGGCGCGCACCGGTCTCGTCGAGCCCAGCGTGCGCGCCGCGGGCGGCTCCGGGACCCAGCGGCTCTACAGCTTCCGGGACGTGGTCGTCCTGAAGATCGTGAAGCGCTTCCTCGACACGGGTGTCTCGTTGCAGAACATCCGCACCACGGTGCAGCACCTGCGGGACAGCGGCTTCCGTGACCTTGAGCGCACGACGCTGATGAGCGACGGCGCGACGGTGTACGAGTGCACGTCGCCCGGTGAGGTCCACGAGCTGCTCCAGGGCGGTCAGGGCGTCTTCGGGATCGCCGTCGGTGTCGTCTGGCGTGACGTCGAGGCGGCCCTGTCGCAGCTGCACGGCGAGCGCGTCGACACGGGGGAGACCCTCGTCGGGAACCACCCGGGGGACGAGCTGGCGCAGCGCCGCAATCGCGCTGTGTGAGGCTCTGAGGGGCGAGCGGAGGCCCCGGCGCCCAGCGCCCCTCCCGTGCGCCTACGGGCGCGCACAGGCCCGTACGCGCCCTTTGGGGGCGCCCCTCCGCGCCGCCTCGCCGGTCTTCGCCCGCGGCCACTGGTCGCGGGCGTTGTCAGTGGCGTAGGGCAGCATCAGAGGCGTGAGAACCGCGCCGACGATCCTGCATCTGGACATGGATGCCTTCTACGCGTCCGCCGAGCAGGCCGCGAAGCCGAGCCTGCGCGGCAAGGCCGTCGTGGTCGGTGGCCTGGGGCCGCGCGGTGTGGTGGCGACCGCGTCCTACGAGGCCCGGCGGTTCGGAGTGCATTCGGCGATGCCGATGGGGCAGGCGCGGCGCCTCGCGCCGAACGCCGCGTATCTGGTGCCCCGCTTCGGCCTGTACCGGGAGATCAGCGAGCAGGTCATGGGGCTGCTCCGGCAGCTGTCGCCGCTCGTGGAGCCGCTCAGCCTGGACGAGGCCTTCGTGGACCTGGAGGCGGGCGGCGTCGCGGACGACGCCGTGTCCGCGCGGGCCGTGGGGGAGCGGCTGCGCGCGGACATCCTGCGGGTGACCGGGCTCACCGGGTCCGTGGGCCTGGCCGTCTCCAAGATGGTGGCGAAGATCGCCTCCGAGCAGGCCAAGCCCGACGGGCTCGTGCTGATAGCGGCCGGCACGGAGCGGGCGCTGCTCGGGCCGATGGCCGTGCGGGTGCTGCCCGGCGTGGGCCCCGCGACCGGGGACCATCTGCGACGGGCGGGGATCACCACGGTGGAGGAACTGGCCGAGGCCGGGGAGGACGAGCTGGTGCGGCTCCTGGGCAAGGCCCACGGCGGGGCGCTGTACGCGATGGCGCTGGCCCGGGACGAGCGGCCCGTGGTGGCCGAGCGGGACACGAAGTCGGTCAGCGTCGAGGACACGTACGACGTGGACATCCACGACCGCGTCCGGGTGCGGATGGAGGTGGCGCGGCTCGCGGATCGGTGTGTGCAGCGGTTGCGGGCGGCCGGGCACTCCGGGCGGACCATCGTCCTGAAGGTGCGGAGGTTCGACTTCTCGACGCTGACGCGCTCCGAGACGCTCCGGGGGCCCACGGACGACCCTGCCGTGGTGCGGGAGGCGGCGGCGCGACTCCTGGAGTCCGTGGACACCACGGGCGGGGTACGGCTCCTCGGCGTGGGCGTGAGCGGTCTGGCGGACTTCACGCAAGAGGACCTGTTCGCGCAGGCCCACGCCGTGCTGCGGGCCGAGTCCCAGGTGCCTGGGGCGGAGGACGGGGAAGCCGCAGCGGTCCCGGTGGGCGCCGGGGCCGAGGAGGGCGGCCCCGGCGCCGACGGAGCGGCCGGGGAGCCGGTGGTGCCCGCCGAGCGGCGGTGGCCCGCGGGGCACGACGTGCGGCACGCGGTGTACGGACCCGGATGGGTGCAGGGCAGTGGCCTGGGGCGGGTGACCGTGCGGTTCGAGACCCCGGGTTCGGCGCCGGGGCGGGTGCGGACGTTCCGTACGGACGACCCGGAGCTGGAGCCTTCGGATCCGCTGCCCTTGGTGGCGGCGGTGGGCGAGGGGGCGCTGCCGATGGCGGAAGGCGCTGGGTAGGCGGCCCGCGTGTCCCCCGTGGGGCGGGGGCCGGGTGCTCGGCTCGTCCGGCGTGTGGCTGAGGTCGTGCTCGGGTGCGCGGCTCGTCCGCTGTGGGGGCGGAGCAGTGGTCAGGTGCCCGGCCCGTCCGCCGGGGGGCGAAGCGGTGGCCGGGTGCGCGGCTCGTTCGCCGTGGGGGTGAAGCCGTGGTCAGGCGCCCGGCTTGTCCGCCCTGGGGTCGAAGCGGTTGTCGGGGGCGCGGCTCGTCTGCGCCGGGGGTGAAGCCGTGGTCAGGTACCCGGCTCGTTCGCCGTGGGGGCGGAGCAGTGGTCAGGCGCCCGGCTCGTCCGCCCTGGGGTCGAAGCGGTTGTCGGCGGCGCGGCTCGTCTGCGCCGGAGGCGAAGTCGTGGTCAAGTGGCCGGCCCGTCCGCCGGGAGGCGAAGTCGTGGTCAAGTGCCCGGCCCGTCCGCCGGGAGGCGAAGTCGTGGTGTCGGATCGTTCGCCGTGGGGGCCGAGCGGGGGTCAGGCGCCCGGCTCGTCCGCCCTATGGCCGAAGTCGTGGTCGGGCGCCGGGGGTGGTGTCACGTCCAGGCCGTAGTGGCGGTAGAGCTGGAGTTCCTGCTCGGGGGAGAGGTGGCGGCCGACGCCGAAGTCGGGGGCGTCCTTGATCAGGGCGCGCTCGAAGGGGACGCGCAGGGTGCCGTCCCTGACCAGCTCGCTGGGTTCCAGCGGGACGAACGCGTCACGGCTGAACAGACCGGTGCGTATGGCCGCCCACTCCGGGGCGCCCGTGGCGTCGTCGAGATAGATCTCGTCGACCGTGCCGATCTTGGTGCCGTCGCGGTCGAACGCCTTGCGGCCGATCAGATTGCGGGGATCGATATCCGTCTGCACGTTCCCTCCAATTGGTCGCAAGTCATCCGGGCTCATCCGTTTTTCGGTCGTCATTCCTACGAAAGAGCACATCGGGGCGGGCGGCCACTCGAGGGATCGGCCACGGACCGCGCTGGTAGGCTGGCAAGCGGCTGTTGACCCCGTGCGGGAGAGCTCTTCGGTGGCAGCACCGGAGGCGCCGAAGGAGCAACTCCTCCCCGGAATCTCTCAGGCCCCTGTACCGCACGGACGAGGCCACTCTGGAAAGCAGGGCGGGCGTCGGGCGGGCACGTCCGGATCCCTTCCTCACCGACGGTGAAAGCAGAGCCGCCCCGGCGGAGCTGTGAAGCTCTCAGGTTGAGATGACAGAGGGGGAGGCCGTCCGGGTACCCGCGCCGTGGTGCCCCTCGCAGGTCGCGTCAGACCAGGAGGCCTCCGCAATGACAGCCACCCCTCGCACTCCGCTCACGCAGCTCGAGCAGGGAATCCCCTTCGAGCAGCGGCACATAGGGCCCGATGCAGAAGCCCGCGCCAAGATGCTCGCCCAGGTCGGGTACGGCTCCCTCGACGAGCTGACGGCCGCCGCCGTGCCGGATGTGATCAAGAACGCCGAGGCCCTGGAGCTGCCCGGCGCGCGTACGGAGGCCGAGGTCCTGGCCGAGCTGCGCTCCCTGGCGGACCGCAACCAGGTGCTCGACTCGATGATCGGGCTCGGCTACTACGGCACGTTCACGCCGCCCGTGATCCTGCGGAACGTGATGGAGAACCCCTCCTGGTACACGGCGTACACGCCGTACCAGCCGGAGATCTCCCAGGGTCGCCTGGAGGCGCTCCTCAACTTCCAGACCGTCGTCGCCGACCTGACGGGCCTGCCCACCTCCGGCGCCTCGCTGCTCGACGAGGGCACCGCGGCCGCCGAGGCCATGGCCCTCTCCCGGCGCGTCGGCAAGGTCAAGAACGGCGTGTTCGTCGTCGACGCCGACGTGCTGCCGCAGACCATCGCCGTGATCCAGACCCGGGCCGAGCCGGCCGGCGTCGAGGTCGTCGTCACGGACCTCGGCGACGGCATCCCCGCCGACCTCGCCGAGCGCGAGATCAACGGCGTGCTGGTCCAGTACCCGGGCGCCTCCGGTGCCGTGCGTGACCTCAAGCCGGTCATCGAGCAGGCCCACGGCCTGGGCGCGATCGTCACCGTGGCCGCCGACCTGCTCGCGCTCACGCTGCTCACCTCGCCCGGCGAGCTGGGCGCCGACATCGCCGTCGGCACCACGCAGCGCTTCGGCGTGCCGATGGGCTTCGGCGGCCCGCACGCGGGCTACATGGCGGTGCACGAGAAGTTCGCCCGCAACCTGCCCGGACGCCTGGTCGGCGTGTCCGTCGACGCCGACGGCAACAAGGCCTACCGCCTCGCCCTCCAGACCCGCGAGCAGCACATCCGCCGCGAGAAGGCGACCAGCAACATCTGTACCGCCCAGGTGCTGCTCGCCGTCATGGCGGGGATGTACGCGGTCTACCACGGCCCCGAGGGCCTCAGGACGATCGCCCGGCGCACCCACCGCTACGCCACGCTGCTCGCCGAGGGCCTCAAGGCCGGCGGCGTGGAGATCGTGCACGGCGCGTACTTCGACACGCTGACCGCGCGCGTGCCCGGCAAGGCCGCCGACGTGGTCGCCGCGGCGCGCGAGGGCGGGGTCAACATCCACCCGGTCGACGCCGACCACGTGTCGTTCGCCTGCGACGAGACCACCACGCGCGCGCAGCTGTCCGCGCTGTGGACGGCGTTCGGCGTCGAGGCCGACGTGGAGGCGCTGGACGCGAGCGTCGAGGACACCCTGCCCGCGGGCCTGCTGCGCACCGACGAGTACCTGACCCACCCGGTCTTCCACCAGCACCGCTCCGAGACCGCGATGCTGCGCTACCTGCGCCGGCTCGCCGACCGCGACTACGCGCTGGACCGCGGCATGATCCCGCTCGGCTCCTGCACGATGAAGCTCAACGCGACCACGGAGATGGAGCCCGTCACCTGGCCGGAGTTCGGGCAGCTGCACCCCTTCGCGCCCGCCCAGCAGGCGCAGGGCTATCTGACCCTGATCCGCGAGCTGGAGGAACGTCTCGCCGAGGTCACCGGCTACGACAAGGTCTCCCTCCAGCCGAACGCCGGCTCCCAGGGCGAGCTGGCCGGTCTGCTCGCGGTGCGGGGCTATCACCGCGCGAACGGCGACGACCAGCGCACCGTCTGCCTCATCCCGTCCTCCGCGCACGGCACCAACGCCGCGAGCGCCGTCATGGCCGGGATGAAGGTCGTCGTGGTGAAGACGGCCGACGACGGCGAGATCGACGTCGAGGACCTGCGCGCCAAGATCGGGAAGCACCGCGACGAGCTGGCCGTCCTGATGATCACCTACCCGTCCACGCACGGCGTGTTCGAGGAGCACGTCGCCGACATCTGCGCGGCCGTGCACGAGGCGGGCGGTCAGGTGTACGTCGACGGCGCCAACCTCAACGCCCTGGTGGGCCTCGCCAAGCCGGGTCACTTCGGCGGCGACGTCTCGCACCTGAACCTGCACAAGACCTTCTGCATCCCGCACGGCGGCGGCGGCCCGGGCGTCGGCCCGGTCGCGGTGCGCGAGCACCTCGCGCCGTACCTGCCGAACCACCCGTTGCAGCCCGCCGCGGGCCCCGAGACGGGTGTCGGCCCGATCTCCGCCGCGCCGTGGGGCTCGGCCGGCATCCTGCCGATCTCCTGGTCGTACGTACGACTCATGGGCGGCGAGGGCCTCAAGCGTGCCACCCAGGTGGCCGTGCTCTCGGCGAACTACATCGCCAAGCGCCTGGAGCCGCACTACCCGGTGCTCTACACCGGTCCGGGCGGCCTGGTCGCGCACGAGTGCATCATCGACCTGCGGCCGCTGAGCAAGGCCACGGGCGTGAGCGTGGACGACATCGCCAAGCGGCTCATCGACTACGGCTTCCACGCGCCGACCATGTCCTTCCCGGTCGCCGGCACGCTCATGATCGAGCCGACGGAGAGCGAGGACCTGGCCGAGATCGACCGGTTCTGCGAGGCGATGATCGCCATCCGCGGGGAGATCGAGAAGGTCGCGAGCGGTGAGTGGACCGCCGAGGACAACCCGCTGCGGAACGCGCCGCACACGGCCGCCGCCCTCGGCGACGACTGGGAGCACGGCTACAGCCGCGCCGAGGCCGTCTTCCCCGCGGGCGTGTCGGCCGCGGACAAGTACTGGCCGCCGGTGCGCCGCATCGACCAGGCGTACGGCGACCGCAACCTGGTCTGCTCCTGCCCGCCGCTGGACGCGTACGAGGACTGATCCGCGGCCCGGGTGGCGGGCCGTGCGACCCGGGCACAAGTCAGGGCCGGTGCGGAGGACTTCGCGTCTTCCGGGCCGGCCCTGGTTCTTTCTGGACTGTCTGTGGTACGCCGCTTCCGTGCGGACGGCTCAGGCGGCCGTCATCACCTGATTGGTGCCCAGCGGCCGGTGCGGCGCGATGATCTCGCCGTTCGGCAGCAGCTCACCGGTGTCCTCGAAGAGCAGGACCCCGTTGCACAGCAGGCTCCAGCCCTGCTCCGGGTGGTGCGCGATGAGGAGCGCGGCCTCCCGGTCGGCGGATTCGGCTGTCGGGCACGACGGTTGGTGCTGGCACATGGAAGGGTTCTTTCGCTGCGAAGTGGTGGTTGTCGCGTCTGTGCTGCGGCTCGATGCGCTCGATGCGGTGGTCATGCCGCCCCCGTTCCCCCGTTGGTTGGTCGGTCCAGTCCAGTGTTGCCCTACGGACGTGATTCCGCAGGGATTTTGCGGCAGCGCTCCCTACTGCCTTAAGGACGTATCACCCGCCCGGACGGTTCAGCCCAACTCCCCTGTCCCTTCGGGTGGTTCGGCGTGGCCGAAGTGGGCTAGTCCGGATGGGCATTCCGGGCAGGGGCGTGCCCCGCGGCCCGAGGGGCGGCGGGGCACGGAAGCGGAATCGCGCCGTGGCTCAGGCGGGCGAGCCGAGCAGCGGGGCCGGGGTCAGCCGGTGGGTGAGGACCGGCAGGAGGTCGGCGGCGCGATGCGGCCGGTGGGCGGCGATGCCGGGCGGCGCGGGGGCGAGCGGCACCAGGAGGTCGGTGGGGGCGAGCGGGCCGCGGGCGGCGTCCGCGGCGCGGTCGGCGTGCAGCCACAGGGTGAGCATGTACAGCTCCGGTACGGACAGCAGGCGCGGCTGGTACGGCTGCGGCATGGCCTCGGCGTGACGCAGCGCGCGCTCGGCCGACGCGATGTACGGACCCTCGCAGAAGTGCGAGAACGTCCAGCCGTCGGGCGTGAGCATCGTCTCCGCCGCGGCCACCGAGCGCTCGCCGCAGCGGATCAGGAAGCGCCAGCCGGTGAGCTTCGTGGCCGCTCCGGTCACCGGTGCGGGCCCCGCCGCCGCGTGGTCCAGTTCGTGCACGGGCAGCGGGACGGCCGGGCTCACGGGGCCTTGGGCGGTGCGCAGGGACGGCGTACGGGCCTCACGGACGGCGGTGGGAGAGCTGAGGGCCGCGAGGACGCTGCGCAGTGCGGGCGCGGGAGCCGGGGGGACATGCAGCGGCATGGTGGGTCGCCTCTCTCATTCGACAGGCACAAGTGGAGCGGGGGGCAGGTGCGGACGGCGCTGTCTGCTCGGGGCCAGAGGGGGCGGGGGCAGGGGCCCCGGGGGACGGGGGACCGCGAGCGCCGACTCTCTGCCTCAATCCGGGAGTTTATACGACACGCGTTCAGGAAGCGTTTCGGCTAGCTGTCCCTCATATGCCGGGCAAGTCGTCATTCGGTCGCACTTCTGGGGGATTTCTCCTGATTCCGGATCGCGTCCGGGCGTTTGACCTCGTGATTTCTCGCGGTTGCGGTCGGCTGATTCTCGTCGGTTTTTTCACCACAACCGGAGGAAGGGAAAGCGGCGTCGCGTCCCTTGCCTGGTGAATGTGCCGCACGGCACATTCTGGAGCCTACCGGTCCGGGGTCGTTCGTGGGGCGTTACGGATCACATCGTCGGGGCATCATCCCCCGTACACAGCGGCCGGGTTGGTGGCTGCCCATCCGGAGGAGGGACGCTTCGATGGGGGAAAAGGTCGAGGCGGGATCGTACGACCTGTCCGATCGCCAGCTGTACCGGATCAAGCACCGGCAGTGCCTCGACGCGCTCGCGCGGATGCTCGACGAGCGGCGCTTCGACCGGCCCAAGAACCTCCTGGGCCTGGAGATAGAGCTGAATCTCGCGGGGCCCGACGGCACGCCGAGGATGATGAATACGGAAGTTCTCAGGCGTATCGCGAGCCGCGATTTCCAGACGGAACTCGGAATGTTCAATCTGGAAGTGAACATCGCCCCGCACCGGCTCGGCGGCCGTGTTCTCGATCAGCTCGCCGAGGAGTTGCGCACGGCTCTCGCGTATGCCCACCGCAAAGCGAACGAGGTGGACGCGGGCATCGTGATGATCGGCATTCTGCCGACCTTGAGCCGCGAGGACCTGGTGTCCGCGAACCTCTCCGACGACGACCGCTACGCGCTGCTCAACGACCAGATGGTGGCGGCCCGCGGCGAGCACTTCGCCCTGGACATCGAGGGCGTGGAGCGGCTGCGGTGTTCGTCGGCGTCCATCGCGCCCGAGGCCGCGTGCACGTCGGTGCAGCTGCACCTCCAGGTCACGCCGGGCAAGTTCGCCGACGTGTGGAACGCGGCGCAGTCGATCGCGGCGGCCCAGGTCGCGGTGGGTGCCAACGCGCCGTTCCTGTTCGGGCGCGAGCTGTGGCGCGAGTCGCGGCCACCGCTGTTCCTCCAGTCCACGGACACGCGGCCGCCCGAACTCCAGGCGCAGGGCGTGCGGCCGCGCAGCTGGTTCGGGGAGCGCTGGATCAGCAGCGCGTACGACCTCTTCGAGGAGAACCTGCGCTACTTCCCGGCGCTGATCCCGCTGTGCGACCACGAGGACCCGCAGCGCGTGCTCGACGACGGCGGGGTGCCGCAGCTGGCCGAACTGACGCTGCACAACGGCACGGTGTACCGCTGGAACCGGCCCGTGTACGGCATCGCCGACGGCGTGCCGCACCTGCGCGTGGAGAACCGGGTGCTGCCGGCGGGTCCGACCGTCACGGACGTCATCGCCAACGTCGCCTTCTACTACGGCGTGGTGCGCGCGCTCGCCGAGGAGGCGCGGCCGGTGTGGAGCAGGCTGCCCTTCGAGACGGCCGTCCGGAACTTCGACGCGGCCTGTCGCCACGGCATCGAGGCCTCGCTCGAGTGGCCGCGGCGCGGGCGGCACGGCGGTCTCGCGCGGGTGACCGCCGTCGATCTCGTACGTGACGAGCTGCTGCCGCTGGCCGGGGCCGGGCTCGACGCGTGGGGCGTGGAGCCCGCCGACCGCGATCTGTACCTGGGCGTGATCGAGGAGCGGTGCAGGCGGCGGGTCAACGGCGCGTCCTGGCAGGCGGCGACCTACCACCGGGCCCTGGAGCGCGGCCTGGAGCGCGAGGCCGCCCTCGCGGCCACCACGCGCCGGTACTGCGAGCTGATGCACGCGGGGGAGCCGGTGCACACCTGGCCTGTGGGGCTTCCGGAGCCGGCGCTGCCGGTGCGGTGAGGCCCGGGTACGGATCGCGGTCGGCGCGGACGGGGCCCCGGCGCACGGGGCCCCGCGTGTCCGCGCGCCGTGGCGTGCGTGATCTCGTGAGCGCGGGTCGGCCGACCGCCGTCGGCGGGCATCGGGCAAGCTTGACGACCCAGGCGCGGCCCTCGTACCGATCGGTGCGAGGGCGCGGCGCGGTGAGCGACGAGGCGGGATCACGCAGTGGAGGCAGAAGTGCGAGCGGAGCCGGGGCCGACGGCTGGTGTCCTTCCCGAGGCGAAGCCCTCGCGGCGGATCTTGCGCGACGAGACGCTGCTCGTCCTCGCCCTCTCGCTCGGCGCCAGCGGTGTGTCCGCGCTCATCAGCTTCATCGGCTCGGTCACCAAGCCGGGCGGGCTCAAGGACCAGGCGGCGACCCTCAACTCATCGGCAGCTCCGGGGCGGCCCTGGCTGGACCTCGCGTGGCAGCTGTTCGGCATCACGACCGCCCTGGTGCCGGTCGCCCTGGTGGCCCACTTCCTGCTGCGGGAGGGTTCGGGTCTGCGCGCGCTCGGGTTCGACCGGACGCGGCCGTGGCCCGACCTCGGGCGGGGCGCGGCTGTCGCCGCGGTCATCGGCTCCACGGGCATCGCCTTCTACCTGGCGGCCCGAGGCCTCGGCTTCAATCTGACGGTGGTGCCGGAGGACCTGCCGGACGTGTGGTGGAAGTATCCGGTGCTCGTCCTGTCGGCGCTCCAGAACTCGATCCTCGAGGAAGTCATCGTCGTCGGCTATCTGCTGCGCAGGCTCGACCAGTTGGGGTGGTCGCCGATGGCCGCTCTCGCGGCGAGTTCGGTCCTTCGCGGCTCGTACCACCTGTACCAGGGCATCGGCGGGTTCGTCGGCAACATGGCGATGGGCGTGGTCTTCGTCCTGCTCTACCGCAGGTGGGGCCGGGTCGGGCCGCTGGTGGTGGCGCACTCGCTGCTGGACATCGGGGCGTTCGTCGGATACGCGCTGCTCGCCGGGAAGGTGGGGTGGCTGCCCACCGCGTGAGGTGCCTCTTGCTTCGTCGTGCGCCCGCCGCGTGATCCGACGCGGCGGGCGCACGTGCGTCAGGCCAGCAGGTCGCCCTCGATGATGGTGACCGCGTGGCCGGTCAGCAGGGTGCGGTCGCCGCGCAGCTCGGTGCGCACCAGGCCGGATCGGGGTGAGGCCTGAAGTCCCGTCAGCTCGGTGCGGCCGAGGCGCGCGGACCAGAAGGGCGCGAGGGCGGTGTGCGCGCTGCCCGTGACCGGGTCCTCGTCGATGCCCACGCGCGGGAAGAAGCCGCGCGAGACGAAGTCGTAGCCGCGGGCCGGGTCCTCGGCGAGCGCGGTCGCGATGATGCCCCGCTCGGAGTGAAGGGCCAGGGCCCGGTGGTCGGGGGTGAGCGCGCGGACCGTCTTCTCGTCGGCCAGTTCGACCAGCAGGTCACCGGTGTGCGGGCCCGCGTCGTACACCGAGAGCGGCTCGGCGCCGAGCGCTTCGGCGATGCCGGCGGGGGCGGGGGTCGCGGTGAGCGGGGCGGTCGGGAAGTCGAGCGTGATGGTGCCGTCCGCGTGGGCGGTGGAGACGAGCACCCCGGCCCGGGTGGCGAACCGCACCGTCCCCTCGGCGGTGCCCGTGGTGCGCAGGACGTGGGCGAGGGCCAGGGTGGCGTGGCCGCACAGGTCGACCTCGGTGGCGGGCGTGAACCAGCGCAGTGCCCAGTCCGCTTCGCCGCCCGGGGGCAGCGGGTGGGCGAAGGCGGTCTCGGCGTGGTTGACCTCGGCGGCCACGTGCTGGAGCCAGATGTCGTCCGGGAACGCGTCGAGCAGCAGGACCCCGGCGGGGTTGCCGGTGAAGGGACGCTCGGCGAAGGCGTCGACGATGCGGATGCGCTTCCGTGGGGATGTCGTCATGAGGGCGACGCTAGGGGGCCACACCTGCCCTTGGACAAGGCCAATTCACTGGAACTGGACCTGATTGGTGGCGCGGGGTGGGTTTTTGGTCATGAGGCGGGGTGCTTCGGGAGGGGCATGGCGTCCTGGGGTTGTCAGCCGAACAGTTCCGATATATCGTTGAGACATCGCGACTGATCAGCGATGGCACTGTTCGGTGGTGTCGCTGATCGACGAGCGAACGACGCCGGCACGAGAAGTGCGGCGAACGATCAACGAAAAGGGATGATTCGACATGCGTTCCCACGGTTATGAACACGAGCACCAGCGCGGTCGCGGGCGCGGCCCCTACGGCCCCGGCCCCGAGGGGCGCGGCGGCTTCAGCGGCGGCTTCGGCGGCGGCTTCGAGGGGCGGCGCGGCGCGTTCGGCCCCTTCGGGCCCGGCTTCGGCGGCCCCGGCCCCTGGGGCGGACGCGGTGGGCGGGGCGGTCCGCGCGGCCGTGCCCGGCGCGGCGACGTCCGGGCGTCCATCCTGGCCCTGCTGAAGGACCGGCCGATGCACGGCTACGAGATGATCCAGGAGATCGCCGAGCGCAGCGGCGGGGCGTGGAAGCCCAGCCCCGGCTCCGTCTATCCGACCCTCCAGCTCCTGGAGGACGAGGGCCTGATCGTCAGCGAGAGCGAGGGCGGCAAGAAGCTCTTCTCGCTCACCGAGTCCGGCCGCGCCGCGGCCGACGAGGGTGCGGACGCGCCCTGGGAAGAGGCCGGGCGCGGGGTCGACTGGGAGGTCCTCGGCGAGATCCGGCAGGCCGGTTTCGGCCTGATGGAGGCGTTCGGCCAGGTCTGGAAGACCGGCTCCAAGGAGCAGCGCGAGAAGGCGCTGACCGTCATCAACGACGCCCGCAAGAAGCTGTACCTGATCCTCGCCGATGAGGACTGAGGCAGCCAGGACCGCGCCCTCAGCGCGGCCGTCGAGGCGCCCCGCACGACAGGTGCGGGGCGCCTTCCCCGTGCGCGCTCCGGCCGGCGCGGGCCGTGTGCGGCACGAGGGGCGCGCTCACTCCACCAGGTCACCCAGCTTCCGCAGGGACTCGTTGAGCGCCGCCGTCACCGAGTCCTTGAGCTTGCCCGCCATCATCGAGACCGTCGCGCCGCTGAACTCTCCGTTGGCGCGCACCGTCGTCGCCTCGCCGTCCGGCACCACCGTGTAGCGGGTGCCGACCGTCACGCCCATCGGGCCCTTGCCCTTGATCGCGAAGGTACGGCCGGCCTCCAGGTCCACGACCGTCCAGGCGACCTCGGCGGGGAAGCCCATCAGCTTCATGGTCTCCGTGAACGTTCCGCCCACTTCCAGCGAGGCGGGCGGGCCTTGGGGGAAACCGGTGTGCGTCACGTTCCACTTTCCGTACTGGGACAGATCGGATAGCTGTGCCCAGACCTTCTCCGCTGGTGCCTCGATCCGTGCTTCCGCGCTGACTTCGGGCACGGCGACCACCCCTTCTCGTCGGGCGCTGCGGCGGGCGCAGCGACGGTGTCGCGGAAAGTAGCCCCAGGGTCCCCAACATTCAAGACGGCCGAACTGGCCGCTCGGGGTAGCCGGATAGGCTGGTTTCCTTCCTCCGTACCGCTGGTACGTCGTACCGCCGGAACTCCGTACTGCCGGAAGGCCCCTCCATGCCCGCTCCCGCCCACTCCGCCGCCCACCCCCCGGCCTCCGCCGCCGTCGTGGCGCGGCTGCGCGCGGCGGGTTGCGTGTTCGCCGAGGAGGAGGCGGAGCTGCTCGCGGCCGCCGCCGCGACCTCCGAGGAGCTGGACGCGATGGTGGCGCGGCGGGCGAGCGGGCTTCCGCTGGAACACGTCGTGGGCTGGGCCGAGTTCGCGGGCCTGCGGATCGCCGTCGACGCCGGGGTCTTCGTGCCGCGTCGCCGCACCGAGGCCCTCGTGCGCGAGGCGGCCGCGCACGCGGCACCCGGTGCCGTCGTCGTCGACCTGTGCTGCGGATCCGGTGCTCTGGGAGCGGCGGTCGCCGCCGCGCTCGGCCGCGCCGAGCTGCACGCCGCCGACATCGACCCGGCGGCCGTGGCCTGCGCGCGCCGCAATGTGAGCACCGCCGGAGGCCGGGTGTACGAGGGCGATCTGTACGCGGCCCTGCCCGCGGCGCTCCGCGGCCGGGCCGACGTCCTGCTGGCCAACGTGCCGTACGTCCCCTCCGGCGAGGTGGCGCTGCTGCCCGTCGAGGCCCGCGAGCACGAGGCGCGTGTCGCCCTCGACGGCGGCGCCGACGGGCTCGACGTGCTGCGGCGGGTGACGGCCAACGCGCGGCGCTGGCTGGCGCCGGGCGGACGGCTGCTGTTCGAGACGAGCGAGCGGCAGGTGACCGCGGCGGTCGCGGCCGTCACGGACGCGGGCCTCGTGCCGCGCGTCGTCACGGACGACGAGCTGTACGCGACGGTGGTGACCGGGCAGCGCCCCGCGTAGGGGGCCCGTTGCCGGGTCGGTCCGGCGCGGCCGAAGGCGCCGGACCGACCCGGCACGGGGGTCAGCCGACGCGCTGTATCTCCGCCGCGTCGAAGAGGTCGAAGGCCCGGGGGAAGGGGCCCTCGTCGTGGCAGTGCCACGCTTCCCAGAACAGATCGGCGGGCAGGGCGTCCTCCGGCGCGTACACGCGGTACACGTACAGTCGGCCGTCGACCGCTGGCAGGGTGACCAACCAGCACCTGCTCTCCATGCCACAGACAGACGAGCGCCGGAGCGAAGTGGTTGCGCACCCGGCGTGAAGCATCGGGGCGCACGCCCCACCTGCGAAAACCGCCGAAAGTCATCCGTAAGGAGGACAACCCGCCCGGCAGTGCCCAACTTGTGCGGGACGCGGAAATGCTTCCCGCCGCCGATGCGGGGAGCTGAGGGGGCTGATGGGGTGGGAGGTGTGCAAAGCCGTACCCCCCAGGGCGCCGAACCCGGCCCGACCCGAACCGACGTCGATCCCAGCCTGAGCGCGGCGCTGGCCTCGGTGCTGTCCGGTGCGCGCAGGCGGGCCGTACGGGACGGCGACCGACAGGTCGACACGGCCCATCTGCTGCACTCGCTGCTTGAGTACGAGCCGCAGGTGCGCGCGGCCTTCGACGGCGGCCCGCAGCTCGCGCGGCTGCTCGGCTATCTCGTCCAGCGCAGCATCGGCTACGGCCTCCAGTGGCAGGGCACCGTCGAGGACTCCGGGGCCGTGCCGGTCGTGCCGTCCGCCAAGGAAACGGTCCTCTCGCCCGCCGCCGCCGGAGTCATGGAGGCGGCCCACGAGCGTGCCCTGCTGCGCGGAGAGGCCCAGGCGCACGGCGTGGACCTGCTCGCCGCCCTCGCCGCGGACCGGGAGAGCCGGGCCGTCGAGGTGCTGCGGCGCGCGGGCGTCGACGCCGACGTGCTGCTCGCCCGGCTCGAGAGCGACGGCGACGCGGAGCCTGAGCCGGCCCGGTGACGGCCCGCACGCCGGCCCCGGACGGCGCGTGCCGCGCGGTGGTGTCCGCAGCTCAAGACAGTGGTCATCAGGGGTGACGCTCATGACCCCGGCTGCCATCATGTGCCGGTGCGTGGGACTCAGAAGAAGCTCCGGGGGACGGCGGGCGGCGGCAGAGGGCTCGGCCTCGGCCTAGCCCTGGTGTCGGCGGTCGCCTTCGGCGGCTCCGGGGTCGCGGCCAAACCGCTGATCGAGGCGGGGCTCGACGCGCTGCACGTGGTGTGGCTGCGGGTCGCGGGCGCCGCGCTCGTGATGCTGCCCGTGGCCTGGCGGCACCGGGCGCTCGTGCGGCGCAGGCCCGCGCTGCTCGCCGGGTTCGGGCTGCTCGCCGTCGCCGGTGTGCAGGCCTGCTACTTCGCCTCGATCTCTCGCATCCCGGTGGGCGTCGCGCTGCTCCTGGAGTACCTCGCGCCCGCGCTCGTCCTGGGCTGGGTGCGGTGCGTGCAGCGCAGGCCCGTGACACGGGCGGCGGCGCTCGGCGTGGTGCTCGCCGTCGGCGGGCTCGCCTGCGTCGTCGAGATCTGGGCGGGACTGAGCTTCGACGCGGTCGGAGTCCTGCTCGCGCTCGGGGCCGCCTGCTGCCAGGTCGGCTACTTCGTCCTGTCCGACCAGGGCGGCGACGCGGGCGACGACGCCCCGGACCCGCTCGGCGTCATCGCGTACGGACTGCTCGTCGGTGCGGCCGTGCTCACCGTGATCGCACGCCCCTGGGGCATGGACTGGGGCGTGCTCGCCCGCGCCGCCGACATGGACGGCTCCCGCGTGCCCGCCTGGGTGCTCATCGGCTGGATCGTGCTGCTCGCCACGGTCGTCGCGTACGTCACCGGGGTCCTTTCGGTACGCCGCCTCTCACCGGCGGTCGCGGGCGTCGTGGCCTGCCTCGAAGCGGTCGTCGCCACGGTGCTCGCCTGGGTCCTGCTGGGGGAGCGGCTCTCGGCGCCCCAGCTCGCCGGGGGCGCGCTCGTCCTCGTGGGCGCGTTCATCGCCCAGTCGTCGGCGCCCGTGCGGCCGTCGCCGGACGGGGTCGCGGGCGGCGTCCCGGAATCCGAACAGCGGTTGTCCCCGGACGGGACCGCCGCATAGGGTGCTGATCATGCACGCACGCGCACTCGTTCTTCCGCCTCCGGCCGCCTGAGCGCGGGCCCTTCACGGATCACACCCGGCCGTCGGCCGGGCTGAACGGTGCTGCCCGCAGACGCCAGTCCCAGACCCGCGTCCTCGCGGCCCGTGCGGGACGCCGCCCCTTCCGGGCGGCGCTCTCAGAGCCTGTGCCTGCGGGCACTTTTCGTGGCCACGCACGGCCGTGACGCGGTCTCCTTCTCGATCCGCTGCGGAGATTCCACGTGTCGAGCGTGTCCAGCATGTCCCCCGCGTCCCCGGACGCGACCCCCGTAACCCCTACCGCCCTGCCCCGGCTTTCCGTGGGGCGCGGCCTCGTCTGTCTGAGCGTCGCCGGAGCCGCCTGGGGCACCGCCGGTGCCGCCGCCACGCTGGTCTTCTCGGCCGGCGGCATGGGGCCCGTCACTCTGTCCTTCTGGCGCTGCGTCGGAGGGTTCGTGCTGCTGCTCGCCGCGCGCCTGGTGCGGCCGCGCGGGGGTGCGCGCACGCCGGTGCGGGTGCCCCCGGGCCGCAGGGCCTTGCGCGTGTGCGCGATCGGTGTGGCCCTGACGGTGTTCCAGACCGCGTACTTCGCCGCCGTCGAGGCCACCGGGCTCGCGGTCGGCACCGTCGTCACGCTCGGGGCCGGTCCCGTGCTCATCGCGCTCGGCGCCCGCCTGACCATGGGGGAGCGGCTCGGTCTCGGCGGCGTGTGCGCGGTGGGCGGCGCGCTCGCCGGGCTCGGTGTCCTGTTCGTGGGCGGCGGCGAGTCGGCCGTACGCCCGTGGGGTGTCGTCCTCGCGCTCGCTTCCGCCGCCGGGTACGCCGTCATGACGCTCCTGACCCGGTGGTGGGGGCGGGACGGTGAGGCCGACGCGGCCGGCACCACGGTGTGGTCGTTCGCGGTGGTGTCGCTGTGTCTGCTGCCGTTCGCCGTGGCCGAGGGGCTGTGGCCGCACACCGCCGACGCCGCCCGCGTGCTCGGCTGCCTGCTGTACATCGCCGCCGTGCCGACGGCCCTCGCGTACGCGCTGTACTTCGCCGGGGCCGCCGTCGTCCGCTCCGCGACCGTCTCCGTCGTCATGCTCCTGGAGCCGGTGAGCGCGGCGGTCATCGCCGTCACGCTGCTCGGTGAGGAGCTGAACGCCGCCACCGTCGCGGGCACCCTGCTGATGCTCACGGCCGTCACGGGCCTGGCCACGGCGGAGGCGCGCGCCGCGCGGAGGTGACGGCTCAGCACGCGTCCGGTGGGAGGGGCGCCTCGGGTGCACCCCGCCCACCGGACCCGGCGGGACCCCGCGTCAGAGCCGGGTCAGATAGTCGGGGGTCTCGATGCCGGGTGCCAGGTCCGCCGAAGGGACGACCGGGTCGTAGCCCTTGCGCAGCGGCACGACGCCCGCCCAGTACGGCAGGTCCATGTCCTCCGGCTCGTCGTCCGGCCCGCCGGCGCGCACCTTCGCCGACACCTCGCCGAGATCGAGGCGGAGCACGGCGGTGGCGGCCAGTTCCTTGGCGTTCGCGGGTCGCGAGTCGGCGGCGCGCCCGGGCACCACGTGGTCGACGAGGGAGTCGAGCGCGGTCCGCTTCTCCTCCGGGTCCGTGACCTGGTGCGCGATGCCGTGCACCACGACGGAGCGGTAGTTGACCGAGTGGTGGAAGGCCGAGCGGGCCAGCACGAGGCCGTCCAGGTGCGTCACCGTCAGACACACCGGAAGGCCCGGGTCCGACTGGTCGTCCGGCTGCGTCGCCCCGGCCATCCGCAGCGGGCGCGAGCCCGTCGAACCGTGCACGTACAGCCGCTCGCCGACCCGGCCGAACAGCGTCGGCAGGACGACCGGGGCGCCGTCGCGGACGAAGCCGAGGTGGCACACGTACGCCTCGTCGAGTATCGCGTGCACCAGCGCCCGGTCGTACGCGGCCCGGTCGCGGGACCGGGTGGGCACGGTGCGGTCGGTCGCCTCATAGCGGGCGCTGTCCGGCGCGGCCGGCTGCGTCGTCGTCTCCATGGCTTCTCCCTCGGGTGCGCGTCGTGCTCGGCATCCGGGTGCCGTGCGCGCCGCCGCTTTGCCTCATCTATTGCACTAGTGCATACTGTGCTTTGTGCTAGGAGAGTATCCGATCGCCGGACGGGGCGCAGCTGAGATCGCCGCCAGTGTCGAGCGCGCCGTGGGGCGCGGGGACCTGGAGCCGGGGCAATCGCTGCCCCCGATGCGGGAGTTGGCGCGTCAGCTGGGCGTGAACCCCAACACGGTGGCGGCGGCCTACCGCACGCTGCGCGAGCGCGGAGTGATCGAGACGGCGGGGCGGCGCGGCAGCCGGGTGCGGAGCAGGCCCGCGACCACCGCGCGCGAGTACAGCCGTCTGGTCGTGCCGCCCGGGGTGCGGGACGTCGCCAGCGGCAATCCGGACACCGCGCTGCTGCCGCCGCTCGCCGAGGCCTTCGCGGCCGCGGCTGCCTACGCGGACAAGCACCCCGACCTGTACGGGGAGTCTGCCGTCGACCCCGAATTCGGCCGCTGCGCGCGCGGGATCCTCGACCGCGACGGGGTGCCCCAGGGGCCGCTGGCCGTCACGTCCGGGGCGCTCGACGCGATCGAGCGGGTGCTCGTCGCCCGGCTGAAGGCCGGCGACGCGGTGGCCGTGGAGGATCCCGGCTGGGGCAGCGTCCTGGACCTCGTGCCCGCGCTCGGCCTGCGGCCGGTCCCGGTCGGCGTGGACGACGAGGGGCCGCTGCCCGGCGACGTCGAGCGGGCGCTGCGGGCCGGTGCCCGCGCGCTCGTCGTCACCGCGCGCGCCCAGAACCCGACCGGCGCGGCCGTGGGCGCCGCACGCGCGCGTGCCGTGCGCGAGGTCCTCGCCGCGCACAAGGAGACGCTGGTCATCGAGGACGACCACGGCCACGGCATCGTCGACCTGCCGCTGCACACCCTGACCGGCGTGACCGACGCGTGGGCGTTCGTCCGCTCCACGGCCAAGGCGTACGGACCCGACCTGCGCCTGGCCGTGCTCGCCGGTGACGTCGAGACCGTCGACCGGGTGCAGGGACGGCTGCGGCTCGGCCCCGGCTGGGTCAGCAAGGTGCTCCAGCGGGCCGTCGTACGCCTCTGGGAGGACGGCGCCGTCGACGCGCGGGAGGTGGCGGCGGCGTACGGACACAGGCGCGACGCGCTGATCGCGGCGCTCGCCGAGCGCGGCATCACGGCCTACGGGCGCAGCGGCATGAACGTATGGGTGCCGGTCCCCGACGAGACGGGCGTGGTGGCCCGGATGCTGCACGCGGGCTGGGCCGTGGCCCCGGGGGCGCGGTTCCGCTTGAGGGCGGCCCCGGCCGTGCGGATCACCGTCTCCGCGCTCGCCGGGGGTGACATCACGACCGTGGCCGAGGCCCTGGCGGCGGCCACGGGGTCGGCGGTGGAGCGCCGCTACGGCTGACGGCCGCCGCGCGGGTCGCACTCCCGGCGCAGGGGGCCAGGCCCCGGGGGAACGCTCACCCCTGCTTGCGCGGCTTGGACTGGGTCAGCGCGGCTCCCGCCAGGACGATGACGGCGCCTATCGGGGTCGTCCAGGTCAGGGACTCCCCGAGCACGGCGACGCCCGCCGCCGTCGCGATCACCGGGGTGAAGTACGTGACCATCTGGGCCGTCGTCGGGCCCACCTCGGCGACGATGTCGTACTGCACCAGGAAGGCGAGGCCGGTGCCGACCGCGCCGAGGGCGACGACCGCGAGCAGCGGCACCACGGGGAAGTCGTGCGGAACCGAGGTGAACAGCGGGGTCACGACGGCCAGTTCGACCGTGGCGACGAGGAGCTGGGCGCCGGTGAGGGAGAGGTTCGAGTGGCCGGAGCCCGCGAGGGTGCGGCGGACGTAGATCCAGCCGATCGGGTAGCACAGCGAGGCCAGCAGGGCCATGCCCGTGCCCCGGGCGTCCAGGCCGCTGAAGCCCTGCCAGGCGCCGAGCACCGTGAGCACGCCGAGGAAGCCGAGGCCGAGGCCCGCCACCCGGCGGCGCGTGGGGCGGTCCTCGGAGAGCGCGACGAGGGAGAGAGCCATGCCCCACAGCGGCGACGTCGCGTTGCAGATCCCCGCCAGCGTCGAGGGGATCGTCAGCTCCGCGTACGCGAACAGGGAGAACGGTGCCGCGTTGAGCAGGAGGGCCGCCACCGTCAGATGCGCCCAGGTGCGCCCGGAGCGGGGGAGCCGCTCGCGCTTCACGACCAGGAAGACCGCGACCACCATCGTGCCGAACAGCAGCCGCCCGAAGGTCACCTGGAACGGCGCGTACCCCTCCGTGCCGACCTTGATGAACAGGAAGCTGAAGCCCCACACGAGGGAGAGGAACGCGAAGCGCAGGCGCCAGTCCAGCTTGCGGCGGCCCTCCGCGCGCGGGGAGGCGGCTTCGGCGGAGACGGAGGCGGAGGCAGGGGCGGGGGCCGGTGGGGGCGGCGGGGAGGCCGGGGCCGGGGCGGGGGCAGAGGTGCTCATGGTCGTCACGATGGATCAACGGAACTCTTAGCACAAGCGAGTTTTCGTGGCCGGTATCGCGTAGCATCGCTTATATGTCGATTCTGGAGCGGCCATGCTGAATCTGGAGCGTCTGCGGACCCTCGACGCACTCGCGCGGCACGGATCCGTGAGCGGTGCCGCCGCCGGGCTGCACGTCACGACGTCCGCCGTCTCGCAGCAGATGACCAAGCTGGAGCGCGAGGTGGGCCAGCAACTGCTCGCGAAGAACGGCCGGGGAGTGCGCCTCACCGACGCCGGACGGCTGCTCGCCGAGCACGCCGCGCGCATCCTGTCCCAGGTGGAGCTGGCCCAGTCCGACCTGGAGCGGCAGCGCGGCAAGGCGGTCGGCGAGCTGCGGATCTCCGCGTTCCCGACGGCGATGCGCGGGCTGCTGCCCACCGCGCTCGCCGCGCTGCGGGCCCACCACCCGGGCCTGCGCGTGACGGCCGAGGAGCTGGAGCCGCAGGCAGGCGTCCAGAAGGTGGTGCGCGGCGACCTGGACCTGGCGGTGGTCCTCGACTGGTACAACAAGCCGCTGCCGCTGCCCGACGGCCTGCTGAAGGCCCCCCTCCTCGACGACCCCGCCGACGTGGCCATGCCCGTGGCGCACCCGCTGGCCGACCGCCCGGAAGTCGACCTGGAGGACTTCGCCGAGGACGGGTGGATCACGTGGACGGAGGGCGAGTTCTGCCATGAGTGGCTGATGTTCACGCTGCGCGGCCAGGGCTTCGAGCCACGCATCGCCCACCGGGCCGAGGAGCATCACACCCAGCTCGCCCTGGTCGCGGCCGGGCTCGGCGTGTGCGTGGTGCCGCGGCTCGGTCGTGACCCGATGCCCGCGGGCGTGCGGACCGCGCCGGTCCGCCACCGGGTGCGGCGGCACGTGTATGTGGTGTGGCGCGCGGACGCCGACCGCCGCCCGTCGATCCGCGCCGCGGTGGAGGCGCTGCGGGTGGCGGGCGCGGGGCTCGGCTGAGGGCGCCCCGCCCGGCTGCGGCCCGTGGCGGTGCGGGCTACTGGAGGGGCAGCTGGAGGGGGCGAGCCAGCTTCCGGAAGTCCCAGGACGCCACCGCGTCCGGAGTGAGCCGCAGCCACGCGTGCCGGCCGTCGTGCGCCAGCGCGTCGACGCCGAAGTTCTTGCGCGCGAACAGCCCCTCCACCGCGTCGAGTTCGGGGCAGGGCTCGCCGACGCGCGGTGTCTCGCCGACGCGCTCGACGGTGCCGGTCAGCTCGACGCCGCGCAGTTCGCCGTACGTCTCGCCCGCGTCGACGACGACCGCGATCCGCGGGTCGCGCCCGAGGTCGGCCCAGCGCCTGCTGCGCGTGAGCGAGTACAGCCACAGGGACGTGCCGTCCCACACGAACCACAGCGGGCTCGCGTGCGGGGAGCCGTCGGCGGACACCGTCGCCACCCGGCAGGTCCGCTCGGCGCGCAGGAAGGCGTCCAGTTCGTCCGGGGTCATCATGATCCTGCGGCCGCGGCGCTGTGTGAGGGCCATGCGTCGTCTCCTCCTCCGGGGCCGCCCGCGCCGCGTGCACGGCGGCGTGGCCGCGTGTCCGCGCGCTGCGGCGCCCGTAGTTGACAATGCGTCAGATGAGCATGCGGTGTCTTCCGCCAGGGCGCAATGCCGGTTAGCCTCCCGCGCACCGCGGCCGCCGGACGGCCACGGCCCGCGACCCGGGCTCAGCCGAGGGGGACCATGGCCACGTACGAACAGCTCAGCCGTCTGCTCGACCCCGACGGCGCCGCCCTGCTCACGGTCGAGTGCCAGCAGGGCGTCGTCGGGCCGCAGAGCGCGCTGCCCGAACTCGCCGAGGCGGCCCGCGCGTCGGGGGCCCTCACCAACGTGGCCCGGCTGGTGGCCGCGGCCCACGTCGGCGGCGTCCAGGTCCTGCACGCCCTCGCCGAGCGGCGTCCCGACGGGCGCGGCTCCAACCGCAACGCGCGGCTCTTCAAGGCGGCGGAGAAGCTGCCCGTGCAGCAGCTGTCGGGCACGACGGCCGTGCGGGTCGCGCCGCCCATCGAGGTCGCGGAGGAGGACTTCGTCGTCCGCCGCCTGCACGGCCTCTCGCCGATCGCGGGCACCGACGTCGACGCGCTGCTGCGCAACATCGGCTGCCGCACCCTCCTGGTGACCGGCGTCTCGGCCAACGTGGCGATCCCGAACGCCGTCTTCGACGCCGTGAACCTCGGCTACACCGTCGTCGTGCCCGCGGACGCCATCGCGGGAGTCCCCTCCGACTACACCCCCGCGATGGTCCGCAACACCCTCGCCCTGGTCGCCACCGTGACCTCCACCGAGGAGGTCCTCGCCGTATGGCAGCGACCGCGGCGGCTGCGGCCGGCCCAGGGGCTCACGCCAGCTTGATCTCCTCCCCCTCCACGCTGATCCCGGCCGCGGGCAGGGGGCTCGTGGCCGGGCTCTTCTTCACGCTGCCGTCGGCGATGTCGAACTTGCTGCCGTGACAAGGGCAGTTGATGGTCCCGCCCTCGACGCTCGTGACCGGGCACTGCTTGTGGGTGCAGCGGTTCGAGAACGCCTTGAACCGGCCCTTCGTCGGCTGAGTGACCACCACGCCCTCGTCCTTGAAGATCTTCCCGCCGCCCACGGGGATGTCGGCCGTCCTGGCGAGTACGGCGCCGGCCGCGCCGCCCTCGCCCTTCTCTTTCTCCTTCTCCTCGCCCGCCGGTTCGGATGAACCCTTGTCGTCGCCGGAGCCGCAGCCGACGAGCGCGACGGCCACGCTGCCCGCGCCGACGGCGGTGACGACGGTGCGGCGGGTGAGGTGGTGGCCCGTGGGCAGGCAGGAATCGTCCCTTGAAGCAGTCATGCCCGGGGATACGGATGCGCGGGGCGGGTTGTTCACGATTGAGCGATCGAATGCGGGCCCGACCTGGCGCCCCGGCTGCCGCGGCCGCCGACGCGCGCTCCGGCCGCCGCCGCGCGCCCCGGGCGACAGGCCGCGAGATCCCGCCGCGACCCCGGCAGTAACCTGGGGCAATGCTCTCCGAAGTCACCGCCGTCCGGTACGTCACGCCGTTGCGTGAGGGCGGATCCCTGCCCGGCCTCGTCGAGACCGCCGACGGCCACGGGGCGTACGGGACGTACGTCACGAAGTTCAGCGGCGCGGGCCAGGGCCGCAAGACCCTGGTCGCGGAGGTGATCTGCGGGCAGCTCGCCCGCCGCCTCGGCCTGCGCGTGCCACGCCTCGCCGGGGTGGACCTGGACCCGGTGCTCGGCCTCGCCGAGCCCGACCAGGAGGTCCAGCAGCTGCTCAAGTCGAGCGGCGGGCTCAACCTCGGTATGGAGTACCTGTCGGGGGCCATCGGCTTCGACCCGCTGGCCTTCGTGGTCGACCCCGTGGAGGCCGGCCGCGTCGTGTGGTTCGACGCGCTGATCAACAACGTGGACCGCTCCTGGCGCAACCCGAACCTCCTGGTCCGGCACGGCGACCTCTGGCTCATCGACCACGGCGCGAGCATGATCTGGCACCACAACTGGCCCACGGCCCAGGCCGCGTCCACCCGGGCGTACGACGCAACCGACCACGCCCTCGCCCCGTACGGCCCCGATGTCGCGACGGCCGCCGCCGAGCTTGCCCCGCTGGTCACCAAGGAGGTGCTCGCCGAGGTGACGGCCGACGTGCCCGACGCGTGGCTGGACGGCGAGCCGGGCTTCGACAGCGCCGACGCGGTGCGGCAGGCGTACGCCGACGCGCTGCTCCCGCGCGCGGAGAGCATCCACGAGCGCATCACCCTGGAAGGCGGCGGCAAGTGACCGGCACGACCGAGACCCCCGCGCGGGACGTCTACGAGTACGCCCTGCTGCGGGTCGTCCCGCGCGTCGAGCGCGGCGAGCAGTTCAACGCGGGCGTGGTGCTCTACTGCCGCGCCAAGTCCTACGTGGCCGCCCGCGTCCACCTCGACGAGGCCAAGCTCCGCGCCCTCGACCCGGACGCCGACGCCGCCGGGGTGCGCGCGGCCCTCGGCGCCGTCGAAGGGGTCTGCGCGGGCGGCGACGCCGCGGGCCAGGCCGCGCGGGACGACGCCGGGCGGCGCTTCCGCTGGCTCATCGCGCCGCGCTCGACCGTGGTACAGGCAGGGCCCGTGCACACCGGCCTGACCGCCGACCCCGAGGCCGAGGTGGAGCGGCTCGTCGAGCTGCTGGTGCGCTGATCGCGGCTCGTCCGGGCCCCGATCCCGGGAGTGCCGTTGACACCGGGTGCCAGGGCTTCTAGCGTCTCGTCTGCTGAAGGTACTAAGCGGTCGCTCACCTGGGGGCGCGCCGCGGAGCCGCATCCCAAGGCGAGGAGAGCCAGCATGTCCACCACTGAGCAGCGCGTCGCGGTCGTGACCGGAGCGGCGCGAGGCATCGGAGCCGCCACCGCCGTACGCCTCGCCGCCGAGGGCCGCGCCGTCGCCGTGCTCGACCTCGACGAGGCCGCCTGCAAGGACACCGTCGAGAAGATCACGGCAGCGGGCGGGCGGGCCGTCGCCGTCGGCTGCGACGTGTCCGACGAGGCCCAGGTCGAGGCCGCGGTCGCCCGGATCGCCCAGGAGCTGGGCGCGCCGACGATCCTGGTGAACAACGCGGGCGTGCTGCGCGACAACCTGCTGTTCAAGATGAGCGCGGACGACTGGGACACGGTGATGAACGTGCACCTGCGGGGCGCGTTCCTGATGTCCAAGGCCTGCCAGAAGCACATGGTGGACGCGGGCTTCGGCCGCATCGTGAACCTCTCCAGCTCCTCCGCGCTCGGCAACCGCGGCCAGGTCAACTACGCGGCGGCCAAGGCGGGCATGCAGGGCTTCACCAAGACCCTCGCCAAGGAGCTGGGCAAGTTCGGCGTCACCGCCAACTCGGTCGCGCCCGGCTTCATCGCCACCGAGATGACCAAGGCCACCGCCGAACGCGTCGGGATGGGCTTCGAGGACTTCCAGGCCGCGGCCGCCACGCAGATCCCGGTGCAGCGCGTCGGCGAGCCCGAGGACATCGCCAACGCCATCGCCTTCTTCACCGGCGACGCGGCGGGCTTCGTCTCCGGCCAGGTCCTGTACGTGGCCGGCGGCCCGCTCAACTAGCGCCCCCGCTCCCTCCCCGACGCAAAGGACAGTACGGAATGGCAGTGCAGGACAGCGGCAAGGCGGCGCTCGTCACGGGTGCGAGCCGGGGCATCGGCTACGGCATCGCGGAAGCGCTCGTCGCCCGCGGCGACCGCGTGTGCATCACCGGGCGCAACGAGGACGCCCTCAAGGAGGCCGTCGAGAAGCTCGGCTCCGACCGTGTCATCGGCGTCGCGGGCAAGGCCCACGACGAGGCGCACCAGGCGGTCGCCGTCGAGCGGGCGATGGAGGCCTTCGGGCGCGTCGACTTCCTGGTCAACAACGCCGGTACGAACCCGGTGTTCGGGCCCATGGCCGACCTCGACCTCAATGTGGCGCGCAAGGTCTTCGAGACGAACGTGATCTCGGCCCTCGGCTTCGCCCAGCTGACGTGGAAGGCGTGGCAGGGCGAGCACGGCGGCGCGATCGTGAACATCGCCTCGATCGCGGGCGTGGCCGCGTCGCCGTTCGTCGGCGCGTACGGCATGAGCAAGGCCGCCATGGTCAATCTGACGCTCCAGCTGGCGCACGAGTTCGCCCCGAAGGTCCGGGTCAACGCGATCGCGCCGGCCGTGGTCAAGACCCAGTTCGCGCGGGCGCTGTACGAGGGCCGCGAGGAGGAGGTGACGTCGGCGTACCCGCTGGGACGGCTCGGCGTGCCGTCCGACGTCGGCGGCGCGGCGGCCTTCCTCACCTCCGAGCAGTCCGACTGGATCACCGGCCAGACGCTCGTGGTGGACGGCGGCATCTTCCTGAACGCGGGCGTGGGCTGACCCTCCGCCCCGCCTCCGGCCGGTGCGGCACCCTGCCCCGCCGGCCGGTCAGGGGTGAAGCGGCACATCGTACAAACCTCAACAATCGCCCGTACGCGACGTACACGCGCATCAAGTACCCCCTCGGCGCGCCGAGTTGGACCGGCTTGACCTTGCGGTATGGTCTGCCGCCCCATGGCACGGCAGAGCGAGGAGTGCCCGCGTGTTCACAAGAGGTCAGCTGCGATGTCTGCGTCCGTTCGCGGCGTCGTTGTCCATAACCCTGCTCGCCGGGTGCGGGGTGTTCTCGTCCGACGGGTCGGACGACGAGGACGTCATCACCGTGGGGACGACGAGCGCGCCGACCACGCTCGACCCCGCGGCGTCCTGGGACGGCTCCTGGGAGCTGTACCGGAACGTGTTCCAGACGCTTCTGAGCTTCCCGTCCGGCGCCACGGAGCCGCAGGCGGACGCCGCGCGCTCATGCCGGTTCACCGACGACTCCAGCACGGTCTACGCGTGTCAGCTCCGCGAGGACCTGAGGTTCTCCGACGGCGACGAACTGGACGCCGCGGCCGTGAAGCACTCCGTCGACCGCATCCGGCGCATCGACGTCAAGGGCGGCCCCGCGGGGCTGCTCGGCGCCCTGGACTCGGTCTCCACGAAGGGCGAGCGGACCGTGGTCTTCCGGCTGAAGAAGCCGGACGCGACCTTCCCGTTCGTGCTCGCCACGCCCGCCATGTCGATCGTCGACCCGGACGACTACCCCGCGGACCGGCTCCGCGAGGGCGACGAGGTCACCGGATCCGGCCCGTACAAGCTCGACGACTACCGCGTCGACGACAAGGCCGTCCTGGTCAGGAACGACCGCTACGAGGGCGCCGCGGACCGCAAGAACGACGCCGTGACCATCCGCTACTTCGACGACTCCGCGGCGATGGTCGACGCGCTGCGCGAGAAGGACCTCGACCTGACCTTCCGCGGCATCGCGGCCGAGGATGTCGTGGCGCAGCAGAGCCGCGGCAAGGAGGAGCACCTCCGGCTCGTCGAGGGCGCGGGCGCCGAGATCCGCTACCTGGTGTTCAACCCCAAGGACCCCTGGGCGCGCAAGCCCGCGGTGCGCAAGGCCTTCGCGCAGGTCCTGGACCGGCCCGCGCTCGCGCACAAGGTGTACAAGGACACCGTCGAGCCGCTGTACTCGATGGTGCCGCGCGGCGTCCACGGACACACCACGGGCTTCTTCGACGAGTACGGCGAGCCGAGCGCGGCCAAGGCCGGGCGCATCCTCAGGGCCGCGGGCATCACCGAGCGGGTGCCGCTCACCCTCTGGTACGCCACCGACCGCTACGGCTCCGTGACCGCGTCGGAGTTCGCGGAGCTGAAGCGGCAGCTGGAGGGCTCCGGCCTGTTCCGGATCACGATCAAGGGCCGCCCGTGGAAGGCCTTCGAGGCGGGCTACAAGGAGGGCCGGTACCCGGTCTTCGGGCGCGGCTGGTTCCCGGACTTCCCGGACGCGGAGAACTTCATCGCGCCCTTCGTGGGCCGGCGCAACGTCCTCAACACTCCCTACCCCTCGCCGACGATCACCGAGAAGCTGCTGCCGCGCTCGCGGCGCGAGGCGGACCGGGGCAAGGTCGCCGGCGAGTTCGAGCAGGCGCAGGGCGTCCTCGTCGACGACGTCCGGCTGCTGCCGGTGTGGCAGGGCAAGCAGTACATCATGGCCAGCCAGGAGATCGCGGGCGGCGAACGGGCCCTCGACCCGTCGGCGATCATGATGATGTGGGAGCTGAGCCGGAAGACGAGCTGGTAGGCGCCGGGGCGCGGGGCGGACTCGGGGGCGGGGACCCCGGGCGGGGACCTTTGTCAGTGGTCGCCGGTAGGTTCTGTGGTGAAGAACGGACCGCACCCCGGAGGTTGTTGACGTGACCGACATCGCCATGCTGCCCGCGTCCTGGCGCGGAGTCCTCGGCGAGGAGCTCCAGAAGCCCTACTTCAAGGAGCTGACCGAATTCGTCGAGGAAGAGCGGGCGAAGGGGCCGGTGTTCCCGCCGCGTGAGGAGGTCTTCGCCGCTCTGGACGCGACGCCTTATGACGAGGTGAGGGTCCTCGTCCTCGGCCAGGACCCGTATCACGGCGAGGGCCAGGGCCACGGCCTGTGCTTCTCGGTGCGCCCGGGGGTGCGGACCCCGCCGTCGCTGCGGAACATCTACAAGGAGATGCACGCGGAGCTGGGCCTGCCGATCCCGGACAACGGCTATCTGATGCCCTGGGCCCGTCAGGGCGTCCTGCTCCTCAACGCGGTCCTCACGGTGCGCTCCGGCGAGGCCAACTCGCACAAGAACCGGGGCTGGGAGAAGTTCACGGACGCGGTGATCCGCGCCGTCGCCGACCGCGCCGAGCCGGCCGTCTTCGTCCTGTGGGGGAACTACGCGCAGAAGAAGCTGCCGCTGATCGACCAGGAGCGGCACGTCGTGGTCAAGGGCGCGCACCCGTCCCCGCTGTCCGCCAAGAAGTTCTTCGGCTCGCAGCCCTTCACGCAGATCAACGAGGCGGTGGCGGCCCAGGGCCACGCGCCGATCGACTGGCGGATCCCGGACTTGGGCTGACCGCCCGCGACCTCCTCCGGCCTGTGGGTCCGCCCGCCGGGACCTGCCCGGCGGGTGTCACCGGCCTGGCGCAGCGGGCGGGCGCGGGGCGCCCGCGTCGCACCGCGCCTGACGGGGATTGTCAGTGGTGGCCGCTAGCGTCGGGACCGTGGGACGACCGAGGACGGACGGCGGACGCGGAGGGCGGCGCGGTGGTGGAGCGGCAGGAACGGACGGCGGACGGCGAGGACGTCGTGATGACCCGGATCGGGCAGGCGGTCATGCTCCAGCACGCCGGTGACCGCGAGGAGGCAAGGACCCGCTTCCTCGCGCTCTGGTCGGAGATCGGCGAGGACGGCGACGCGCTGCACCGCTGCACCCTCGCGCACTACATGGCGGACACCCAGGACGACCCGGCCGACGAACTGGCCTGGGACCTCAGGGCGTTGTCGGCGGCGGACGAGCTGACCGACGAGCGGGTCGGCGCCCACCACCACTCCCTCGCGGTCCGCGGCTTCTACCCCTCGCTGCATCTGAACCTGGCGGCGGACTATGTGAAGCTCGCCCGCCCCGCGGCGGCCCGCAGCCATCTGCGCCTGGCCCGCGGCGCGGTCGGCGCGCTCGGCGAGGACAGCTATGGGGACGGCATCCGCGCGGCCCTGCACCGCCTGGAGACACAGGTGGGCGAGGGCGCAGTGGAGGAGTGACACCGCCCCGCGCCGCGCGGCTGGGCTCGCTCCTCTCAACTCCCGTACACCTCGCGGCAGATGACCGCTTGAGGGCTGTCCGGGTCCCAGTGGCCGTGCTGCTGCGCGAGGGCGCAGACTCCCGGCTCGCCCCGAGGCCGGGGCGGCGGACCCTGCGGCGTCTCGCGAGGGCGCGGCCCGTGCCCGGGCGGGCCGGGACGGGGCCGCTCGGGGCGGGCGCGTACGGGGGCCGGCGGCTCGTCGGGCGTGACCGCGCGGGGCGGCGGCGCCGGGGCCGTGGCGACGGGCGGCGCCGGGTGAAGCGCCCGCCTCGGGGGCGCGGGCGGCGGCGCGGCGCGCTGTAGCCGCTCGCGGGCCGGAGGCTGGGTGACCCGCGGCAGCGGCCGTTCCCCGGCGCGGGGCGGGCGCTCCACCGTGCCCGATGGCGCCTCTCCCCGCTCGGCGGCCGATCGGTCGACGCCGACGCCGACGCAGCCGGAGACGGCCGAGACGGTCACGGAGACGAGCAGGGCCATGGTGGTCGTCGTACGCCGCATCCCGGAAACTCTGCTGGGCGCCAGGCGGCGTACGGCCGTGAAGGCGGGCCGATGCGCCCGCACGGGGGAGGGCACGACCCTCCCGACGGGGCGCGCCCTACGCCGATCGCGCCGTCCGGCGGGGCGCGCCGCCCGGCGGGACGCGGGGGCTACCGGTCCAGCATCCCGCTGAGCAACTCCCCGAACCCCGCCCGCAGTTCGTCGAGCGTCGGGGTCTTCGCGCTGTACGAGCCCGCCACGCAGGAGAACATCAGGCCGTCGCACCACGCGACCAGGGACAGGGTGTGCCGCTCCGGATCCGTGGAGCCCGCCGCGCGCACGAGCGCCTGGAGCGGATCGCGGAACCGCGCGCCCGTCGCGTCGTAGTACGCCCGCAGCTCCGGGCGGCGCGTCGCCTCCAGGGCCAGCTCGTACCGGGACACCAGCAGCGCCCGGTGCTCGGCGCCGGAGAGGAAGCGGTGCAGGGTCAGGGAGAGGCCGTCGACCAGGGCCGCGCGGCCGTCCGCCGGGTCCGGCAACTCGTCCGGCACGAGGACGGCCGCCTCGCGCTGCGCCTGCCGCCGCACCGCCGCTTCGAGGAGCGCGAGCCGGGTGCGGGCGTGGTTCGACGTCGAGCCCGGGGGGAGCCCCGCCGCCTCGTCGACGGCCCGGTGGGTCAGCCCGCGCATGCCGCGCTCGGCGAGCAGGGCCAGCGCGGTGTCGGCGATCAGTTCGGGGCGCGATGAGCCCTTGGCGCGTACGGACATGGGAAGCACCCTACCTGTCGCACTACAGGTGTAGTACGGTCATCCCGCCGGCACTACAGATGTAGTGTCGGCGGGTGTGCGACCGAGGAGAGAACATGGCCCCCATCGGCGAGCCCCTCAAGGCCCCGAAGCCCGTCACGTCCCCGAAGCCCCTCAGGACCCCCGAGGCCTCCAAGGGCCCCGAGCCCCACGCCGTCGTCGTGGGCGGCGGCATCGGCGGACTCACCACCGCCATCGCCCTGCACCGGTCCGGCTGGCGCGTGAGCGTCCTCGAACGCGCCGCGTCGCTGGAGCCCGTCGGCTCGGGCATCGGGCTCGCCCCCAACGCGCAGCGCGCGCTGGACGTCCTGGGCCTCGGTGACGCCGTGCGCGACCTTGCCGCCTGGCAGGGGGCGGGCGGCCTGCGCGCGCAAGCCGGCCGCTGGTTGGTGCGCACCACGTCCGCCGCCACGACCCAGGTGTTCGGCGGCGCCCTCGTGCTCCTGCACCGGGCGACGCTCGTCGACCTGCTCGTCGCCGCGCTGCCCGGCGAGAGCCTGCGCACCGGGACGGCCGCGCGGCTCGCGGACCCCGGCGGGCCCGGCCGCGCCGCCGTGGTGTCCACCTCCGAAGGCGACATCGAGGCCGACCTCGTCGTCGGCGCCGACGGCATCAACTCCGGGGTGCGCGCGGAGCTGTTCCCGGCCTACCCCGGGCCCGTGTACACCGGGTTCACCGCCTGGCGGCTCATCGTGCCCGCGCCCGAGCGGCCCTTCGAGCCGCACGAGACCTGGGGCCGCGGTGGCGTGTGGGGCACGCAGCCGCTGAAGGACGGCAGGGTCTACGCGTACGGCACGGCGCTCGTGCCCCCGGGCGGCCGCGCGCCCGACGACGAGAAGGCCGAGCTGACGCGGCGCTTCGCCGACTGGCACGACCCGATCCCGGAGATCGTGGCCGCCGCCCGCCCCGAGGACGTCCTGCGCAACGACGTGTGGCACATGGCCACCCCGCTCCCCGCCCACCACCGCGGCCGCGTCGCGCTCGTCGGCGACGCCGCCCACGCCATGGCGCCCACCCTCGGCCAGGGCGGCAACCAGGCCATCGAGGACGGCGTCGTGCTCGCCCACCACGCGCGGCCCGACGGCGACCTCTGCGCGGGCCTGGCCGCGTACAGCGCGGTCCGCGTGCCCCGGACGACCGCCGTCGTGCGGCGGGCCGCCCGCACCGCACGCCTCAACCACCTCACCAACGGCGGGCTCATCGCCGCGCGCGACACCCTGATGCGCGCCGCGCACCTGCTCGGCCCGAACATGATCATGCGGGGCTTCTCCTCGATCGCCGACTGGCGGCCGCCGGGTCCCCCGTATGCTGCGGGGACGGACGCGGGGGCGCAGGGGCGTGAACCGGCACGACAGTAGGGAGACAGTGGTGAAGGTCGGCTGCATCGGACTCGGTGACATCGCGCGGAAGGCGTACCTTCCGGTGCTCACCACGCAGCCAGGGGTCGAGCTGCACCTCCAGACCCGCACGCCCGCCACCCTGGAGCGGATCGGCGAGACCCACCACGTCCCCGCCGGGCAGCGCCACACCGATCTGGACTCGCTGCTCGCCCAGGACCTCGACGCGGCCTTCGTGCACGCGCCGACCAGCGCGCACCCGGAGATCGTGGAACGCCTCCTGGAGGCGGGCGTGGCGACGTACGTGGACAAGCCCATCGCGTACGAACTCGCCGACTCCGAGCGGCTCGTGGAACTCGCCGAGCGGCGCGGCGTGAGCCTCACCGTGGGCTTCAACCGGCGCTACGCGCCCGGCTACGCCCAGTGCGCCGAGCACCCGCGCGAGCTGATCCTGATGCAGAAGAACCGCGTGGGGCTTCCCGAGGACCCGCGCACCATGGTGCTCGACGACTTCATCCACGTCGTGGACACGCTGCGCTTCCTCGTGCCGGGGCCCGTCGACCACGTGAGCGTGCGCGGCCGGGTCGCGGACGGCCTGCTCGAGCACGTCGTGCTCCAGCTCGCGGGCGACGGCTTCACCGCGATCGGCGTGATGAACCGGCTCAGCGGCTCCACCGAGGAGATCCTCGAAGTCTCCGGCCAGGACACCAAGCGGCAGGTCCTCAACCTCGCCGAGGTCGTGGACCACAAGGGCCAGCCCACCGTGCGGCGGCGCGGCGACTGGGTGCCGGTGGCACGCCAGCGCGGCATCGAGCAGGTCACGCTCGCCTTCCTCGACGCCGTGCGCGCGGGCAAGCTGCTCAGCGCCCGGGACGCGCTGGCCACCCATGAGCTGTGCGAGCGGGTGGTACGCGCGGTGTGCGAGCCGGCCGCCTGAGCGCCCGCGCCCCCTCGGCGACCGCGAGCGCGGCGAGGACCGCGAGCGCGCCGTGCACCGGCCAGTCGCCGAGCCGCACGTACGGCGTGGTGCCCGTGGCCAGCGGGACGTCGTACTCCGCCGTGCTCGACGCCGAGGTGCCGAGCGGTTCGCCGACGCGCTCGCCGCTCGGGCCGTAGACCGCGGTGACGCCGGTGAGCGTCGCGTGCACCATGGGGCGGCCGGTCTCGGCGGCCCGCAGGGCCGCGAGCGACGCGTGCTGCTCGGGCGCCCAGCTGTGCTGGAACGATGACGTGGCGGACTGCGCGAGCAGCAACTGGGCGCCCTCGCGGGTCAGATGGCGGCTCATGTCGGGGAACGCCGACTCGAAGCACACCAGGGGCCCCACGCGCAGGCCGTCCGCGAGGTCCATCACCACGGGCCGCTCGCCTCGCCTGCGGTCCTCGCCCGCGGCCTTGCCCACCGACGTGGCCCAGCCGAGCAGCGAGCGCGCCGGGACGTACTCGCCGAAGGGGACCAGGCGCATCTTGTCGTAGCGGTCGCCCGTCGGCCCGTCCGGGCCCACGAGCACGGAACTCTTGAAGATGCCGGTCCTGTCCGAGCGGCGGGCGTCCACGTTCACCAGGATCTCGGCGCCCATCAGGCGCGAGAGCGCCGCGATCCGCCGTGCCAGGTCGGGCCGCTCCGCCAGGTCGTGCCCCACGCTGCTCTCGCCCCACACGACGAGGTCCAGGTCGCGGCCCGCGAGGGCGCGGGTCAGCGCCTCCTCGCGGTCGAAGCGCCGTGCGGGGCCGTCGGATCCGCCCAGGACGCCGGGCTGGACGACGGCGACGCGGACGCTGCCCGCGGCCTCCGGGCGCGGGGACCAGGTCCACGCGGTGGTGGTCGCGGCGGCCACGACGACGAGCCCGGCGACGGCGGGAGCGCGCGCCGACCGCCACGCGACGAGCACGGCGACAGCGGTGTTCACCGCCACGACGAGCGCGCTGACCAGCCATACGCCGCCCACCGACGCGAGCCGCAGGGCGGGCTCCACCTGCCACTGACTGGAGCCGAGCAGCCCCCACGGGCCGCCGAGGCCCTCCCAGGACCGCACCAGTTCGACGCCGAGCCAGCAGGACGGCAGCACGAGCAGCGCGGCCGCTGCCCGCCCGCGGGCGGCGGGGCCCCCGAGGAAGCGGTGCGCGAGCCAGCCCCAGGGCGCCCACAGCAGCCCGAGCAGCGCGGCGATGACGAGCGTGAACACGTGCAGGCTCGGCAGCAGCCAGTGGTGCGCGGCCACCATGAAGCCGAGCCCGCCGAGCCAGCCGTCGAGCGCGGCCCGCCGCCCCGACGCCGCCGAGCGGGTGAGCAGGATCCACGGCACGAGCGCGACGTACGCGCACCACCACCACGACGGCTCAGGGAAGGCGAGCGAGGGCAGGGCACCGCTCAGGGCCGCGAGCGCCCCGCGCTGCCACGGCGAGGCGAGGGCGGCGGCCAGCCGCCGGCGCCACGGAGACAGGGGCCGCAGGGACAGCGCCCGTGGGTGTGGCTGCCTGCCGCTGAGTACGTCCATGCAGCGCGCCTCCTTGCCCCCGACTCGGCCCGACGCCCGGTCGTGCTTCCAGTGTGCGTGCCGCCGACGATCTACGACAGGGGGCGGAGCCGCCCGGGTCACGGGGCGGCCCAGGGGCGCTCCGCGCTCGGGGCGACCGCTTCCGTCCGGACGTGCGCGGATGAGCCGGGAGGTGGCCGTTCCGCCTCGTGCTCAGCCCGGCTCGGGGAGCGGTGGCGTCCGCTGTCCGACGACGGCCGGGTCCCATGTCTGGTCGGCGGCCCGCGCGCTGCGCCACTTCTCCCGTACGACCACCTGACGCAGCCGCCAGCCGCTGTGCGTACGCAGCGCGGTGAATTCATAGCGCCCGCCGCAGGTGAAGTCGGGCGCGGTGGTCCGCTCGGCCTCCGGCTCGCCGGTGAACCGCATGGGGTTCACATAGTCGGCCCGGACGCGCGCGGTGTCGCCCACGTCCTGCTCGCGGACGCCGAAGCGGAGTCTGCGGTTGACGATGAGGTGCTGGCGCATCGCGAACATCCGCATCGTCTCCGCGAGCCACGCGGAGACCTCCGTCACGGATCCCTCGATGCCGCCCGCCGACCGGTAGTCGGCGCGTCCTTCGGGGGTGAACAGCTGTCGGTACGCGTCCCAGTCGCCGTCGTCGACGGTGCCGGCGTAGTCGGTGATGAGGGTGTCGATGGCCAAACGGTCGATGAGGGCGGCGAGTTCCACGCGCTGCGTCATCGCCTCAGTGTTGGGCACCGCGAGTGCGGAGCCAAGAGGGAGGTACGGCCCTCCTCCCGCCCGGAGCGGAAGGAGGGCCGGTGGAGCCGGTGAGAACCCCCGGGGACCGTGTCCCCGGGGGAGGGGAGCGCCACAACGTCCGGGGGAGGGGGTGGTGTTGCCTAGGCGGCCTGGACGACCTCCGCGCGCACCGCCTCGGCCCACTCGGTCACAAGACGCTCGTACTCCCGGCGCTGCTCGGCGGAGAGCCGGCCGCCGGCGCGCAGCCACAGGCCTCGTATCCGCTCGTTCAACTCGGCAGAAGACCGCACGGAACCATGGGGTTGAGGGGTTAAGGGCATGCACTCAGCCTAGGCGATGGCTCCGGCAATCGGAACTGTCGGCTACCGCACACCTGCGGTACGTGATCACGCGCGGGTGGGATCCGGCGCGCGTCCCTCAGGCGTCCGCTTCCCCGCTCCGCGCGGGCTCCGCGCCGTCGGACCGCCGCCCCAGGAAGGGCAGTTGCACCACCAGGAGCGCGATGCCGCACAGCGTGACCACGCGCGTCGCGGCGTCGAGGCCGTTCCAGTCCTCGGACTGCCACATGGCGAACCACTCGCCGCCGACGCCGATGAAGCCGCCGCCGAACAGCAGCACCAGCATCAGCAGTCCGGCGGTGCTCACGCGCCTCGCCCGGGCGAAGCCGTCACCCCGCCCGCGCAGCCCGGCGATCCACAGGGCCGTCCCCGCGATGAGGACCAGCGCGGCCAGCGTCTCCCAGGCGATGATCGCGACGTACGCGGTGTCCTGGAGGGTGCGGGACTCCACGGCCCGCCACATCAGGTCCTCGTCCTTGAACGTCGTGTCCATCGCCAGGACGTGGCGGACGAACTGTTGGTTGCTGTCGAAGTCGGTGATGTTCCCGAGCGCGACGAGCGCGATGTAGAGCGCGACGACCCCCGTGAGCACGGCCGCCGCGACGGCCGGTGTCCCAGGAGCGGTCCCCTCGTGTCTCCTCTTCGTCCGTTCGCCGGCATCTGTGGCCATGCCCAACTCCTCTCGCCCGCCTGTCCGTTCGCCCACTGCGGGCGGCTGAATACCCAGGGCGGCGGCACCGGGGCGGTCCTGCTCGCCCCGGCGCTCCGGCCATGGATCGGTACGCCATTCTGGAGGATGGGCGCGGGGTTCCCGCGCGCGGGTACGCCCTTTCCCCAAGGCGAATCCCCGGCGCGGGGGAGCCGCCGTCCGGCGGCGCTCAGGTCGCCCGGGGCCGGATCCGGTGGGCCGCCAGGATCCCGGCCGCCGCGAGGGCGGCCGTGAGCGTGAAGGTGGCCGTGAGGGCGACGGTCACCGTCGAGCCGTACGCCGACGCCAGGGACACGGCGGCGCCGCCGAGGCCGCTGAGCACCGCGACCGCCAGGGTCTGGGCGAGCTGCATGGCGCCGCTCGCCTCGCCCTGCCGGTCGGCGGGCGCCTGCTCCATGGCGTCCGTGGTGGCCGCGTTGAACGCCACGCCCATGCCCGCGCCGCCGATCGCCCAGCCCGCCACGGCGACCAGGGCGGGCACCGCGTCGACGAGGACGCCGAGCGCCATCACCACGATGCCCACGAGCAGCACCACGAACCCGGCCGCGATCGGCACGGCGCGCGAGCGCCCGCTCCAGCGGCCGTCGACCCGCCCCTGCCAGGCGGCTCCGAGCACCCAGGTGATCGCGCCCGCCGAGAGGCCGAGACCGGCCTGCGAGGCGCTCAGATCCCGCAGCCGGACCAGGCCGAGCGGCAGGAAGGCCTCGCTGCCGAAGTACGCCCCGCACAGCAGGAAGCGCAGCACGACCCCCGTCGGCACGCCGCGCCGCACCGCGAGGGTGCCGGGCGGCGTGACCGTGCGCAGGGCGAGGACGCCGGTCACGCCCCCGGCCACGACCAGCGGGACCAGCAGGGCGAGTTGGCGCAGCTGGAGCCCGGCGAGCAGGACGCCGGTGCCCGCGGCGAGCAGCACGCCGCGCGCCACCGGCGTGGCCCACCAGCGGGTCGCCGCGGTGTCGGCCGGGGTGCTCGCGGCGCCCTCGGGCCGGCCCAGGCGGCGCAGCTGCGGCAGCGCGAGGGCGGCGGCGACGGCGATCAGGGGCAGCAGCAGGACGAAGACGCCGCGCCAGGAGACGTGGTCGGAGATCACGGCGGCGAGCGTCGGGCCGACCAGGGACGGCACCGTCCAGCCGCCCGCGACGAGGGCGAACATCCGCGCCCGCAGGTGCTGGGGGTAGGCCAGCGAGATGGCCGCGTACGCGAGGGCCATCACCGCGCCGACGCCGAGCCCCTGGAGGAAGCGGCCGGCGAGGAAGACGGGCCAGGTGGGCGCGGCCCCGGCGAGCGCGCAGCCGGCCGCGAACACGACGAGCCCGACGGCGAGCGGGCGCGCCGGGCCGTGCCGGTCGGCGTCGCGGCCCGCGGCGACGGTGCCGATGAGGTTGGCGAGCATCAGCGCGGACAGGCCCCAGCCGTAGGCGTGCAGGCCGCCGAGCCGCTCCGCGATGTCGGGCAGGACGGTGGCCACGCCCATCGACTCGAACGCCACGAGGCCGACGGACAGCACGATGCCCCAGGTCAGGGCGGCGTAGGGGGCACGGAAGACGCTTTCGGCGGCGGACGCGGCGGACGCGGCGGACGCGGCGGACGCGGCGGACGCGGTGGACGCAGCGGATGCCGGGGACGCGGGGGACGCGGGTGCGGGGGATGTGGACGCGGCGTGACCGCCCTGGACGGTCGCTTCCTGCTCTGACGGCAAGGCCGACCCCTCCTTTATGTTTCGATCCGGAACGGAACGAAATGACATGCTACCTATACTGATCCCCATGGCAACCCCGGATTCCGCAGCCCCGCCCGCCCGTCCGGCGGGCCGCCCGCGCGACACCCGGCTCGACGAGGCCATCGTCAAGGCCACGCTCGACCTGCTGGAGGAGTCCGGCTACCCGCACCTGACGCTGGAGGGCGTGGCCCGGCGCGCGGGCACCACCAAGCCGGCCATCCGCCGCCGCTGGCCGTCGCGGCAGCACCTGGTGATCGCGGCCCTCGCCGAGACCATGGGCACCGCGCCCACCCCCGACACCGGCTGCACGCACTGCGACCTCATCCTGGGCATCGAGACCCTCAGCCAGGCCTTCGGCGGCACCCTGGGGCGCCGGACGCTGCCCGCGCTCGTGGCCGAGCTGGCCGACGACCCCGAGCTGGACCGCGTCTTCACCGAGACGGTCTTCCGGCCGCGCAGGGCCACGACCGAGGCGGCGCTGCGCCGGGGCATCGAGCGCGGCGACATCCGCTCCGACGCCGACATCGACCTGCTCCTGGACATGCTCGGCGCCACCACCTACCACCGCGTGCTCTTCGGGCATCTGCCGGTCACGGAGTCACTCGCGCACGACGTGGTGATGACGGTCATGGGCGGCGCGGCGACGCCGCGCTGGCGCGGGCACTACCAGCGCCACCACGAGGCCGCGGACAGCCGGGCCTAGGGCAGCACGTCGAGCAACTGCCGCAGCGCCGGCCCCGGTGCCCCCGGACGCACCGCCACGTACGTCGTCACGGCCGGGGCGGCCAGCTGTCGCACCGCCACGCGCGGGAACGACGGCACCCCCGCCACCTCGTAGAAGACCGTCCACGACGGGGTGCCCGCGCCGATCTCCGCCAGGGTCTCCTGGAGCGTGGTGAAGGGCGGCCCGAGCGGCGGCTCGACCCCCGCCGCCCGCAGCGCCCCGGTCACCAGGTCGTGGAACGGCGGGTTCTGCTCGCGCGGCGCCAGGCGCAGCGGCAGCTCCCCGAGCCGCTCCAGGCGGAGCGGCGGCGGGCCGGCGAGCCGGTGCCCCGCCGGCAGGGCCACGTACAGCGGATCGCTCCACACCGGCAGGAGTTCGAGGCCGGGCGCCGATGCCGCCGCCCGGACGAGGGCCGCGTCGAGTTCGCCGGAGCGCACCGCGGCGAGCCGCTCCGCGAGGCCGAGCCGCCGCAGCCGGACCGGGAGCCGGGGCGCGGCGGCCGCGAGGTCCGCCAGGAGGCGGTGGACGCGGTCGCCGGGGCCCTGCACGGTGCCGAGGCGCAGCGGCGCCTCACCCGCCGCCAGGTCGGCCGCGACCTGGCGGGTGCGCCGTGCCGCGGCGAGCACCGCGCGGGCCTCGGGCAGCAGGCGCTCGCCCGCGCCGGTCAGTTCGACGTGCCGCGTGGTGCGCCGGAACAGCCTGACGCCCAGCTCGCGCTCCAGGCGGCGCACCTGCTGGCTCACCGCCGACTGGACGATGCCGAGCCGCTCGGCGGCCCGGCTGAAGCCGCCCTCGTCGGCGACCGCGGCGAAGTACTGGAGCTGGCGCAGTTCCACGGCTCCTCCGCTCGTCCACCCGCCGGGCCGATTCATCACGATCGGTGATTTCTGCTGGTGACAACTGCTTCTGGTACGCGTCTTGTTCCCCGGGTCGAATGGGTTCCGCGCACAGCGCGCGGACCGCGCGGCGGTCGAACCGAACCCGAGGAGCCCCGATGACCGATCACCCAAGCCCCGCCGAAGCCCTGGTCATAAGGCCTGGAGCCGCCGAGCGCGTGCCGCTGCCGCACGGCGGCGGCTTCGAGCTGCTCGTCGACGCCGCGGCCACCGGCGGCGCGCTGGGCGCCAACCGCCTGACGCTCGCCGACGGGGCCGACGGCGCGAGGCCGCACCTGCACGCCCTGTCGACCGAGCTGTTCTACGTCCTCGACGGGAGCCTCGACTTCTACCTGGACGGCGCCTTCGAGACCGTGGGGCGCGGCGGGCTCGTGGTCGTACCGCCGGGCATGCCCCATGCCTTCGGCGCCGCCGCGGGGGCGGGCGCCGATCTGCTCGCGGTGCTCACACCGGGCGTCGACCGCTTCGACTACTTCCGGTCCCTCGGCCGCATCCAGCACGGCCTGGACTCCTTCGACCGGCTCCTGCCCGAGCAGGACCGCTACGACGTGCACTTCCTGGACGCCACGGACTGGGAGTCGGCCCGCGCCGCCGCCGCGGGACCGGCCGCCGGGGGAGCACAACGCGCCAAAGGCCGCCGAATGCCCTGATGGCCGTGGTGACCCACGGCAGGGTTCTGGGCAACACTGCACACAGCACGCAGCACACAACGGGACGCCGCCCGCTACAGCCTGTGCCTGGCGGCAGGGCTCACGTCAGGAGGCTGCTGGTGTCGACGGTGGAGAGCCGGGAGGTCCGCCCGGCCCGTGAGCGCTGGGAGGTCGCCCTGCCGGACGGCCGCGTCGTGCCGTGGACGGGGTTCCACGTCGGCCCGGCGGGCATCGCGCCGGGGGAGTTCGCGGGCATCTGCCGGCGGCTGCTGGGGTTCGGCCCGGCCGAGGCCGAGGCCGCCGCCCGCGAGGAGCTGAGCCCGGCGGGGGCCGCCCGCGACAGACCCGGCATCGTGGTGTACTCGCCGCCCATGGCCAAGCGCATGTTCGAGGGCGCCCTGGAGAGCCTCGCGGCCGGGGAGCCCGCCGAGGACTGGCCCACGATCCTGGAGGCCCGCTCGGTCTGCCTCGCCCACACGGGCGACCTGCTCATCGGCAGGACGCCGCCCTGGCAGGAGGCCGCGGCGGGCCGCCCGGTGGTCGTGGTCCCCGACCACGACCACTTCCACCTCAGCCACGCCCTCCTGCGGCTGGCCGACGGCCCGGCCGACCGGTGGTCGCGGGTCCTCGGCCCGGCGATCGACCGGCTGCGCGCGGACCCCGCCTGTGTCGTACGCGTCTACGCGCTCGACGAGCCGATGCGGGTGCTGCTCCTGTGGCTGAAACGGGTCGCGGGCGTCGACCGCCTCCTGGTCGAGGCCAACGACCCCGACATCACCGAGCGGTGGGGGCACAAGGCGGTCCTGCACCCCGCGGCCCGCGTGGCACACGGCCTGCCGGCGCCCGCGCCCGGGCGCGACCCCTTCGACGTACTCGGCGAGGAGACCGAACTGACGCCGCTGTACGGCGCGTTCGGTCTGGCCGTGCCGCGGCTCCCCGGCTACACCGTCGCGTGGGACGGCGGCCCCGGGGACGACACCGCCGCGACGGGCGGCGGGATCCGGACATCCCCGGCAGGCACCCGGGTGGCGGCCGCGCCACCGGACGAGGCGCTCGGGAACGGCGGCAGCTCCCGCGCGGAGAACTCCTTCTCGGCTCAACTGCTCCTAGCAGCCCAGCTCCTGAGGGAGCGTCATGGCCTTCGCCTGGGCTGCCTGAAACCCGTCAAGGGCGGCACGGGCCAGCGCATCCACGTCGGGGTGCCGCTCGACGACCCGGACGCGCTCGCAGCGCTGGCCCGCCGGGCGGCCCGTTCCGGCGAGGACTACCTCCTGGAGGCGCACGCCGACTACCTCCGCCACGCCGTGACCGGCCACGAGTTCCTGCTCGCGCCGTCCGTGCACGTGCGGGCCGGCGCCCTCGCCGACGGCATGGCCCTCCAGTTCCTGAACGGCACCATGTGGGAGGGGAACGTCTTCCTCGACGAGGACACGCACACGGCGTTCGGCATCACCCGCGGCCACTACGCGCGGGTCCGCCGCGCCATGGCCGACTTCGTGCGCCTCTTCCAGGGCCGCGGCCTGATCAACGGGGGCGTCGACTTCGCGATCGCCCGTGTCGGCGGCCGCTTCGGCGACACCCCGCTGGTCGCCATGCAGGACCTGAACCTCTCCGCGTGCGGTGCCGACTACCTGCACGCCTTCCTGGAGGAGAGCCGCAGCGCCCTCGGCGACCTCGGCAGGACCGGGACGGGCATCTCCGCCGCCACCAAGGTCATCCGCCCGGCGTCCGACATGGACCTGCCCCGGCTGCGCCGCCTCGTCGACCACCGCACCCCCACGTCCTACGCCCGGGCCCTCACGTCCGTTCCGGGCAACTGGGGGCTGATCGCCGTCGCCTGCCCGGACGCCGTACGGGCGGCGGAGGAGGTCCTGGCGCTGGAGGCGCGGCTCACGGCCTGAGGGGTCAGGTCCATGCCGTCACGGCCGCACGCGGACGTCAGTACACGCTGACGCCGTACGCGGCCAGGGCCTCGCGCACCGGCTGGTGGATGGCGGAGCCGCTGGTGCCCGTGCAGCCGGAGCTGCCGGAGTGGATGCCGAGCGCCACCGTCCCGGCGAAGTGGGCGCCGCCGCTGTCGCCGCCCGCGGAGCAGGCGGTGGTGCGGACCATGCCGTGGACCGGGCCGTCGCTGTAGTTGACGGTGACGTTGACGGCGGTGACCGTGCCGCTGGTGACCTTGGTGGTGGAACCGCTCTTGCGCAGCGACTGGCCCACGACCGCGTCGGCGGCGGAGGAGATCTCCTGGTAACCGCCGTTGTAGAGGTTGACGTTGCCCGCGGGGGACGAGCCGTTGGTGTAGCGGACGATGCCGTAGTCGTTGGTCGGGAAGCTGGTGCCCTCGCGGACGCCGACGGCCGCGCCGCCCGACGTGGCCGCCCAGTTGGCGCTGAGGTTGGTGCAGTGGCCCGCGGTGACGAAGTACCGGGTGGACCCCTTGGCCACGTTGAACGCGGCGGAACAGCGGGAGCCGCCGCCGTAGATGGCGTCCCCGCCCGCGACCTCGCGCCGGAAGGTGCCGGGCACGCGGCTGACGCGGACGGCGCCGCCGAGCGAGTCGGCGACCCGGCGAAGCCTTGTCAGCTCGCGGGCCGAGACCGAGCGGTCGGCCTGCACGGCTATCTGGTTGGTGCGCGGGTCGACGCCCCAGGAGGTGCCGGTGATCCTCGCGCGGGACTCGAGGGCGTCCATGGCGGCGTCGAGCTGGGCGGCGCTCCGCCGCACCCGCTGCGGGGTGGCGCCCGCCGCGTGGGCGCGTTCGGCGGCCGCGTCGCTGGTGACCGTGACGACCAGCTCGCCGGTCCTCCGGTCGACGTACGTACCGGCGCTGTCGTCGCCCAACTGCCGTTGGACCTCGGCGTCGAGGGCGTTGACCCGCGTGGGGGAGGGCGCCGGCGGTTCGCCCTGCGCGCCGGCGGGGGTCACGCCGAGGGCGAGGGAGCCGGTGACGAGGAGGGCGGACAGGACGAGGCGCGCACAAGAGGTGCGTCTCATGTGGGGGGTCTCCTTTGACGGTGACGTGTGACGTACCGCGGTACGCGTGGGACGTACCGAGCAAGGAAAGTGGCATGGCCTCGTCAATCGCGCAAGGGTGTGCGGCCGCCGGGCGCGTGTCGCCCGGGTGCGGAAAGGACCGCTAGGCGAGCCGTTCGGCCAGGTGGTCGGGGGTGAGGCGGGCGTGCCGGCGGGTGGTGGCGACGAACTCGGCGATCAGCGGGTGCGGCCCGGGGCGGGTGAAGACGGTCAAGGGGCGGCGCCTGCGCGGGGTGAGGCGCAGCGCGGCGCCGGGGAAGTCCGGGGTGAGCACGTTGGCGGGTACGAGGCCGACGCCCACTCCGGCCGCGACGAGCCGGGGCACGGCGGCGGTCTGGGTCGAGCGGATCGCGGCGTGCGGGGTGAACCCGGCCTCGGAGCAGAGGAGTTCGACGGTGGCGGAGAGCGCGTGGGCCGGCCCGTACTGGACCCACGGCCGCTCGGCCAGCTGCTCGAGGCGCACGGTCACGCGCCCGGCCAGCGGGTCGCCGGGCGGGACGAGGGCGACGAACTCCTCCGCGCCCAGCGGGTGATGTGGCCCCTCCCAGCCCTCCGGGAGCGGCCCGATGGCCACGTCCGCTGTGGCGTCCGTCACGGCGCGGGCGAAGGAGGCGAGGTCGGCGTACTCGTGCAGGACCACGTCCACGCGCGGGTGCTCGCGGTGCCAGGCGGCCAGGACGCCGGGCACCACGCCCAGGGCGACGCTCAGGACGGCGGCGAGGTGCAGCTCGCCGTGGACCATGTCGGCCACGGCGCGGGCGGCGCCGGTGGCCCGCTCGGCGCCCATGAGCGCCTGCCGGGCGCCGGGCAGGAAGGCCCGGCCCGCGGGAGTCGGCCGGGCCCCGCGCGGCGTGCGCTCGACGAGCGGCGTGCCGACCGCCCGCTCCAGGCTCTTCAGCTGCTGGGAGAGCGTGGGCTGGGAGACGCGCAGCCGGGCGGCGGCGTCGGTGATGGAGCCGGTCTCGACGACGGCGATGAGGTATTCGAGCTGCCGGAGCGTGGGGAGGGCCATAGAGAAACTCTATGGCTGAGGATGAAGATTCGTCTTTGATCTATGCCTGGGAGCTTCCTAGCATCGAGGGGCGGGCGCGGCGCCGACCGGGTGCGCCGCCGCCGTCCAGCTGAGCAAGCGGCCGGCCGTCGATCGACCGGGCCGCACCGCGGCTCTCGTCACCGAGGCCGCCCTGGTTCTTCGCCCGCCCCTGTGCCCCCGACCGACAGGATTCGCTCCTTGATGAACACCGCCATGGCCACCACCACAGCCCCCGCCGACGCGGCGGGCCCGGTCGCGAAGGGCCCGCTCAACGGCCTGGCCACGCTCGCCCTCGCCTACGGCACGCTCTCCGTCATCGGAGCCCTCTTCCCACCGGTGCGGAGCGTCACCGGCACCATCCCGGTGCCCGCCCTCGTCCTCGGCGTCACCGGCCTGGCCAACGCCCACCGCATGCACGGGGCCGGTCGCAAACAGGCCGTCGCGGGCCTGGCCACCGGGCTGACCGGCCTCGTCCTCACCCTCATGACGCTCTGACCGCGGGGGCCGCGCTCCGCCGGGCCTCGACGGCCAGGCGGGTGTCCTCGGTGACCAGGTCGGCGTTGATCTGGGCACCGGCCGCGGCGCCCGCCGCCGCGGCCGCTCCTACCTGGGCGGACAGGTCGGTCACGTTCCCCGCGACCCACACCCCCGCCACATCGGTGCGGCCGGTCGCGTCGCAGGGGACGTACGCGCCGTTGCCCAGCGGATGGTCCGCCGCCCGCAGCCCGAGTGCCGCGAGGAAGCCGGCGCGCGCCACGATGCGCGACGCCACCGCGAGCGCCTCACGGGCGACGACCGAGCCGTCGCGAAGGCGCACCCCCACGAGGCGGTCGTCCGCGACCTCCAGGCCCGCCACCTCGCCGTCCACCACGCGGACGCCGCGGGCTGCCAGCCGCTCCGCGTCCTCGTCGGACAGCGGGGGCGCGGTGTGGGTGAAGAACGTGACGTCGTCGCTCAGCTGCCGGAACAGCAGCGCCTGGTGCACCGAAAGCGGCCCGCCCGACAGGATCCCGATGGCCCGGTCGCGCACCTCCCAGCCGTGGCAGTACGGGCAGTGCAGCACGTCCCGGCCCCAGCGTTCGCGCAGCCCCGGAACGTCAGGCAGCTCGTCGACGAGGCCGGTGGCCACGAGGAGCCGCCGCGCCCGGACCGTACGGCCGTCGGCCAGCGCCACCTCGAAGCCCGCCTCGTCGCGGGTCGAGGCGGCCACGGTGCCGGAGACCACGTGCGCACCGTATCCGCGTACTTCCGCGCGGCCGCGTGCCAGCAGTTCGGCGGGCGGCATCCCCTCCCTGGCGAGGAGCCCGTGCACGCCGTCGGCCGGGGCGTTGCGCGGCGCACCCGCGTCGATCACCGCCACGGAACGCCGCGCCCGGGCCAGCATCAGGGCCCCGTTCAGTCCGGCGGCACCGCCGCCGACCACCACCACGTCGTAGCTGTCGTCCAGCTGATCGGTCATCGTGACCACCTCCACGACGACCCTGCGCGGCGCGTCGCGAAAAGAGCAAGGCTCTTTGCTGTTCCAGCAAGGGCGGACGCGGAACAATGGCCCCGGTCAGGCCCGTGCGGGCGGCAGCGCGCACACGGCGATGCCCGGCTCCACGAGGCTGCCCAGGACGAGGGTCCCGGCGCGGGCGCTGACGCTGGTGGCCATGCGGTAGCCGGCGCCCCGGCGGGCCAGGTCGTGAACCGTGACGCCCTCGGGTGAGAAGGCCATCACCCGCAACACCCGGCGCGCGGGCACCGGCACCCGCAGGGCGGCAGCGGCGGCCGCGCGGCGCACGGCCGCCGGCGCCCGGTGCAACTGGTCCAGGAGCGGCTCGCGCGGCCCGGCGAGTGCGACCCAGAGCGTCCCGTCCTCGTCGCGCGACAGGTTGTCGGGGAAGCCGGGCAGATCCGCCACGAAGGTCTCGCCGCGCCCCGCCCGGGGCCCGGTGAGCCAGTACCGGGTGAGGCGGTGGGCGCCGGTCTCGGCCACGGTGACGTATGACGCGTCGGGCGCCAGAACCACCCCGTTCGCGAAGTGCAGCCCCTCCAGCAGCACGTCCAGCTCGCCGCCCGGGGAGAGCCGTACCAGACGGCCGGTGCCCATGTGCTCGACGATGTCGGCCCGCCAGTCGTCGAGACCGTAGCGGCGGCTGGAGACCGTGAAGTACACCGTGCCGTCCGGGGCGGCGGTCGCGTTGCTGCAAAACCTCAGCGGCTCCCCGGCCACCGCGTCGGCGACGACCTCCACCGGGCCGCCGTCCTCCGGGGCGACGCGCAGCAGGCCCCGGTACGCGTCGCAGACGAGCAGCCGCCCGTCGGGAAGCGGTTCGAGCCCCAGCGGCCTGCCGCCGGTACGGGCCAGTTCCTCCACCCGGCCCCCATGCCCCCGGCCGGGCAGCGTCACGCGCAGGATCCGGCCGTCGGCGGTGCCGGTGAGCACCCGCCCCGTGCCGTCGACGACGACGTCCTCCGGACCGGCGGCGGGCAGGCGCAGGACGTGCAGCGGCGGCAGGGGGGACGGCGGGAGCGCACCCGCCGCGTGGCGGGCGCGGGCGCGGGTGCGGGTGCGTGAGGTGCCGAGGATGGGCATGGGGCGGGCCTCCTGGAGGGTGTGGGGCCGGGTAGTCCTTCAGCTGTGCGTGGTGGGTGTCGGTCGGGTTGCCCGGGGTGTGCGTTGGTCGGGTGGCTCGGGGTGCGTGTCGGTCGGGTGGCTCGGGGTGTGCGTTGGTCGGGTGGCTCGGGGTGCGTGTCGGTCGGGTGGCTCGGGGTGCGTGTCGGTCGGGTGGCTCGGGGTGTGCGTAGGTCGCGTTGCTCAGGGTGCGCGTCGGTCGGGTTGTTCGGGGTGCGTGTCGGTCGGGGTTGCCTGAGATGCGCCTCTGGAAGGGGGCCTTCCGGTTCGCGTCGGGCGGCGGCCCTCGCGTCGGGCAGTCGGTGTCCCCTCCGGCGAGGCCGGCCGACGGGCCCCGCGGGGGCGGGTCCCGTGGCGTACGTCAGGCCCGTGTCGAAGCCCAGCTGTACAGGTGCCCAGCCGTACAGGTGCCCAGCGGAGACCGGCCGATGCGCGGCGTGCCGGGCGGTCGGGCCCGGCCCTGGCCGCATGACCGGAACGCGATATTCAGTGGCCGACCGGCGCCTGCCCGCCCAGACTTGAACCGTGAACTACCGCCCCGCTGTCGCCCCCGACCTGCCATGGCTCGGCACCCCGATCGACGCCCGCCCCCTCTTCGCCGCCGAGCACGCGGCGCTCGTGGCGACACTGCGCGCCCTGGAGCCCGCCGACTGGCAGCGGGAGGCAGTACCGGGCTGGACCGTGCGCGATCTCGCCGCGCACCTCGTCGGCGACTGCTACGGGCGGCTCGCCCGCGACCGGGACCACCACGCGGAGGGGCCGCGCCCCGCGCACGGGGAGACGCTCGAGGCGTTCATCCACCGCATCAACCAGGAGTGGGTCGACGCCTGGACGCGGGTGAGCCCCGCCGCCCTCATCGACACGCTGGACCTGGTCGGTGCGCAGGTCGCCCGCCACTTCGCGACCGCGGACCTCGGCGTCGCCTCCCTCGGCGTGTCCTGGGCGGGGGCGGACCCGGCGCCGCTGTGGCTCGACTGCGCCCGGGAGTTCACCGAGTTCTGGACCCACCGCCAGCAGCTACGCCACGCCGTCGGCCAGGACAGCGACCACGACCCGAGGTTCCTCGCCGTGGTGCTCGACACCTTCATGCGGGCGCTGCCGCACACCTTGCGGCATACGGACGCGCCCGTCGGCACCCGCGTCCAGGTACATGTGGACGGTCCGGCGGGCGGCACTTGGACGGCCACCGCCACCGGGGACCGCTGGTCGCTGGCCTCTCCGGGCGCCGGACAGCCCGACGCCGTCGTGGAACTGGACCCGGGGACCGCGTGGCGGCTGTGCACCCGCGGCGTCTCCCCGGCCGCCGCGCTCGACCGCGCCCGCACGGACGGTGACCGTCAACTCGTCGAAGCGGTGAGCCGGATCGTGTCCATCGTCTACTAGATCCGCCGTCCCGGGGCACCCGTTGCCACGGCCGACGCCGCACCCGGCCGGACAGGCCCCGGGCGACGGTGGGAGAGGCAGGCTCCCCGCGACCGGAATCGACTTCCGGCATGGGCCGTGAGCGCGACCGGGCGGAGGGATGACATGCGGGCCGATGGCCCTGGGGGCGACGCATCCGACGGGTTCTCGGGGGCGGGGCGCCCGCGCGTCGGCGACGCCCTGGCCGCCGCCGTCGCGGCCGCGAGCGAGCCCCGGGAGGTGCCCGCCGCCCTGTGCCGGAGCTGTCTCGAACTCATCGCGGTGACCGGTGCGTCGCTGTCCTTCACCGCGGGACAGGAGGTACGCACGCTGTGGTGGGCCAGCGACTCCGTGGCGGCCGGGCTCGCCGAGGCGCAGTACACGCTGGGCGAGGGGCCGTGCCAGAGCGCGTTCACGCTCGCGGCGCCGGTGCTCGTCGCTGACCTGACCACCGGGGCGGACGCGTGGCGCTGGCCCGTCTTCGCCCAGCAGGCGCGGGGCCTCGGCGTCAGCGCGGTCTTCTCGCTGCCCCTCGGCGCCCGGGGCCAGACGCTCGGCACGCTCGACCTGTACCGGGACACGGCCGGTGAGCTGTCCGCACGGGAACTGCGTACGGCCCTCGTCGTGTGCGACGCGGTGACGTTCGCCGTCCTGAACCTGGAGTCGGGCGACACGGGCACCGGCGCGACCGCCGACAAGGAAGGGGCCTCGTGGATCGAGGCGGCGGAAGCCGACCACACGGAGGTCCACCAGGCCGTCGGCATGGTGATGGTCCAGCTGGGCGTCGGCCCGCGGCACGCCCTCGACCGGCTGCGCGCCCGCGCCTTCGCGGAGGGGCGGGGGGTGAGTGAGGTGGCGAACGAGGTCGTCGCCCGGAGGCTCCGGTTCCGGCGGGACGATGACGACGATGATGCCGGTGGGGCGGGGGGCGTGTACTAGGCCGCGCTGGACCGCGTCGGGCCTCTCGGGCCTCACGGGCCTCACGGGACGGGGAGGGGGCAGTCTCAAGTCTCCGTACGCGGTGTAGGTGGCGTCTGCGGGATCGGCGGGATCTCCGGTGTCTCCGGTGTCCGCAGCAGGGAGGGGTCCGCCGTCCCGCTCAGGACCTCCTCGGCGACCGTGGTGAGCAGCCGCCGCTGGGAGCGGGCGTGCCGGCGCAGCAGCGCGAACGCCTCGTCCACGCTGATCCGGTGGCGGCTCGACAGGGCTCCTTTGGCCTGTTCGATGACAACCCGCGACCGCAGGGCCGTCTCCAACTGGCCGACGACGACGCCCTGCCGGTGTACGGCGCGCTGCTGGAGGATCCCGATGGTGGCGAGGCGCGCCAGGGCCTGGGCGAGCCGGAGCTGTGCGCCGGGGAGCGCCCCGGGCTGCCGCCGGAAGAGGCTGAGCGCGCCGATGGTCTGCCCCCGCAGCCGCAGGGGCGTGGCCGCGACGGAGGCGAAGCCGGACAGGAGTGCGTGCGGGGCGAACCGGGGCCAGCCCGCGTGCGGGCTCCCGTCCGTCAGGAGCGCCCCGGCGACGACCCGGCCGGAGCGGAAGCAGTCGATCCCCGGTCCCTCGCCCCACTCGATGCCCGACTGTTCCAGGCAGCGGCTGTGTTCGTCGGACCCGGACGCCTCCAGGGAGTCGCCCTTCGGCGTGGACAGGATGACGCCCGCGGCCGCGACGTCCAGGAGTTCGACGCATCGCGTGGCGAGCAGATGGAGGAAGCTGGTGACGTCGAAGTCGTCGACGAGCGTGTCGGCGAGCTCGACGCAAGCGGCGGCGAGCCGCTCCTCACGCGCCTGCTCGGGCATTGCGGCTCGACGCTCCTTTCTCAGTGGTCACCGGGCCTGCGGCAGGGAAGGGGTGGCTGCGGGACGGGGGAGGGAGAAGAGGAAGTCGGAGAAGAGAGGGAGGGCGGCGGAGGGAAGCGGAAGGCGGCGGAGGAGGGGACGCGGGGGCGGGGGCGAGGCCGCGGAACGGCCGCTTCCTGACCACGCCTCGTACGCAATGTAACCCTGGGGTGTAGGGAGGGAAAAGCCCCCGGTCCGGTGCTGGTGGGGCCCGGGGGTCGTCAGGCGTTCGCTCCGCGGGGCAGGTCAGGTAGGGGCGGACCCGCGGCCGGGGTGGGGACCATCTCGTACGGGGGGATCCGCGGACGGCGTATGGCCTCGGCGTCGGCGAGCCCCTGGCTGCGCCGGACTTCGACACGGAAGTCGTGCAGCGCGTCCCTGAACCTCGCGTCGACCTCCTGGTACGCGCTCGTGTCCACGGTCAGGCCCCTGCCCACGGCGTCCCGGAGGTCCCGCAGTACGGCGAACGCGTGCTCGCAGGCGACCGTCACGTGCGACGGCGCGGTGACCAGGAGGAGCTGCCGCGAATCCGCCGTGCCGGCGTCGGCCATGAGATCCCTGACCGTGCCGTAGTTCCTGTCGGCGCCCCGGTCCTCGCGACAGGCCACGTCATAGAGCCCTTCGTAGGCACGCATCAGGGCCCGGAGGAACTCGACGCAGACCTCCACTTGTCTGTCCCGCTGCTGATGCGCCCGGTCACGCTTCCACCGCACCCTGTCGGCGACGACGGTGGACGCGACACCGGCAGCCGTACCGCACAAGGTCGCCACGAGCGTGATCCACACACTGCCCCCTCACGAGCGCCCAAGATCTCCACCGAGCCCACCCCGCCACGGGCTGACGAGTACGGTGCCAAGCGACACACCTCGGTGGCAACCACCACGCACGAGCAGAGCGAACCGAGCCTTTGCTCCGCACCGTGGCCGATCCCCTGCGATGACCGACGCGATCGGCACCGCGCTCCAGGCTGCGCCCGGGTGTCACCTCATGTCACAAATCAGGTACTTCGCCTCCGCAGCGCTCACGCAAGTCGCATCATGCGCAGACACCGCGCAACCACTGGGGGACCCATGAGCACCACCAGGCCACCGATGCCCTCGCTCCCGCCGCAGCCGCAGCCGGAGCCGCCGTCGCGAAAGAAGAGTCGTACCAACGCCGTCATCGTCGGTTCAGCCGCAGCCGTGACCGCTGCTGTCGTCGCCACAGGGGCCTTCGTCGTCAACAGCCGTGACGACGACAAGGAGTCGAACGCCACTCGCACAGCCGAGTCGGCAACCTCCGACGAGGCCTTCGCCGACGACGAGGAAGGGACGGAAGGCGAGTCGGAGCCAGAGGACGGCGAACCTCAGGTGTTCGGCCTGAACGACACCGTCACCTACAGCAACGAGGTGGCCGTCAGCCTGGCGAAGTTCACGCGTGGCACGTCGAGTTCGACCGCTTACCCGGAGAACACCCCGTACCTGAAGTTCGACGTACGCGTCGAGAACGGCGGTACGTCCACGGTCGACACGACGTCGTTCTCCGTGAACTGCGCTTTCGGCGAAGACGGCAAGGAAGGCGAACTGGTGGTCGACACCGCGCGGGGACTGAACGGCGGCCCTTCGACGCGGCTCCTCGCGGGCCGGTCTCTGACCGTGACATGGGCGTGCGCGGTGCCGAAGTCGGAGAAGACGGTGCAGATCGAGGTCGCGCCGGACTTCCGGACGGAGACGGCGATCCTCACGGGCGAGGTGAGGTAGGGCTCGGCCGGCGCCCGCGCAGTGCCAGGTCAGGCCGCCGTGACAATGTCCGCCCGCACTGAGGCTTCCCACTCGATCAGAAGCCGTTCATACAAAGCCCGTTGGGCATCCGTGAGCCTGACACGGGGGTCTCCGCCATGCCCTGCCCAGAGGGCGCGGATGTCCTCGTTGACGACCGCGGCGGGGCGCGCGGCGGAACGGGGGCTGGGGGTGGGGGACATGCCTGACAGCGTAGGCGGTGGCACTGACAGCCGCACGCCCCATACGGCAGGTTGCACCAACAGAAGATCTTAGGAACGGCTTTGAGCAATCCGGCGCAATCCTCCAGCGGCCAGGCCACACGCGACGCATCCTGTAGGCCCAACCTGCCTGAATGGAGAGCGGCATGACGCTCAGGTTCATCGGCACCACATCGGAGCACGGCAACTGCCCCACCCTGTACGAGGTTGAAGAGACTGGCGACTTCGTCGTCCAGGGCGACAAGCTCACCGACCCCGAGCACCTCGGACAGATGAGGGACGTCAAGGACACCGAGACCTTCGTGGTCGTCCCCCGAGAACTGCTCACCCGCTGCGCACCCAAGGAGTGACGTGCCCGACCTCGTCCCCTTCGAAGAGATCATCCACTTCTTCGACGACTTCGAGCACACCGCTTGGCGCCTGGAGACCCAGCACGGCTACGCGACCGACCGAGTCAGCCCGAATTGGGCACGCTGGAAGGCGGGCGAAAAGCTCGGCTTCGACCCGACGAGCCCGTGGCACGCCAGTGTGCGGGCCAAGGCGGAGGAAGGCCGCCGCTTCGCGCGCGTGCGCCTCGTGGACGACCCACCCACCGAGGGGCAGCGCTTCCTGCTCGCGAGTGGGCTGGGCAACGTCGAGGCGGGCGAGGACATCCGCAACCTCTACCGTGCCGAGGCCCAGCAGATCGGCCTGCCCGACTTCGATTTCTGGCTCTTCGACTCCCGTGTCCTCGCGAAGTTCGTGATCGACGCGGACGGTGTCACGCTGGGCGTCGAAGTGACTGAGGACCCTGCTTCCGTGCTGGCAGCCTGCCAAGCCCGGGACGCTGCGTGGCACTACGCGGTGCCTACTAGGGAGTTTCAGGCGCGGGTACCTTCTGATCTGTGACCACCCATCCCGATGCTGACCGGGTAGCGCTCGGTGCGCGGCTGCGTGAGCTGCGCACCGACGCGGGCCTCACGGGCAAAGACGTGGCCGCCCGGTTGCAGTGGCAGCGATCGAGGGTCAGCAGGTTGGAGACGGGGAAGCAGACGCCGACGGTCGCTGATCTCAATCAGTGGGCGGCCGCGGTGGGTGCACCAGATGAGGCCGCCGACCTGAGGAGTCGGCTGCGGGGCGTCCTTTCGCAGCAGCGTGCCTGGCGTCGGCAACTCGCGGCCGGCCACTGTGGGGTGCAGGAGAAGTACGTCGCCGAATACCGGCGGACCTCGACGCTTCGAGGCTGGGAGGCGACCGTCGTTCCGGGTCTCTTTCAGACTCCGGAGTACGCGCGGCATCTGCTGTTCAGCAACGCGGATCTGATGGGCACGCCGCACGACACCGAGGCCGCGGTGCGCGCCCGCATGAAGCGGCAGGAAGTGCTGTACGAGGTGGACAAGCTCTTCCGCGTGCTGGTGTGGGAGGGCGCGCTCCATGCTCTGGTGTGCCCGCCTGAGGTGATGGCGGGTCAGCTTGATCGGCTGATGAGCTTGATCGGCATGCCGTCGGTGTCTGTCGGCGTGGTGCCGCTCGGTGCGCGGCTCAGAATCACGCCCAAGCACGGCTTTTGGATCTTCGATGAGGAGCGGGTCGTCGTCGAGACGATCAACACGGAGCTCCGACTGGAGTCGGCCGACGATGTCGCCCTTTACGGGCGGGTATGGGACCGGTTGAACGAGGCCGCACTGTACGACGCTCCGGCTCGGCGCGTTCTGGCTCGCGCCCGCGCTGCACTCGGCTGATTTGCTCAATCCTTCACACCGCCTGTCACGGATCATGCAATCCCGCGCAATTGGCGAGCGAGGGCCCAAACGCCGTCCTTACGGTCCTGCCCATGGACGCACCGACGCGCTCCGCGCACTGTTCCGCAGGTGACGCCTGGCTCGCCGCCTGCTCACCACGGCCCGAGATCATCTGGAACGCCTGGGACATGGGCGGCCTGGCTCCCACCCCCAGCGGCGATCACTGGCTCGCTGCGGAGGCCTCGCGGACCGTCGTGCTCGGCGCCTTACAGCGCTCCCCGATAGGCGGCCGCTCCCGGCTGGTGCTCCCCGACGGCACCGGTTGCCTTACGGAGGCCGACCGGCTCGGCGACGCCGCCCTCGGCCCGGGCGGCCCCAGACTTACTGCGGAGGCATTCGGATGACCGTGCACCACGACCCCACGACCGTCGAGGAGCGTCTCAGGGCCTGGGGCGCCGAGGAGCTGGACCGCCTCGCGCTGGCGATGCTCATCGAGGAGCATGACCTCCTGGCCTGGCCCGCCGTGCAGCGCATCCTGGTCGTGCAGACCGAGGGCCGCGTGTACGCGGACTGGACCCACCTGTCCCTGCGCCTCCCCGAGATGGAACTCTCCGACGGCGAGTACGCCTTCCTGGAGGTCGTCCTCGCCGTCGCGCTAGGACGCCAGGTCCTCATCGACCGCGTCCTGCCGCTCGGCGACCGCCGCCTCGCCATCGTTCTGCGGGCACTCGTCGCCTGGGCAGGCTCCGACACCATCGCAGTGGGGACACGCTCATGACGACCACGAACCGGCTCGACGAGCTGCTGACGGCAGCCAGTGAGGCCGGCAGGACGCTGCCTCCTCCCGCGGAGACCGCGGAGGTGCACCGGCGTCTCGTCGCGGAGATCCGCCTCCGGCTGCCGCGGGCTGAGCGGGCGGCCGCCGCGGCGCCGGTCCGCAGCCGCGATTGGTACCAGCACCTCAAGGTCATGGACGACGCGCGTGCGGCCCTGGAAGCGAAGGGGGAGGAGCCCGACCTCCGCGTCGGCCCGACGGCCGCGGCGCTCCGCGTGGAAGAGCTGGCCCGCCACCTGCGCAAGCTGTCCGCGTACCCGGCCGACGGCGAGGCGCAGACGTGAGCGCGGACGCGCTGCTGTGCTGGCGCTGCGACGAGCCGATCCGCCCCGGCGAGCCGACGGTCTCGTACGCGAAGGACTCGCCGTCGGGCGCCGGGGCCGGCGCGGTGTGGCATGCGGGACTGTGTCCGCGCGAGCATCCGTTCACCGGGCGAGGTCCGCGAGCGACACGTCGCAAGCGTCGGCGATGAGCAGAAGATCGACGAGCGTGGGCACCCGGGTGGCCGCCTCGTAGCGGTGGCTGGGCCGGTCGCGACGGCCCGAGAGCCGCAGGCGACCTCTCACGAAAGCCGGCGGGCGCCCACACGATTCGCCTGGTGAGAAACGGGCGACGAAGGCCCCGCCTAGTCGGCGGATTCGCCTGCGTGGGGGCTCAGCTCACCCATTCCCACCAGCACGAACAGGACGATGCCGAGCAGGACGCGGTAGTAGACGAACGGCATGAAGCTCTTCGTGGTGATGAACTTCATGAACCAGGCGATGACCGCGTAGCCGACGACGAACGCGATGATCGTCGCGAAGATGGTCGGGCCCCAGGAGACGTGGCCCTCGCTCGCGTCCTTGAGTTCGTACGCGCCCGAGGCGAGTACGGCGGGGATGGCGAGGAGGAAGGAGTAGCGGGCCGCGGCCTCACGGGTGTAGCCCATGAGGAGGCCGCCGCTGATGGTCGCGCCGGAGCGGGAGACTCCGGGGATCAGGGCCATGGCCTGGCACACGCCGTAGACGAGGCCGTCCTTGATGTTCAGCTGCTTGAGGTCCTTGCGGTGCCGCACGGCGCGGTGCTTGCCGCCGGCCTCGTCGCGCGCGGCGAGGCGGTCGGCGAAGCCGAGGACGATGCCCATGACGATCAGGGTCGTGGCGATGAGGCGGAGGTCCCGGAACGGGCCCTCGATCTGGTCCTTGAGCGTCACGCCGAGCACGCCGATCGGGATCGAGCCGACGATCACGAGCCAGCCCATCTGCGCGTCGTGGTCGGACCGCGGCACCTTGCCCACCAGCGAGCCGAACCACGCGTAGAGGATGCGGCCGATGTCCTTGCGGAAGTAGATCAGGACGGCGGTCTCGGTGCCGATCTGCGTGATGGCGGTGAACGCGGCACCCGGGTCGTGCCAGCCCGCGAACGCCGCGGTCAGCCGCAGGTGCGCGCTGGAGGAGATCGGGAGGAACTCGGTCAGTCCCTGGACGAGTCCGAGGATGAACGATTCGAGCCAAGACATGAGAACTGCGCCGTCCAGTTACTGATCGTGCGCTGACCCGTGTGGTGGCGGTCAGAGGCGGTGAAGGGGGACCGGGGCGGCGAGGGGTGGTGCGGTGTCTGCGGTGTCTGCGGTGTGGTGCGGCCTACGGGTGGTGGTCGGGCAGGAGGGGGTGGTGATACAGGGGATCACGTGCCTCGCCGGGGGCAGCGTAGCGTCACAAAGTTACGGACCCTCGGGAGGGCCGCGTCTTGAGGGCCGAATGCCTCCGGAGGGTTCCTCCCCAGGGCCCCAGGCTCCCCCAAGTGCCCCCAGCCCTCCCTGGGGTGGACGCGGCACCCAGCGCCCGCTCGCGGGCCGACCATCGGCCCCTGCCCCCTCCCGGTATCGGCCCCGGCCCCCTCCCGTGGGTCGGCCCCGCCCCGGCGGCCGCGCGGGCCGGCCCCAGCCCACGGGCCAGCCCCGCCCCCCGGGGCCCCTCACCCACCCAAAGGCCCCACCACCCCCCACCCCGCCACCTGCGGATGCGCCGTCAGGTCCTCGTGGCGGACCTCCTCGCCGCAGTGGGCGCAGGTGACCAGCGGCGTGAGCGTCCGGCCGCAGGCGTGTTCGATGATCATGGGGCGGTCCTGGTCGGGGCGCAGATGGCGGTCGCCCCAGGCCATCAGGGTCATCAGGACGGCCTCCAGTTCGAGGCCCGCAGGTGTCGGCCGGTACTCGAAGCGCGGCGGGCGCTCGCTGTAGGGGACCTTCTCCAGGACGCCCGCGTCGACCAGGCGGCGCAGCCGGGCCGTCAGGACGTCGCGCGGGGCGCCCGTGTTGCGGGCCAGTTGGTCGAAGCGCCGGGCGCCGAGGAAGACCTCGCGCAGGACGAGCAAGGAGTACTTCTCGCCGACGAGGGCGAGCGTGTCGGCGATGGCGCAGGGGCGCGGGCCCTTCGGGGGCGCGGCCGACGGGTGCCGGTCCTGGGCGGTCGGCGGGTGCCGGTCCTGGGCGGCCTGCGTGCGGGAGTTCTGCGTGCGGGGGTTCTGCTCGGGCAGCGGGCGGGGGTCCTTCGTGGAGGGCATGCGGGCCAGTCTACGAGGCGGGTTGGAAAATCAAACCCACTTGGTTACCGTGGAGTACGCAAGTGCGTCCAGTTTTCAAACTCGTTTCCAGGCCGCCGGGCCCACGGCCCGGCCTGTCCGAGAGGCACCCTCATGCGCGACGCCGTCATCGTCGAAGCGGTACGCACCCCGGTCGGCAAGGGGAAGCCGGGCGGCTCCCTCCACCACGTCCACCCCGTCCAGCTCCTCGCCCACACCCTGCGCACCCTGGTCGAGCGCAGCGGCGTCGACGCGGCGCACATCGACGACGTGATCGGCGGCTGCGTCGACCAGGTCGCCGAGCAGGCCATGAACACCACCCGGTACGCCGCCCTGGCCGCGGGCTTCCCGGAGTCCGTGCCCGCCACCACCGTCGACCGCCAGTGCGGCTCATCCCAGCAGGCCGTGCACTTCGCCGCGCAGGGCGTGATCGCGGGCGCGTACGACATGGCGATCGCCTGCGGAGTGGAGTCGATGAGCCGCGTACCGATGTGGTCGAACGTGCCCGCGGGCGCCGACCCCTTCGGCCCCGGCATCGCCGAGCGCTACCCGGAGGGGCTCGTCCCGCAGGGCATCAGCGCCGAGCTGATCGCCGCGAAGTGGTCCATCAGCCGCGAGGAGATGGACGTCTTCGCCACGGGCTCGCACCGGAAGGCCGCCCGTGCCTGGGCGGGCGGCCTCTTCGACGCGGAGGTCGCGCCGCTCGACGGCGTCACCCGCGACGAGTCCCTGCGCCCCACCACCACCCCCGAGGTCCTCGCCGGGCTGAGGCCTGCCTATGAGGACCCGGCGTTCGCCGAGCGCTTCCCGCAGATCGACTGGTCCGTCACCGCGGGCAACACCAGCCCCCTCAACGACGGCGCGTCCGCCGTCCTCATCACCACCAGCGAGAACGCCGCCCGGCTCGGCCTGCGCCCGTTGGCCCGGCTGCACAGCTTCGCCGTCGCGGGCTCCGACCCGCTCATGATGCTCACCGGCATCCTGCCCGCGACCGAGCAGGTGCTGCGCCGGGCCGGTCTGACGCTCGACGACATCGACCTGTTCGAGGTCAACGAGGCGTTCGCCAGCGTCGTCCTGGCCTGGCTGCGCGAGACCGGCGTCGACGAGCGGAAGGTGAACGCGCACGGCGGCGCCATCGCCCTCGGCCACCCCCTGGGCGCGAGCGGCACCCGCCTGATGACCACACTCGTCCACGCCATGCGGGTGCGTGGGGCGCGGTACGCCTTGCAGACGATGTGCGAGGCCGGGGGCCTCGCCAACGCGACCGTTCTCGAAGCCGTGTGAGGTCCGAGGGGCGCGCGGCCGGTCAGTTCCCGCGCAGGCGGTGCCGCTTGCGCCAGGCCACCGCCGCCGCCCCGAGGCCCGACACCGCGATGAAGCCCATCGCGAGCAGGAACGCGGGGGAGGTCGGGGTGTCGGCCCTGGCTCCCGCTATCACGTACGCCGCCGTGTTCGGGACCGAGCCGATGGCCGTGGCGAGGAGGAAGGGGAGCCAGCCCATCCGGGAGACCGCCGCGCAGTAGTTGGCCGCGGCGAACGGCACGCCGGGGAAGAGGCGGACCGCGAGCATCGAGCGGAAGCCGTGGCGGCTGAGCTGGCCGTCGGCCGCCTTCAGCCAGCGGCCGCGCACCAGCGGCCGCAGCGCGTCCTGGCCGAGGATCCGGCCGAGCCCGAAGGAGGCACCGGCCCCGAGCACCGTGCCCGCGACCGCCGCGGCCAGCCCCGCCTGCGAGCCGAACAGCGCGCCCGCCGCGAGGTTGAGCAGCGGCCGCGGCACGAACGCGACCGTGCACGTGGCGTACGCCACCGCGAACACGCACACCGCCGCCGCCCCGGTCAGCTCCGGCGGCCAGCCGTCGGCGAGCAGCCGCTGCGGTTCGAAGAGCAGCACACAGGTGGCGGCCGCGGCGAGCAGCAGCACGAGCAGGGACAGCCGCGACCACGGCGAAAGGAGCGCCCGGGTGCAGCGCACGGCGAGGCCCTGGGGCGGAGTGGCGGCGGTGTCGAGCATCCGGGGAGACTAACCGACGGATGTGTCTGATCGCCGTAGGGTGCGTCTCACGAGCGTCACAGTGCCGCACGGTTCCCCGCCCGACAAGACCGCGGACCGGCACCTACGACGAGCTACGAGGATCTACGAGGGCCTACGAGGGCCTACGAGGGCCTACGAGGGCCTGCAAGAGTCACGACGACCTGCGACGGCCTTCGGCGAGCTGACGGGGGCTCAGGGGCGCCTGGGGTGCAAGTGCCGTACGTGAGCGGTGCGTCGCAGAAAATCATTCGACGCGCGACGACGCGTCAGCCATGATCGTCGACATGTTCCGGCAGGCCTTCCCCACAGCTCCGACCGCGGTCGCGGTCGCTGCGAAGGCTGCCGCTCTTCCTTTCGACGGCGCCCGAAGCTGACTCTCCCCGGACATTCCGGCGGACCCCTCAGGGGGAGGGTCGGCCAGGCCCCAGGGGTCCCCGTCCGACGGCCACGCGCCGCGGGCCTCACCTTTCGCGTCCCGGAGAGGGAACCGCCATGTCCAAGACCCCTTACGTCCGCACGAAACCGCATCTGAACATCGGCACGATGGGCCACGTCGACCACGGCAAGACCACGTTGACCGCCGCGATCACCAAGGTGCTCAGCGAGCGCGGCACCGGCACGTTCGTGCCCTTCGACCGCATCGACCGCGCGCCCGAGGAGGCGCAGCGCGGCATCACCATCAACATCGCGCACGTCGAGTACGAGACCGACACGCGGCACTACGCGCACGTGGACATGCCCGGTCACGCCGACTACGTGAAGAACATGGTGACGGGCGCGGCCCAGCTCGACGGCGCCATCCTCGTCGTCTCGGCGCTCGACGGGATCATGCCGCAGACCGCCGAGCACGTGCTCCTGGCCCGCCAGGTCGGCGTGGACCACATCGTCGTGGCGCTGAACAAGGCCGACGCGGGTGACGAGGAGCTGGCCGACCTCGTGGAGCTGGAGGTCCGCGACCTGCTGTCCGCGCACGGGTACGGCGGCGACTCCGCGCCCGTGGTCCGGGTCTCGGGCCTCAGGGCGCTGGCGGGCGACCCGCGCTGGACCGCGGCGATCGAGGCGCTGCTCGACGCCGTGGACACGTACGTACCGATGCCGGAGCGCTACGTCGACGCGCCGTTCCTGCTGCCGGTGGAGAACGTCCTGACGATCACCGGCCGCGGCACGGTCGTCACGGGCGCCGTCGAGCGCGGCACGGTCCGCGTCGGCGACCGCGTCGGCCTCCTCGGCGGTCTCGGGGCCGACACGGAGACGGTCGTCACCGGCCTGGAGACCTTCGGCAAGCCCATGGAGTCCGCGCAGGCCGGTGACAACGTGGCGCTGCTGCTGCGCGGCGTGCCGCGCGACGCCGTCCGCCGCGGGCACGTGGTCGCCGCCCCCGGCAGCGTCCGGCCGAGCTGTCGTTTCACCGCGCGGGTGTACGTCCTCTCGGCCCGCGAGGGCGGTCGTACGACCCCGGTGGCGACGGGCTACCGGCCGCAGTTCTACATCCGCACCGCGGACGTGGTCGGCGACATCGACCTCGGCGAGGCCGCCGTGGCCCGCCCCGGCGACACGGTCACCATGACCGTGGAACTCGGCCGTGACGTGCCGCTGGAGCCGGGGCTCGGCTTCGCGATCCGCGAGGGCGGGCGGACGGTGGGGGCCGGCACGGTGACGGCTGTCGCCTGAGGCTCCGCTGAGGAGGGGGTTCGGCCCGGGAGGCCGAGCCCCCTTCTCCGCGTGCGGTGGGGTTCCGCTCGGCGGGGCCGGGGCCGGGCGGAGGCGGGCACAATGGGGCGGTGGACGAGCCCGCCGATGCCCCCGACCCCGCGTCGATATCCGACGCCGCGCAGCTTCCCGTACCGGAGCTGGATCCGGAGCCGGAGCCGGAGCTGGATCCGGAGCCCGGGGCTGAGCCGGAGCCCGAGGCCGTGCCCGTCACCCGTGTCGTCGATCACGGCACCGCCAAGCTGCTTCCCGACGTGGACCGGGCCCGTGCCTGGCTCCTGACCGTCGACGGTGCCCCGCAGTCGTACGTCGACCTGGACGCGCCCACGTACCTGGAGTTCGAGTACGCCCGCAGGCTCGCCCACGTCCTGGACGTCCTCGCCGCGCCCGGCGAGCCCCTTGACGCCGTCCACCTCGGCGGCGGCGCCCTCACCCTGCCCCGCTACCTCGCCGCGACCCGGCCCGGCTCCCGGCAGGACGTCGTGGAGGCCGACCTGGCGTTGCTGCGGCTCGTCGTCGAGGAGCTGCCCCTGCCCCCGGAACCGGGGATCCGCCTGCACGGCACGGACGCCCGGGCCTGGCTGGAGGCGGCGCCCGCCGACAGCGCCGACGTGATCGTCGGTGACGTCTTCGGCGGCTCCCGCGTGCCCGCGCACCTCACGTCGGACGCGTACGCCCGTGCCGTCGACCGGGTCCTGCGTCCGGGCGGCGTCTACGCGGCCAACCTCGCCGACGGCGCGCCGTTCGACTTCCTGCGCTCCCAGCTGGCCACGTTCGCCGAGTGTTTCGCGGAGCTGGCGCTGGTCGCGGAGCCCGCGCTGCTGCGGGGGCGGCGCTTCGGCAACGCCGTGCTCATCGCCTCGCGTGTTCCTGTCGATGTCGAGGCGCTGGTGCGGCGGGTGCGGGCCGACGTGTTTCCCGCGCGGGTCGTGTACGGGGACGAGGTGGGGCGGTTCGTCGGGGCGGCCCGGGTGGTGCGGGACGGGGACGCGGTGGCCTCGCCGGAGCCGCCGGGCGGAGCCTTCAGCGTGGGCTGACCCTCACCGCCGGGGCTCGCTGCCGCGGCGGGTTCTCCCCCCGGCCCACCCGTACCTGCCCCAGCGGCGAGGGCCTGCCCCGACCCGGCGGCTCGCGGGTCGCCGCCCACCTGAGGGCCAGGGGTGGGGCGGCTCAGGACTCGTCGGACTCACCGTGGAGGCGTACCGTCGCGAGGATCTTCTTCACCAGTGAGTCCGTCACCTCGCCCTTCACGCCCTTGGCGCCGTGCAGCGTCCACGCGACGTAGTCGCCCGCGCCGTTCTTGAAGGCGAAGGTCGTGGCCTTGCCGTTGGAGTCGCACTTGCCCGAGCCGGGGTCGCCGACCGAGGTCGTGGTGACGACGCTGCCCTCGACGCCCGACTTGGTGGTGTACGGCTCCGCCTTGCCGATCTTGATGTTCTTCTTGTCGGCCTTCTTCTGGCCGGTGTAGCCGCCGAAGACCCACCACGCGGAGTCGTTGCGGGCGACCTCCTTGGTGCTCTTGGCGCCGTTCTGGCCCTTGGTGCCGACGCTGGCGAGCGAGGAGTCGTTCACCCGCCCGTCCTTGTCCTCGTCGGAGGAGCACCACTTCTCTTTGTAGAAGGCCGGGGCGGACATGATGATCAGGGGCTTGGAGCCGTCGCCCTTGTTGCGGTCCTCGAAGCCGACGTAGGTGTCGGGGGACTTGATCGTCCAGTCGGGCGGCACGTCGAAGGCGGTGCCCCACTTGGGGTTCACCACGACCTGCCAGCCGGGGACGGTCGGCTTGGGGTCGTTGCCGGTGCCGCGCGGGTTGTCGTCGTCCGACGGCTTGGGGCTCGGCTTCTCGGTGGCCGACTTGGACGGCACGGCGGCCGCCGCGTCGGACTCGTCGTCGCCACCGCTGAAGACCAGGAAGCCGGTCACGCCCGCGGCCACGACGACGGCCGCCACGGCCACGAGGGCCGTGACCTTCGTCCGGTTGCCGCCGCCGTTGCCCCCACCGCCCGTGTCCGGACCGCCGGGCCGCGCCGCCCCCATCGGGAACGTCGGGGCGCCCCATTGCGGCTGCCCGCCCGCGGGCTGCCCCGCCGCCGGCTGCCCCCCGGTCGGCTGCTGATACGGGTTCGGCTGCTGGTAGCCGGGCTGCTGGTACGGGTTGGGCTGCTGGTACCCGGGCTGCTGATACGGGTTGGGACCCGGACTCTGCGGGTTCTGCTCGCCCCCGGGCGGCTGCTGTTCTGGCCACATGGCCAGTAACCATAGATGGGCAAGGGCCCCGGTGCCACGCCTGGTCAGCGCCCGGACGGGCACCGGTCAGGACCCCGTACGAAGCCGTGACGAACTGGTGAAGAAGCGGTGGACGCGGTGTCGACGTACGTCACGATGCGTCAGATTACGTCGAGAGGCGTCCGCTACGACTGTTACGTCCGCGCGTGACCCGGTTGCGCCGGCGGGGGCGAGGTTCACGATTCCGACGCGTCCCCGTGCAGCCGTACCGTGCTGAGGATCTTCATGATCGTCTCGTTCGGGATCTCGCCCTTGACGTCCTTCGCGCCGTAGAGGCTCCACGCCACGAAGTCGCCCTCGGCGTTCTTGAACCCGAACGTGATCGCCTTGCCTTCCGACGCGCACTTGCCCTTCTGGGGCGTGTGCCGCGAGCGGGACCACGCGATGCTGCCCTTGATGCCCGCCTTGGTGGTGTACGGCTTGGCCTTCTCGTCGAAGTACAGGCTCTTCTTGTCCGGCTGCGTGTAACCGCCGAACACCCACCAGGCGACCTGGTTCACCGCGACCTCGTCGGTGTTCTTCGCGCCGTTCGCCCCCTTGGTGCCGACCGCGCCGAGTTCCTTGTCCTCGGTCCGGCCGTCCCGGTCGTCGTCCGATGTGCACCACTTCGACTTGAAGTACGCGGGCCCCGTCATGGTCATCAGCGGCTTGCCGGTCTTGACGTCCTCGAACGCGACGAGCGCGTCGGGCTTCCTCACCTCCCAGTCGGGCGGCACGTCGAAGGCGGTGCCCCACCTGGGGTTCACCACGACCTGCCACCCGGGGACGGTCGGCTTCGGGCCGCCCGCCGTGCCGCGCTCGTCGTCGCCGTCGTCCGTGCCGGAACCGGGCTTCGCGGCGCCGGACGCGGACGGCTTGCCCTCGGCCTGCGGGGACTTGCCGCCCTTGCCGTCGTCGTCCTTGTCGTCGAGGAGCAGGAAGCCGGTCACGCCCGCGGCCACGACGACGGCCGCCGCCGCGACCATGGCGATGACCTTGGTCCTGTTCCCGCCACCGCCGTCACCCGGCGGTGTCTGGGGCACGCCCGCGGGGGCCGTCGGCGCGCTCCACTGACCGGGCGGCTGTTGGTACGGCGAAGGCTGCTGGTAGCCCGGCTGTTGGTAGGGATTGGGCTGCTGATGTCCCGGCTGCTGGTACGGGTTCTGCTGCTGCGGGTTCTGCTCGCCCCCGGGCGGCTGCTGTCCTGGCCACATGGCCGGTAACCCTACGTGTGCCTGGCTGACGTGTTCACAACCACCCCGGGAGGCTCCGGTCAGCCCTTGTCGTGCGGGCGGTACTCGCGCACCGTGCGCAGGATCGCGCGGACCGTGCGGTCGGGGATCTCCTCCTCGACGCCTCGCACGCCGTGGAAGGACCAGGAGAGGAACTCGCCGCCGGAGTTCCTGAAGCCGAACGTGGTGGCCTTGCCGTCGGTGTCGCACGTGCCCTTCTTCGGGACGCCGGAGGAAGTGGCCGTCACCAGGCTGCCCTTGAGGCCCGACGCGGTGGTGTAGGACTTCGCCGGGCCGGTGGTCACCTTCTTCTTGTCGGGCTGGGCATAGCCGCCGTAGACCCAGGCCGTCGCGTTCTCCCGGGCGATCTGCGCCGTACTGCTCGCGGTCTTGTTGCGCTTGGTGCCCGCGAGGCCGAGAGGCGTGTGCTCCTTCGTGCCGTCCTTGTCGTCGTCAGCCGCGCACCAGCGTTCCTTGAGGACGGCGGGGGCGAGCATGGCGACGAGGGGCGTGTCCGAGGGGTCGTCGTTCTCCGAGACCCAGGTGGCGAAGTCGGCCGACTTCAGGTCCCACTGCGGCGGCACGTCGAAGGCGAGCCCGTCCCTGGGGTTCACGACGGTCTTCCAGCCCGGCACCGTCGGCTCGGGTTCGCCGCCCTTCCCGCGGCGGTCCGTGTCCTCCGGCTCCGCGGGGCGGGGCGCCTTGGTGGTGGAGCGGGCCGGGCCGGGCGCCGCCGTGTCGTCCGTGTCGTCTTCGTCACCGCCGATGAGCAGGGCGCCGGCGGCGACCGCGGCCACGACGACCACCGCCGCGGCGGCGATGGCGATCACCTTGGTCCTGCGGCCGCCCCCGCCCGGCGGGACGGCGGGCCCGGCGGACACCGTCGGCGCGTTCCACGGCTCCTGTGGCGAGGGCTCCTGGCCGTGCTGCCGGTACGGGTTCGGCTGCTGGTAGCCCGGCTGCCGGTAGGGGTTCGGGTCCTGCCCCTGGTCGGGGCGCGGCTGCTGGGGTCCATCGGGTCGATCTTGTCCTGGCCACATGGGCGTCCACGATAGGCCGGAGGGGAACGACTGTTCGCGCAGGCCTGGCCAAGCCTGCTACTCGTGGGTAACATCCGGGTCATGAGCGCAGACCAGATGTCGATCGGCGAGATGCTCGCCGCCACCGTGCCGATGGCCCGGACCCTGAACCTGGAGTTCCTGGAGACGACCCCCGAGCGGGCCGTGGTCGTCCTTCCGGACCAGGCGGAGTACCACAACCACGTGGGCGGGCCGCACGCCGGCGCGATGTTCACCCTGGGGGAGTCCGCGAGCGGGGCCATCGTGCTCGCCGCCTTCGGGGACCAGCTCTCGCGGGCCGTGCCGCTCGCGGTGTGCGCGGACATCGCGTACAAGAAGCTGGCGATGGGGACGGTCAAGGCCACCGCGACGCTGGGGCGGCCGGCCGCCGACGTGGTCGCCGAGCTGGACGCCGGGCAGCGCCCCGAGTTCCCCGTGGCCGTCGCCCTCACCCGCGAGGACGGCGCCGTGACCGGCGAGATGTCCGTGACCTGGACCCTGCGGCCCAACGAGCCGAAGTAGCGGCTGATGTCCGGCCCCGCCCGGGCGCGTCTGAGTAGGCGTACTCAGGCGGGCCCGGCCGCGGGGCGCGAGGATCGGCGGCATGGACCTGCCGATCGCCCCGCCCGCCTTCGACGCCTCCGCGCGCACCCGGGCCGACACCGGGCCCGACGTCGGCGCGGCCGTCGGGCTCCTCGTGGCCGAAGTGCTCGTCCTCGCCGGGATCCTGGCGGCGTGGATCGCGAGCGGCTTCACCCTCGACCCCGAGGCCCACGCCGCGTACGACCGCCTCGACGGTTATCTCCTCGCCTCCGCCTGCGTGGGTGGTCTCGCGCTGCTCGCCACCGGCGTGGCGGTGCGGGTCCGGGCGCCGGTGACCGCGTGGAGCCAGGGGTTCACGGTGGTGGTGATCACCGTGGCGGTCCTCGCCGGGTTCTCGTACCAGCGGCACGAGGACGAGGTGCGCCGGCCCGCGCCCGCCTGGACGGGCCAGGCCGGCTGCCGCAGCGGCGGGGACAGTGACGAGTGCGCGGCCAGGGGCGGCTGAGGCGCGGCGCGGGTGGAGGGGCGTGGGCGGTAGGCTTCCCCGGCGTGCGCGATCATCGCGCGCGCCGGGGGAGTCATCCGCGTACGGAAGGAACCGGGGTTGCACGTCCAGGAGTGGCTGGAGCACGTACCCGCCGTCAGCGTCTACGCGCTCGTCGGTCTCGTCATCGGCCTGGAGTCACTGGGCATTCCGCTGCCAGGCGAGATCGTCCTCGTCTCCGCGGCGCTCCTGTCGTCCCAGCACGGCGACGTGAACCCGGTGGTCCTCGGCGCCTGCGCCACCGCCGGGGCGGTGATCGGCGACTCCATCGGCTACGCGATCGGCCGCAAGGGCGGCAGGCCGCTGCTCGCCTGGCTGGAGCGGAAGTTCCCCAAGCACTTCAGCGCGGCGAACGTCGGCAGCGCCGAGCGCTCCTTCCAGAAGTGGGGCATGTGGGCGGTCTTCTTCGGCCGCTTCGTCGCGCTCCTGCGCATCTTCGCGGGGCCCCTGGCGGGCGTCCTGCGCATGCCGTACTGGAAGTTCTTCACCGCCAACGTACTCGGCGGCATCGTCTGGGCGGGCGGCACCACCGCCGTCATCTACTACATCGGCGTGGTCGCCGAGGACTGGCTGAAGCGCTTCTCGTACGTCGGACTCGGCATCGCGGTGCTCATCGGCATCGGCTCGATGCTGCTGGTCAAGCGGCGGGCGAAGAAGGCCGCCGAGGAGCACGCGGCGAGCGAGGCCGCGGCGGCGAGCGAGGCCGCGGCGGCGAGCGAGGCCGCTGCCGTCTAGGCCCCGAGCGGGCGGCCGGGTGCGGAGATCGCTCCGGCCGCCGTTCAGGGGGCGTAAGCCCTCAGTCCTCCTGGGCGTGCGCGGCGCGGTGGGCCTTGGCCAGCTCCACGTACATCGTGCCGTTGAGCGAGATGCCCGCGCGCTCCTCCTCCGTGAGCTGCCGCTTCACCTTCGCGGGGACGCCCGCCACGAGCGAACCCGGCGGCACCCGCATGCCCTGCGGGACGAGCGCCTGCGCGGCCACGAGCGAACCGGCGCCGATCACGGCGCCGTTGAGGACGGTCGCGCCCATGCCGATGAGGCAGTCGTCCTCGACGGTGCAGCCGTGCACGACGGCGTTGTGGCCGACCGAGACCCGCTCGCCGATGGTGACCGGGAAGCCGGGGTCCACGTGCAGGCTGCAGTTGTCCTGGATGTTGCTGTCGGCGCCGATCTCGATGGGCCCGCAGTCGGCGCGCAGGACCGCCCCGTACCAGGCGCTCGCGCCCGCGTGCAGCGTCACGTCGCCGATCACCACGGACGTGGGCGCGGTGAACGCCTCCGGGTCGATCCGGGGGTCCTTGCCGCCGATGCCCATGACGAGTGCCTGGTGACTCATCGTTCTCTCCTTGGATCGTTGCGTCCGTCACGCCTGAGCGAACCGTACGGGACCCCCCTTCCCGGCCCGGCGGTGTGGGGTGAAGATCACAGGCGGGGGGAGTGCTCGCCCCGCGCGGGGCTGAGTAACGTGAGCGGGTGCCCAGGAACAAGAACGTGTTCTCATCCCTCGCCGCGTGGCGGCGCGGCGTCGCGCAGCGCGCCGTCCACGCGGGCTGGGCCTGGGTGCAGCGCACCGGCGCGGTCACCGCGCGGCGGCCGGGACGCCTCGCGTTCGGCGCGATCGGCGAGGGCACGAAGCTCGCCTTCCCGCAGGGCACGGTCTTCGGCGCGCCCTGGATCCGGCTCGGCGCGCACTGCATCGTGGGTGAACAGGTCACGCTGACCGCCGGTCTGATGCCCGATCTCGACCTCGGCCCCGACCCGATCCTGCGCGTCGGCGACGGCGTGGTCCTCGGCCGCGGCAGCCACGTGATCGCCGATACGTCCGTGACGATCGGCGACGACTGCTACTTCGGGCCGTACGTGTACGTCACCTCGACCAATCACAGTTACGACGATCCGCACACGCCGATCGGCAAGCAGTGGCCGCGCATGGAGCCGGTGACGATCGGCTCCGGCTGCTGGATCGGCACGGGCGCGGTGATCCTGCCCGGCGCCCGGCTCGGCCGCAACGTGGTGGTCGCGGCGGGTGCCGTGGTGCGGGGCGAGGTGCCCGACCACGCCGTGGTGGCGGGGGCGCCCGCGCGGGTCGTCAGGACCTGGTGCGCGGAGCGGGGGTGGCAGCCGCCGCTGCGCACGCCCGCCCCGGTGCCGATCCCGGAGGGCGTCACGCCGGAGCAGCTGCTCGCGCTCGGGGAGCTGGAGGAACTCGGCCGCCTCGGTGAGCTGACCGACGTGCCGGACGCCGAGGGCCGCGCGTAGGCCGGCGCCGCCTCAGCCCGTCGCGAGCAGGACCGTCCCCACCAGGGCGAGGCCCGCGCCCGCCGCCTGCACCCCGCGCAGGCGTTCCTTGAGGACGCCGCGCGCGGCGAGCGCGGTGACCACGGGGTAGAGCGAGGCGAGGACAGCCGCGACGGTGACCGGGCCGCTGCGGGCGGCCAGCGCGTACGTGCCGTTGGCGGCGACGTCCGCGAGGCCCACGAAGGCGAGCGCGGGCAGGGTGGCCCAGAGGACCCGCATGCCGGCGCCCTCCGGCAGGGCGGTGCCGCCGCGCCGCACGCTGACGTACAGGGCGGTCCCGCCGGCCAGGACGTTGGTGACGCGCTGGACGAACAGGGCGAGGAACAGGCCCGTGACGCTGGTCGAGGCCTCCGCGATCAGGGCCATGACGGCGCCGAAGCCGAAGGCCGCGAGCAGCGTGAGCAGGACCGCCCGGCGCTGCACGGGGGCCCCGCGCAGCTCGGGCCCGCCCGCGAGGACGATGCCGACGACGGCCACGGCGATGCCCGCGAACTGCGCGAGGCCCGGCCGCTCGCCGAGGAACAGGCCGACGCCCACCGGCACCACGACGCCGAGGGAGCCGAGCGGAGAGACCACGCCCATCGGGCCGAGCGCGAGGGCCTTGTAGAACGCGAACATCGCGACCGGCCCCACCAGGCCCGCGCCGACGGCGAACCACAGCTGCGGCCCCCACTCGGTCCACGCCCCGGACGCGACGACCACGACGCCGAGGACGGCCACCGCGACGCACTGGGAGGCCACGACCACCGTCAGGGCGGGCAGGCGCCGGGTCAGCAGCCCGCCGCCGAAGTCGGCGAGGCCCCACATCAGGCTGGTGGCCAGGGCGAACAGCGCGGTCAGGCCTGACATCGGGAACCTCGCAGTACAGTGTGGTGAACCATCGGGAGCCTTCGGGTGCACCACACCGTAGTTCAGTACAGTGAACTCTGTCATCCAAAATATTGGACGGAATGTGTCGGATCTCGACCAGCTCACGCAGTCGCTCGCGCGGAACCTCAAGCGCTGGCGCGGCGAGAGGGGCTTCACGCTCGACGCCCTCGCGGCCCGCTCCGGAGTCAGCCGCGGCATGATCATCCAGATCGAGCAGGCCCGCACCAACCCCAGCGTCGGCATCACCGTGAAGCTCGCCGACGCCCTCGGCATCAGCATCACCACGCTGCTCGACTACGAGCAGGGGCCGCACGTGCGCGTCGTACCGCCCGAGCAGATGGTGCGGATGTGGTCCACCGACGAGGGCTCCAGCACCACGCTGCTCGTCGGCGCCGAGGCGCGCGGCCCCTTCGAGCTGTGGTCGTGGCACCTGATGCCCGGCGACGGCAGCGACTCCGACGCGCATCCGCCGGGCACCATCGAGCTGTTGCACGTCAGGGCCGGTGAGCTGACGCTCGTGGTGGACGGCGCGGAGCACCTCGTGCCCGCCGGGTCATCGGCGACGTTCGAGGCCAACGTCGCGCACGGCTACCACAACAAGGGTGCCGAGCCGGTGGAGATGACCATGTCCGTGGCGGTGCCGCCGGCGCACGCCGGGTCGTACTGACGGCTTCCCTCGGGGCCGGTGGCGCCGAACCGCCCTGTTACCGTGCGGACATGCGCGCTCCTCTAGGAAACTTCGACGTCGTCCGCCCCGCTCCCCAGGCCCTCGACCTGCTCGTCGCCCCCGTGGCCGAGGCCGTACGCGCCTGGAGCGGGGCCGTGCCCGCCGACGAGCTGATCCACGTCGACACCGAGCCCCAGTGGGCGGACACCGCCGCGTTCGTGGAGCACTACGGCCCCGAGCTGCTCCAGGAGTCCGCGAACTGCGTCGTCGTGGCGGGGAAGCGCGGCGGCGAGACCACCCTCGCCGCGTGTGTGGTCCTCTCCGGCACGCGTGTCGACGTGAACGGCGCCGTGCGCCGCCGACTGGGCGCCCGCAAGGCGTCGTTCGCCGCGATGGACACCGCCGTCGGCGAGACCGGCATGGAGTACGGCGGCATCACGCCGATCGGCCTGCCCGCCGACTGGGCGCTGCTCGTGGACACCGCCGTGGTCGCCCTTCCGCACGTCCTGATCGGCAGCGGCAGCCGCCGCGGCAAGCTCATCGTGCCCGGCAAGGCCCTCGCCGACCTGCCGAACGCCGTGCTCGTCGAGGGCCTCGGCGTGGCCTGAGCGGCACTCCAGGCCGCGCCGCGCGACCGTCAGGCCCGGGGCGTGCTCGGCGAGCAGTGCCGAGCTGCCCCGGTGGCCGGGCGCGCAGCCGGCGCGCCCGCTGCGCGGCGGTGCCGAAGCGCAGCAGCGGCCAAGCGCTCAGCCGGAGTTCCCGCGACGGGCCGTCGGTCGCCTGCGGACTCGTCGTGGCCGTTCGCGCAGTTCCCCGCGCCCCTTCAGGGCGCTGCCGAACTGCCCTCGGGGCCGCGCCCCAGCTCGGCCAGGATCTTCTCCGTGTGTTCGCCCGCCGCGGGCACCGGGCCCATGCGGGGGCTCACCCCCGAGAGCCCGGCGGGTGGCACGAGGGCGCGCATCGGGGGCGCGCCGTCCGGAAGCCCCACGTCCCGCCAGCGCCCGCGCTCGGTCAGGACGGGGTGCTCCAGGAAATCGGCGACCGAGTTGACGCCCGCGTGGGCGATGCCGGCGGCGTCGAGCAGGGCCGCCGCCTCCTCGCCGTCCAGCTCCGCGCACCGCGCCGCGATGATCCCGTCCAGCTCCTCGCGGTGCGCGACGCGGGCCGTGCCCGTGGCGAAGCGCGGCTCCCCGGCCAGCTCCGGGCGGCCGAGGAAGACCCGGCACAGCGCCACCCACTCCGGCTCGTTCTGCACCGAGAACAGGACCTCCTTGCCGTCGCGCGCGGTGAACACGCCGTACGGCGCGATCGTCGCGTGCCGCGCTCCGGCGCGCGGCGGCTGGGTGCCGCCGTAGCGGGTGTAGTACGCGGGCTGGCTCATCCACTCGGCGAGCGCGTCGAACAGGGACACCTCGACCGCAGGGGCACGGCCGGTCGTCGCCCGCGTGTACAGCGCCGACAGGATGCCGCTGTACGCGTACATCCCGGCCGCGATGTCGGCCACCGAGATGCCGACGCGCACCGCCTCCTCCGGGGTGCCGGTGAGCGAGAGCAGCCCCGTCTGGCACTGCACGAGCAGGTCGTACGCCTTGCGGTGGGCCCAGGGCCCGGACGTGCCGTAGCCGCTGACCGCGCAGGTGATGAGGGAGGGGTGCCGGGCCTGCAACTCCTCGGCCGACAGGCCGAGCCGGGCGGCGGCCCCGGGCGCGAGGTTCTGCACGAAGACGTCGGCTGTGGCGAGGAGTTCGCGCAGCACCTGCCGTCCCCGCGCGGACTTCACGTCCAGGGTGATCGATTCCTTGGAACGGTTCAGCCAGACGAAATAGCTGGCCTGGCCGTGCACGGTGGTGTCGTAGCGCCGGGCGAAGTCACCGCCGCCCGGCCGCTCCACCTTGATCACGCGCGCGCCGAGGTCGGCGAGCTGACGGGTGGCGAACGGCGCGGCCACGGCTTGCTCAAGGCTGAGCACGGTGATGCCGGCCAGGGGCAGGGGGTGCGGCATGCGGGCTCCATCCTCCCTCGGGCGTCAGGCACTCTTTGTACGGGACGGCGCCCCAGGGCGGTACGGGGCGATGTGCGCGGTGCCGCTTGGTCCTGGTGCCCGCCCTGTCCGCCCCGGCCGCCGTTCACCTGATGCTCACGAGGGTCGGCCCGATCCGCCGCGCGGCCCTTGGGCGCAGTTCAGCCGGGGCGGTCACCGTGCTGAGCGGGGCCCCGCCCGGTCCCGTCGTCCTTCCCCTCCGTCGCACTCCAACGAACCGTTCCCGCCCGACCGTTCCCTTGAGATCCGTCGTCCGAGAGCCCTCGTCCCCGTCGAGATCCGTCCCCATCGAACGGAGAACGTACTGTCATGCCCGCGACACACTCGACACCTGTGACGCCCGGGACGCCGCCGGCGTCCACGCTTGCCCCGGCTTCCGCCAGCCGCCCCGCCTACGTCCCCTCCATCGCCCACACCGAGGAGCAGGTCCGCGCCGCCCAGCGCCTGCGCTTCCAGGTGTTCGGCGAGGAGATGGGCGCCACCCTCGACACGCCCCTGCCCGGGCACGACGTCGACGCCTTCGACGCTTGCGCGGACCACCTGATCGTCACCGAGACCGCGAGCGGCGCCGTGGTCGGCACCTACCGGCTCATCCCGCCGGGACGCGGCGAACTCTCCTACTCGGCGGGCGAGTTCGACCTGAGCGCCCTGGCCCCGCTGCGGCCCGCGACGGTCGAGGCCGGGCGGTCCTGCGTCCACCCCGACCACCGCTCCGGCGCCGTCATCACCCTGATGTGGTCGGCGCTCGCCCGCTACGTCCTGCTCTCCGGCCACCGCTACCTCGCGGGCTGCGCCTCCGTGCCGCTGGCCGACGGCGGCGCCGCGGCCGCCAGCGCCTGGCTGCTCGGCACCGCCAAGCACGCCTCGCCGCCCGAGCTGCGCGTCCACCCGCACCGGCCGTGGGCCCCGTCTGGCGAACGCGCGGGACACCGGCCGACGTACGCCGACCTGCCGCCGCTGCTGCGCGGCTATCTGCGTCTGGGGGCCTGGATGTGCGGGGCGCCCGCGCACGACCCCGGCTTCGACTCCGCCGACTTCTTCGTGCTGCTCGACACCCGCCGGCTCAGCGAGCGCCACCGGCGCTTCTTCCTCGGTGACGAGGGATCACGGGGGTCCGTGTGAACCCCTGGTCCGTGGACGCGGGCTGTCCGCGGACCTGCGCACGGCGGGCCGCGTCCCGCGTGGGCCCCGCCGAGGCCGCGCGCCGGTACGCGGCGCTCGCGCACGAGGTCGGGCGGAGCCTGGCCCTGGGCGACGGCCTCGGCGACGGCGACGCCGTGCGGGTCCGGGCGCGGCGGGTGCTGCGGGCGCTCGGCGTGCGGCTCGACGTGGGCCCCGTGCCGCTGACCGTGCCCGGCGCGGGCGCCGGGACGCTCGTCGTCGCCAACCACATCTCGTGGCTGGACGTGGTGGCGCTGCTCGCCGTCGAGCCCGTCGCCTTCGTCGCCAAGCGGGAGGTGGGCCGGTGGCCCCTCGTCGGGACGCTCGCGCGGCGGCTCGGCACGCAGTTCATCGACCGGGAGGGCGGCCGGCACGCGCTTCCGCTGATGGTGGGGGAGCTGGCCAGGACGCTGGCCCAGGGGCGGTCCGTGCTCGTCTTCCCCCAGGCCACGACCTGGTGTTCGGTCTCCGGCGGCCGGTTCAGGCGGGCGGCGTTCCAGGCGGCCGTGGACGCGGGGGCCGCGGTGCGCCCGGTGACCGTGGCGTACGAGGCGGACGGGGCGGGAAGCACGGCGGCGGCGTTCCTGGGCGACGACGGGTTCGGGACGTCCCTGCGGAGGGTGGTGGGGGCGCGGGGGCTGGGCGTGCGGGTGCTGGCCCACGCGCCGTTGTACGGGGGCGACCGGAAGGGCCTGGCGGAGGAAGCCTGGGGCGCGGTGACGGGCTGCCGGCCGCTGCCGGGCATCCCGCGCGGTCCCGTCCCGTAGGCGCGCGGGACGAGGGGCCGCAGGGGGGTGTCGTCGCGGAGCCGGGTCCGGTGTCCCGCCCTCCCTTTTCCCGCTCATTCTTTCCCGCCCATTCCTCGAGCCTCACGGTTGTCAGGCACAACAATTCAGGAACCGGGCACCTTCACCCCCGTTCGTTGGCGTTCCGCGTGTCCGTGAAGCCCTGGCGGGGCCGGTTCCGCAATGGCGAAATTCTTCTCTGGCGGCACCTGCCGGGTGGCGGCAGAATCACCATTCCAGTGACGTTCGATGCACTGTCCAGCTCACGTCGGAAAAACCGCGCAAGGAGCATGCCGGAAACCCGGAAAACGACGAGAGGACGGTCGATGGACGCGATAACCCCCACAGAAGGCAGCTTTGCCGAGGCCATGGCCACACGGCCGCAGAGCGCCCTCATGGCGGGCCAGTTCCGGATCAAGCTCTTCTACCCCAGCGGCACGTTCAAGGGGTATCTGAACAGGAACGGCGACAACTGGGCCATCATCAGCCAGGACCCGCTCACCCTTGAATTCTACGAGTGGAACGGCGTGACCTACTACAAGATTCCGGGTGAGGGCCGGTATCTGTCGGTGAGCAACAACGCGTACGTCGGCTTCTACGGCTGGTCCGGCGCGTCGAGCTTCCGGCTCACCGACGACAAGGAACTCGTCTCGAACTACAACGAGAAGCGGACGTCGTTCCGCAACGGCGAGTCATGGGTCTTCTGCTGGGACGAGTACAACATATTCAAGGTGGAGTTCGAGAAAGTCTGACCCCACCCGGAGGGGCCAGCCGCGCGGGCCCCTTTCCGTCGCGCCGCCGCGCGCGACATGCCGCCCGCCCCGCCGCGCGGGGCGGGCGAGCGGGACGGCGGCGGGGGGCCACCAGGGCTTCAGCTCGTGTTCACGGGACGCTCCCCTGTCGCTGGCAGGGTCATGACGAAACCGCCCCCGACGCAGAGGAAACCCCGGTGCCCGTCGTCCGTACCGCACGAACCCTCACCCTTGTCTCCACCGCTCTCCTGGCCGCCACCACGCTGACCCTGTGGCCCGCGGCCGCCGCGGGCGCCGTGGAGTTCGACGTGACCGCGACCGTCGAGACCGCTCCCGTCGCGCACAGCGGCGACGCCGCCGACGACCCGGCGGTGTGGGTGCACCCCGGCGACCCGGCGAAGTCCGTCGTCGTGGGCACCGACAAGAAGGGGGCCCTGGAGGTGTACGACCTCAAGGGCGCCCGGATCCAGCGGATCAGCGGGGACCACGGCAACAACGTGGACGTCCGCGGCGACGTCGTGGTGTCCGCGGACGACGAGGCCGAGGGCGGTGACGGCGCGCTGCACGTGTACCGGATCGACCCGGCCACGCGCCGCCTGACGCACCTCAAGGACGTGCCGACCGCGGTCACCGCGCACGGCCTGTGCCTGTACGCGTCGCCGCGCTCGGGCAAGCTCTACGCCTACCCGAACTCCACGTCCGGCCGCGTCGAGCAGTGGGAGCTGGCCGTCAGCGGCGACACCGTGAAGGCCACGTCGGTGCGGCTCTTCGACGCCGGGTCCGCCGTCGAGGGCTGCTACGCCGACGAGCGCACCGGCAAGCTGTACCTGGGCGAGGAGGACGTCGGCGTCTGGGTGTACGGCGCCGAGCCCGGCGACGGCACCGCCCGCACCAAGCTCGACTCGACCGGCTCCGGCGGGCACATCACCGCCGACACCGAGGGCATCACGGCCGCGGGCGACCGGCTCTACGTGTCCTCGCAGGGCAGCGACGACTTCACCGTGTACGAGCGGAGCACCGGCCGCTACCTCGGCCGGTTCGGGGTGGCGTCGGGCACCGCCGCCGACGACTGCGAGGACACCGACGGCATCGACGCCACCGCCGCGAACCTCGGCCCCGCCTTCCCCCGTGGCGTGTTCGTCTGCCAGGACGGCTCGAACGGCGCCCCCGGCTCCAGCGGGAACCAGAACTTCAAGCTCGTACCCCTGGAGCGGATCACCGACCGGGTGTGAGACCTCCGGGGCACACCAGGATCACGGGGCCCACCGGGCTCACCAGCCCGTGAACAGCAGATGGTTGAGGGCCAGGGCGAGGACCGCCTGTGCCCCCAGCCAGAAGCGGCGGCCGCCCTCCGGCAGGAGCGCGGCCGCCACGAGCAGGAACGCGGCGAACGGCAGCCAGATGCGCTCGGTCTCGGCCTTGCTCATGCCCGACACGTCCGCGACCGCCACCGCCAGGAGGGCCGCGAGGGCCACGCCCGCCACCCGGTCCGCCGCCGTGGCCGCGCCGGCGCGCCAGCGGCGTACGGCACCCGGCGCGGAACCCGCCGCCCGGCGCAGCCCGGCCACCGTCGCGAGCCCCACGGTCAGTACCGTGCAGGCCGGATTGGCCCAGATCCAGTACCAGTAGGGGCGCACGCCGGCCGCCCCCTGGTAGTAGCGCTCCACCAACAGGCGGTACGCCTCCCACCAGTTGAAGCCGAACGCGGTGAACACCGCCGGGACGACGAGCGCGCCCGCCACGAAGTACGGCAGCGGGCGCGGCGTCCTGGCGAGCGCGAGGACGCCCGCCACGACCACCGCGAAGAGCGTGAGGCCGTACGACAGATAGCAGAGCAGGCCGAAGAGCAGGCCCGCGCCGCAGGCGGCGAGGGCGGGGCGGCGGACCGCGCGCGTCGCCGCGAGGGCGAGCAGCGCCGTCAGCCAGGCCGCGACGGCCGCGAAGTAGCCGTCCGCCGACGTGCCCGCCCACACGGCGGCCGGAGCGAGCACGAGGAACGGCGCCGCCCGGCGCGCGCTCGCCTCGTCCCCGAGCACCTTCAGCGTGATCAGCACGGCGACCACGGTCGTACTGCCGGCCGTGATGACGAAGGCGCCCGCCCATCCGCCGCCGCTCAGCCCGATCCGGTCGAGGAGGACGAAGGTGAGCGGGGCCGCGGGCGGATGGCCCGCCGTGTGCGCGGGCCAGTGGTAGGCGCCCGGCTCGCCGAGCAGGATGTACTGGGTGTAGTCCCGCAGCGTCGCCGGGATGTCCGCGAAGCGGTCGACGACCTGGAGGTACTCGTACTTCGTGGTGAGCCTGCGGGCCACCCCCCGGTGCCAGCCGTCGACGAGCGCGAGCGACCAGATCCAGGCCGTGGACGCCGCCCAGGACCCGGCGAGCAGGACCCGCCACGGCAGCCGCGCCGCGAGCGCCGGGCCGTGCGCGACCACCGCGACGGCGACGGCGAGCGCCGCCGGGGTGCCGGGGCCGACGTGCGGGTCCCAGACGGCGTACAGCGGAGGCCAGTTGACGTGCAGGCTGCCGTCGGAGCGCTCGACGGCCCGCCCGACCACGACGGCGGCGGTGACGAGGAGTGCGGCGAGCCCGGCGGCGAGCAGATCGCGGCGGGGGCCGGTGGTACGTCGTTCGGGGTGGTTCACGCTGGCACGCTAGGCCGCGCGGGGCACGCGCGAGCCGCGGTGCAGCCCCCCGTCACGGAACCGTCAGATCTTCCGCCGCCCTGGTGTACGCCGTCCGGGCCCTCCGGACTCCGTCAGCGTTTCGTCATGCGCCGCGGCGGCCGCCGGGCCGCCCGCCGGACTTACGGTCGACGCGATGCGACGGACCCGTTCCGTGCCGACCATCGCCGACCAGTGCCGACCAGTGCCGACCAGCGCCGACCAGCGAGGACACACCCATGCGCAATCCGCAGAGACCGCCGGCCACCAGGACCGCGGGACACCCGGCGGCCCGCGCGCCGGCAGGACCGTGGCGCAGCCCGCTGCGCGGCCCCTGGCTCACCTCCGTGCTCGGCATGGTGCTCCTGGCCGGGATGACGCTGCTGTTCGTCACCGGCCTGCTGTCCTACGCCGCGTACAACCCCGGCCTGTCGCCCGTCAACGACAAGACGCCCGGCAAGGGGCTCCTCGGCTTCTACCTCTTCGACTGGCCGACCCGGCCGCGCTGGCTGTACCGCCTCACCCAGGGCCTGCACGTCACCGTCGGCATCACGCTCGTGCCGGTGCTGCTCGCCAAGCTGTGGTCGGTGCTCCCGAAGCTGTTCGCGCTGCCTCCCGCGCGCTCCCTCGGGCACGCCCTGGAACGCCTGTCCTTGCTGCTGCTCGTGGGCGGCGCGCTGTTCGAGTTCGCGACGGGCATCCTGAACGTGCAGCTGGAGTACGTCTTTCCGGGGTCCTTCTACCCCCTGCACTTCTACGGCGCGTGGGTGTTCGCCGCCGGGTTCGCCGCGCACGTGGCGCTGAAGCTGCCGAGGACCGTACGAGTGCTGCGCGAGCGCGGGTTCCGGGCCCAGCTGCGGACGCGCGCGCCGGAACCCGACGACGGCTCCGGGCTCGTCGCCGCGAGGCCCGCCGAGCCGACCGTGTCGCGGCGCGGCGCGCTCGGCCTGGTCGGCGGTGGCTCGCTGCTGCTGTTCGCGACGACCGCGGGGCAGAGCTTCGACGGCTGGCCGCGCGCCACGGCCCTGTTCGCGCCGCACGGCGGCGGGGACCCGGGCACCGGGCCCGGCACCTTCCAGGTCAACAAGACGCCCGCGACGGTCGGCCTGGGGCGGCGGGACCTCGACGACGGCTGGCGGCTCGACCTCGTGGGCCGGGGCCGCACCCTGCGCCTGACCCGTGACGACCTGCTCGCCCTCGAACAGCACGGCGCGGACCTGCCCATCGCCTGCGTGGAGGGCTGGTCGACGTCCGACCAGGCCTGGCAGGGCGTCCGGCTGCGCGACCTGGCCGCGCTCGTCGGGTACGAGGAGTACGAAAGGGGCGCGGAGGGCCCGCGCGGCGTCCTCGTGGAGTCCTTGCAGACGCGCGGCGCCTTCCGCCGGGCCGCGCTGCGCGACAACCAGATCCGCGACCCGCGGTCACTGCTCGCCCTGCGCGTCAACGGCGCGGACCTGACCCCCGACCACGGCTACCCGGCACGCGTCGTCGTGCCCGCCGCGCCGGGCGTACTGAACACCAAGTGGGCGGCGCGGATGACGTTCGGGGAGCTGGTGTGAGGCGCCCGCGCAGGCCTGGAGCGGAGAGCGGAGGGGTGGCGAGGGCCCGCCGCCGCGGAGCGGGCCCCCTGCATCTCCTGCTGCTGCTCGCCTCCTTCGCGCTCACCGGGTACGCGGGGGTGCGGTTGCTGCGGGACGACTGGGCGGGGGTCGCGGTGTGGTTCGTCGGGGCGGCCCTGCTGCACGACCTCGTGCTCGCGCCGCTGTACGCGGCCGCCGACCGGGCGCTGACGGCCACGCTGGGCGGGCGGCGCCGGGACCTGACCATGTTCGTGCGGGTCCCGGCGGCCCTCTCGCTGCTGCTCCTGCTGGTCTGGTATCCGCTGATCACCCGTCAGGTGCCGCGCTACGAACGCGTCACGGGCCTGTCGGCGGACGTGTTCCTGGCCCGCTGGCTGCTGGTGACGGCGGGCCTCTTCGCGGGCTCGGCGCTGTGGCTCGCCGTGCGGGCCGCGCGGCGCCGCAGGGCCACGAAGCAGCGCCCGTCGGCCGTCCACTGATCGGCCGCGCGCAGCCCCGCGGGGCGGGCGTGGCCGAGCAGGGCGGCGGTGCCGAGCCGGGCCCAGGGGAACGTGCCGCCGGGCCCGGCGCGCCCCGTGCCGTCGTCGACCCGTACGCGGACCCGCTCGTCCACCTCGACGGGCGCCGCCTCGGCGATCAACAGGCCGCCCGGAGCGAGCAGTTCGGCGACGCGGGCCAGGAGCGCGGCCGGGTCGCCGCCGATGCCGACGTTGCCGTCCATGAGCAGCGCGGTGCCCCAGCGGCCCTCGCCCGGCAGCGGGTCGAAGACGGACCGGCGCAGGGCGGAGCCGCCGAGGCGCAGCGTGTGCCGGACCGCGGCCTCGCTGACGTCGATGCCGAGCGCGCGGTGGCCGGCGGCGGCGAGCGCGGCGACCAGACGGCCGGGCCCGCACCCGATGTCGAGCACGGAGCCCGCGCAGCGGCGCAGCGCCGACCGGTCGGCCGGGTCGGGCGCCGCGCACCAGCGCTCCACGTCGAGCGGGAGCAGCCAGCCGTCGGCGCGGCGCAGGAACAGCGGGCCGCGCCCGGCGTGCAGCGCCTCCTCGTACAGGTCGGCGCCCCACGGCGGCGGCGGTACGACCGTGCTCATCGGCGGGCCGCCCGGCCGGTCCGGGCCCGGTCGATCCGGATCCGGCGGCCGAGCCGGGCGATCCGGTCGACCCGGGCCAGTTCGGCGGCGAAGCGGGTGCCGGGAGCGCGGGCCGCGACGTGCGCGGCGTCGGCCGCCGTGTCGACGTCCCGCAGCACCGCGAGGTCGCGCACGCGCAGGCCCGCCCCGGTGAGCCGGGCCCGCTGCGCGGCACCGGTCGTCGGCGTGGACATGGGGACCCCGCGCAGCAGGTCCGGGTCGGGCTCGGCGAGTCCGAGGGCCCAGAAGCCGCCGTCGGCCGCGGGCCCGAACCAGGCGTCGGCGTCCCGCCGGGCGTCGGCCGCGAGCGCGGGCGCGAGCAGCGCGGGCGTCACCTGCGGGGTGTCCATGCCGATGAGTACGGTCGGCCCCGCGCAGCCCGCGAACGCGGCGGCGAGGCGCGCGTCGAGCCCGCCCGCGGCCTGGGGCACCACCTCGATGCCGGGCGGCAGCCAGGGCCCCGGCTCCCCGGCGAGCGCGAGCACTCTGCGGTGCGCGGGCGCCGCGAGCACGGCGTCCAGGGTGTCGGCGAGCGCGGCCACGGCGAGCCCGGCGGCCTCCTGCGGTGTGTAGGGCGGGGTGAGCCGGGTCTTCACGGCGCCGGGAAGCGGGGCCTTGGCGATGACCAGGAGGGTGGCGGGACAGGTGGAGGCGGTCATCGCGGGCCGCCCCCTCGCGGGCCGCGGCGCGACGAGGGGGGCTCGGCGAGGACGCGGCGCATGTCCCGCACCGCCTGCCAGGTGCCCCGCCAGGTGCCGGTGACCTTGGACGTGCCGACGCGCGGCAGATACGGTACGTCGCGCTCCTCGATCCGCCAGCCGGTGTCGGCGGCCCGCACCACCATCTGGAGCGGGTAGCCGCTGCGCCGGTCGGTGAGCGCGAGGGCCAGCAGGTCCGCGCGCCGTGCCGCGCGCAGCGGGCCCAGGTCGTGCAGGGCGAGACCGGTGCGGCGGCGCAGCAGCAGCGAGAGCGCGAGGTTGCCCGCGCGGGCGTGCGGCGGCCAGGCCCCGCGCGCGCCGGGGCGCCTGCGGCCGATGACGAGGTCGGCGCGGCCTGCCGCGACATCGCGGACGAACGGCACGAGCAGGCCCGGGTCCAGGGAGGCGTCGCAGTCGCAGAAGCAGACGACGTCGGCCCCGGCGGCGGTGAGCCCGGCGTGGCAGGCGGCGCCGAAGCCGCGCCGCGGCTCGTGCACGACGGTCGCGCCGAGCGCGCGGGCGAGGTCCGCGGAGCCGTCCGTGGAGCCGTTGTCCACGACGATCGCGCGCCAGCCCGCCGGGACGCGGGCGAGCACCCACGGGAGCGCTTCGGCCTCGTTCAGACAGGGCAGCACGACGTCGGCGGCCGGAGCGGGACGCTCCGCCGGGAGCGGGGAGTCGGGGGAGGGGTGAGTCACGGCACTCACCCTACGAAGCAGAAACGGGCATAACGGACTTCTGGTTCTTACGAAACAGGGACGTCGGGGCGCGGGGAGGCCGCGCGGGCCGCGCGCGCGAGCACGTGGTGCGAGGCTGGTGACATGCGGAATCCAGCACCCGGCCCCCCGCCGGGCCCAGTCCCAGGCCCCCTGGAGGGCGCAGCGTCAGGCCCTCTGCCGGGCCCGGCGCCGGGCCCGCCCCCGGGCGCCGGCGCGCGCGTCCTCGTCGTGGACGACGACCTCACCGTCGCCGAGGTCGTCACCGGCTACTTGGAGCGCGCCGGATACGCCGTCGACCGGGCGGTCGACGGCCCCGGCGCGCTGGCGAGCGCCGCGGCGCGCGAGCCCGACCTCGTCGTCCTCGACCTGATGCTGCCCGGCATGGACGGCCTCGAGGTCTGCCGCAGGCTGCGGGCCCGCGGCCCCGTACCGGTGATCATGCTGACCGCGCGGGGCGACGAGGACGACCGCGTCCTGGGCCTGGAGATAGGGGCGGATGACTACGTGACGAAGCCCTTCAGCCCGCGCGAGCTGGTGCTGCGGGTCGAGTCGGTGCTCCGCCGCGGCCGCGCCGCGAAACCGTCCCGCCCGCCCGGTGCGCCCCTGGGCGCGGCGGGAATCACGCTCGACCCGGCGGGGCGCCGCGCCACCAAGAACGGGGCCGAACTCGCCCTGACCGTCCGCGAGTTCGACCTCCTCGCGTTCTTCCTGCGGCACCCGGGCCGCGCCTTCGGCCGCGAGGAGCTGATGCGCGAGGTGTGGGGCTGGGACTTCGGCGACCTGTCCACGGTCACGGTCCATGTACGCAGGCTGCGCGGCAAGGTGGAGGACGACCCCGGGGCGCCGCGCCTGATCCGGACGGTATGGGGGGTCGGATACCGCCTTGAGACCGGCGGGCCGGGGGAGCCGGAGGAACCGGACCGAGCGGCCACGGCGGATGCGCCGGGCGGGCCGGGCGCGGAGTCGTCGGCGGCGGTCGCGGGCCCGGCGGGCGGCGAAGGCGGCCCGCGGCCGTGACCGACATCCTGCTCATCGCCCTGTACGCCTTCCTCGGCGCGGCGGCGGCCGGGCTGCTCGGCGCCGGTGTGCTGCGGCTGCTGCGCCACCGCTCGCTCGTCGTGTCCCTCACCGTGGTCGTCGGGGTGGCCGTCACGGCCATGCTCGCCGGGACGCTCGCCGTGGCGTGGCAGATGTTCCTGTCCCGGCACGACCTGACCGTCGTCACCGTCGTCGTCGCCATGGCCTCCGTCGTGTCGTTCGCCGTGGCCCTGCTGCTCGGCCGGTGGGTCGTCGCCCGCAGCAAGGCCCTGGCGCGGGCGGCCCGTTCGTTCGGCACCGGGGACGGCTTCGCCGCCCCCGAGGAGCCCACCACGGCCGAACTGTCCGCGCTCACCCGGGAGTTGGAGGTCACTAGCGCGCGCCTCGCCGCGTCCCGTGAGCGGGAGCGGGCCCTGGAGAGTTCCCGCCGCGAACTGGTTGCCTGGATCTCGCACGACCTGCGCACCCCCCTCGCGGGCCTGCGCGCCATGGCCGAGGCTCTGGAGGACGGCGTGGCCGCCGAGCCCGACCGCTATCTGCGCCAGATCCGCACCGAGGTCGAGCGCCTCGACGGCATGGTGGGCGACCTGTTCGAACTCTCCCGCATCCACGCCGGGGCCCTCGCGCTCACGCGTGCGCGGATCTCCGCGTACGACCTGGTGGGCGACGCCCTGGCCGGGGCCGATCCGCTGGCGCGCGAGCACGGCGTCCGCCTCGTGGGGCGGCGCATCGACGCCGTGCCGGTGGAGGTCGACAGCAAGGAGATGAGCAGGGTCCTCGGCAATCTGCTGGTCAACGCGATCCGCCGGACACCGGCGGACGGCACGGTCGCCGTCACGGCCGAGCGGTCGGACGGCGGGGTCGTCCTGTCGGTGACGGATGAATGCGGCGGCATCCCGGAGGAGGACCTGGCGCGGGTCTTCGACATGGGCTGGCGGGGCACGCACGCGCGCACCCCGCCGGCGGGCGCCGGGCTCGGCCTCGCCATCGTGCGCGGCATCGTCGAGGCCCACCGGGGCCGTACGGCCGTGCGCAACGTCTCCGGCGGCTGCCGCTTCGAGGTGGTCCTGCCCCCGGCGGGGACGGCGTGGCCCGCAGGCGCCGCCCCCGGACCCGGCTAGCGCGGCGGCGCCTCCGGTCCCGGCTGGCGCGGCGGCGCCGCCGCGAACTCCCGCATCCCCGCCGCGAACCCCGTCTTGGGCTCCCAGCCCAGTTCCCGGCGCAGCCGGGCCGAGTCCGCCGTGATGTGCCGTACGTCGCCGAGCCGGTAGGCGCCCGTGGTCACGGGGGCGGGGCCCCCGTGGGCGAGGGCCAGGGCCCGGGCCATTTCGCCGACGGTGTGCGGCTCCCCGCTGCCGGTGTTGTACGCGGTGAGCGCACCGGGCGCGCCGTCCCCCGCCGCCTCGAGGGCCGCGGCCGCCGCCGACGCCACGTCCCGCACGTGGACGAAGTCCCGCAACTGCCCGCCGTCCTCGAAGACCTGCGGCGCCTCGCCCCGGGCGAGGGCGGAGCGGAACAGGGCGGCCACTCCGGCGTAGGGCGTGTCCCGGGGCATGCCGGGCCCGTACACGTTGTGGTAGCGCAGCGACACCGCGCGGCCGCCGGTGGCCCGGGCCCACGCGGCGGACAGGTGCTCCTGCTGGAGCTTCGTCGCCGCGTAGACGTTGCGCGGGTCGGCGGGGGCGTTCTCCGGGACCAGGCCCGGCGTCAAGTCCTCGCCGCACAGCGGGCAGAGGGGCTCGAAGCGCCCCGCCGCCAGGTCCGTCTCGGCGCGCGGCCCGGGCCGCACCACACCGTGGCGGGCACACGCGTACCGGCCCTCCCCATAGACCACCATAGACCCGGCGAGCACCAGGCGCCCGACCCCGGCCCGGGCCATCGCGGCGAGCAGCACCGCCGTGCCCAGGTCGTTGCAGCTGACATAGGCGGGCGCGTCGGCGAAGTCCTTGCCGAGCCCCACCATCGCGGCCTGGTGGCAGACGGCGTCGACACCGGACAGCGCCTGTGCGACGGCCGCCCCGTCCCGCACGTCGGCGCGGAGGAAGCGCTCGCCGGGGCGGGCCGGGCGCGGCGGGCCCGTGTGCGCCGACGCCAGGAGCGCGTCGCAGGAGACGACGTCGTGGCCGCGCTCCAGGAGGGCGTCGACGACGTGTGTTCCGATGAACCCGGCTCCGCCGGTGACCAGTACCCGCATGCCGCCCACGCTAGGCGGCGGGGACGGCCGCGGCCCGGTGCCCGAGGACCGCGTCACCGTTCCGTAAGACCCGGTCGTACGCGGCGCGACGCTGCCGGACCCCGGCCGCCACGAGGCGGCCGTCCGGCATCAAGAAAGCATAAAGATTGCCGGAAAATGGCAGTGCGCCGATGCGTCCGGACAGGTCAGGATGGATAGGCAGGAACGGGGGGCGAGGCCCGGGTGCCGGATCACGGAAACGAGGTCCGGCACCCGAGTGGGGACGGCCCCCGGATGCGACCACCGGTCAAGGGGGCGGGGGCATGGGGGATTTGTTGCACGCGGTGGTGGGCTTTCCAGGGGTGGTGTTCACCTCGGCCCTGGCCGTCGTCGTGTGTTTCTGGCTGTTGGTGGCGGTGGGCGTGACCCGCGCCGACAGCTTCGACGAGGACGCCGACCTGGACGTGGTGGGGCTCGGGGGAGTGCCGGTCGCCGTGGCGGCCTCGCTGTTCACTCTCGCCGGGTGGGTGACCGGCGTCGCCGGTTCGGCGGCGACGGCGCGGGCGGGCCTGACGGGGATGGCGCACGCGGCGGTCGACCTGGGGCTGCTGCTCGCCTCGGCGTGCGTCGGCTGGAGCGTGACCCGCGTGCTCGTCCGCGTACGGGCGCGGCTGTCCGGTGTGCCCGACTCCTCGCTCCTGGACCTCCTCGGCTCGGTGGGCACGGTCCGCACGGGCTCGGTGAGCACGGATTCCGGCCAGGCCGAGGTCGCCACGGGCACGGGTGCGGTGGTGGTCGTGGAGGTCCGCCAGGCCCCCTCCGCGCGGGCCGCGGCCCTCACCCTCGGCAGCAGCGCGGTCCTGTACGCGTACGACGCGTCCGGCGCGTTCTTCTGGGCGGCCCCGGCGGTCGTGTCGCTGACCCCGGGCCAGCGCCTGCCGCGGGCGCACGAGCATCCGCGGGAGCAGTCGTCCGACGGCCACGACTGGCCCTGCGCCGACTGCGCCTGAGATCCGGTCATGCAGAGGTTTCCCCTGGTCAGCGGGGTGGGAGCGGAGCACGCCACCGCCCTACCCCTGTGCCTGCCGCCGAGCCCCCATGCGTTAGAAAGGCGGAGAGGTCTGATCAGGAAATCGGGGGCACATGTGGCAAGTCGGGACATACCGGATGAGTTCCTTGACGGATATACGCGGATACTCGCGGACGCCTCCGCCACCGGGCGCGGGCTGACCCGGGACGAGCTGGACTCGCGCCGCGCGCTCGGCGAGCGCGCGGCCGACGCCGGGTACGGACTGCGCGCGCTCGTGGGCGCGCACCTGGCGCGGGCCCGGGCGTTCGGTGCCGCGCCCCGCGCGCACGGGGTGCCGGGAGCCGCGCCGCCCGTCTCCGCCGAGGCCGTCCTCGCCGCCGTCGAGCAGGCCGTCGATGCCTTCGCCGAGGGCTACGAACGCGCGCAGCGCCTGGCGATCCGTCAGGAGGAGGTCGCGCGCCGGGAGTTCATCGACGACCTGCTGCACGGCCGCAGCGACTTCGGCCTGCTCGCCGAGCGCGCGGAGCGGTTCGGCCTGCGCCTGTCCCTCGCGCACGCGGTCGCCGTCGCGCAGGGCGGGTGTGCCTACGAGGACGGCGACGACGCCCCGCGCGAGGTGGAGCGGGCGCTGACCGGCCGCTTCGGCGACCGCAGTCCGCTGATCGCCACCAAGGACGGCCGCCTGGTCTGTGTGACCACGGCCGACCAGGGGGACGTCCTCGACTTCTTCGCCAAGCAGGCGCACGTCGCGACGGACGGCGGCCGCGTCGCCATCGGCCGCCCGCAGCCGGGCGCGGGCGGCGTCGTCCAGTCGTACGAGGAGGCCCTGAGCGCCCTGGACCTCGCCGCGCGCCTGGATCTGCCCGAGCCGGTCTTGCGCGCCGCCGACCTGCTCGTCTACCCCGTCCTGACCCGCGACCGGCAGGCGATGGCCGACCTGGTCCTGAACACTCTAGGACCGCTGCGCGAGGCCAGGGGCGGCGCCGAACCGCTCATCGAGACCCTCGCCGTCTACTTCGACGCGGGCTGCGTGGCCGCCCAGGCGGCCCGCCGGCTCAGCCTGAGCGTGCGCGCCCTGACGTACCGCCTGGAGCGCATCCACCGCCTCACCGGCACCAATCCCGCCGACCCGATGCACCGCTACACCCTCCAGACGGCGGTGATCGGCGCGCGGCTCCTGAACTGGCCCGCGCGGGAGTTCTGAGGGGCCCGTGCCTCAGCGCGGCGCCGGGTCGAGCCGCGGGATCTCGATGGCGGGGCACCGGTCCATGACCATGTCGAGACCCGCCGCCCGCGTCCGCTCGTACGCCGCCTCGTCGACGACGCCGAGCTGGAACCAGACGGCCTTGGCGCCGATGCCCGCCGCCTCGTCGGCGACGGCCCCGGCGAGGTCGCTGTTCACGAACACGTCCACGACGTCGACCTCGAAGGGGATCTCGTCCAGGGAGGCGTACCCCCGCTCGCCGTGGACCGTCTCCGCCTTCGGGTGCACGGGCACGATCCGCTTGCCGAACCGCTGGAGGACCTCGGCGACGCCGTAGGCCGCCCGCTGCTGGTTCGAGGAGAGGCCCACGACGGCCCAGGTGTCCCCGAGCTGGGTGAGGATCTTGCGGACCGTGGCGGGGTCGCCGTACATGAGGGCCTCCAGGGCGTGGTGGGTCTGACCGGCCCAACCGCGCGGGACGCGCGGTGATTCCCGAACGCCGTCCGCCCGAAGAGCGCGGGAGCGTTCTCCGGGCGGACGGCGCCGGTGCGGTGCCGTGGTCCTCAGACGTTGACGCCGAAGTCCGACGCGATGCCGCGCAGGCCGCTGGCGTAGCCCTGGCCGACGGCGCGGAACTTCCACTCGGCGCCGTGGCGGTACAGCTCGCCGAAGACCATGGCGGTCTCGGTGGAGGCGTCCTCGGAGAGGTCGTAGCGGGCGATCTCCTGGTTGTCGGCCTGGTTCACGACACGGATGAACGCGTTGCGGACCTGGCCGAAGCTCTGGCCGCGGTTCTCGGCGTCGTGGATGGAGACCGGGAACACGATCTTGGTGATGTCGGCCGGGACGCCGGCGAGGTTGACCTTGACGGCCTCGTCGTCGCCCTCGCCCTCGCCGGTGAGGTTGTCACCGGTGTGCTCGACCGAGCCGTCGGGGCTCGTGAGGTTGTTGTAGAAGACGAAGTGCTGGTCGGAGACGACCTTGCCCGACTCGTCGCAGAGCAGCGCGCTGGCGTCGAGGTCGTAGTCGGTGCCGGTGGTGGTCCGCACGTCCCAGCCGAGGCCGACCAGTACGGCGGTGAGGCCGGGTGCCTCCTTGCTCAGCGAGACGTTGCCGCCCTTGGCGAGGGAAACTCCCACGGTGTCCTCCTGATGGTCCTCTGCGGAGGAGGTGGTCCTCTGCGGAGATGGTCCTGTTGGAAAACCGGCCCTGTCCGTGACCGGACCGGGATTTAGAATCTACATGACTGTAGAAGTTGCTGCGGCGGCCGTGCCGGAGCCCACGAGGCCCTCCTTCCCCGGCCCGGCCGTTACGATGTGACGCTCCCCAGTGACGTGCCCGACATGCGTGAGGTGCGCGGAGCGCTGACGGCGGGCCCGCGGGCACGGCGTCGTGACGACGGCAGGCGAGGACGGGCATGGAGCGGCAGGAACGCGACGGACGGGAGCACCGCCCGCGCAGGCGGGGCCAGGGCGAACTGGAGGCCCAGGTGCTCGCGGCGCTGCACGAGGCGCCGGGCCCGGTGAGCGCGGCCTGGGTGCGCGAGCGCGTCGGCGGCGGCCTCGCCTACACCACCGTGATGACGATCCTCACCCGGCTCCTGGCCAAGGGCGTCGTGAGCCGGGAGCGCGCGGGCCGCTCCTTCCGCTGGCGGTCCACCGGGGACGAGGCGGGTCTCGCCGCGCTGCGCATGCGCAGGGTGCTCGACAGCGAGCGCGACCGCGGAGCCGTCCTCGCCAGCTTCGTGACCACCCTCTCCGCCGACGACGAGCGGCTGCTGCGCGACCTCCTCGGTGACGCGGGCGGCGAGGCCGCGGAGGGCTGACCGTACGCATGGGACTCGTCGTCCATCTGCCCCTCGTCCTGCCGCTCACCGCCTGGCCGGTGGCCCGGCTCGCCGCGCAGCACCTGCACCCGCGCACCGCGACCCGCCTGCTCGCGGGCCTCGCCGCCGTGATGGCCCTGTGCAGCACCCTGTGCCTGGCCCTGCTCATGGTCGTCGGCACCGCCCAACTGCCCGGCAATCCGCTGCCCGACGCCTGGTCCGACCCCGAGGTGCGCGCCGCGTTGCCGTACGACGAGATCGCGGGCACCGCCGCGATCCCGGCGCTGCTCGCCGTGTGCGCGGCCGTGGGCCGCGCGGTGGTCCGGCACCTGGCGGTGCGCCGCCGGGCCGCGCGGGCCGTCGCGGGACTTCCGGGCACGTCGGTGGCGATCATCGAAGACAGGGGTGACCGGGCCGGCAAGGCCGCCTACGCGTACGCGCTTCCCGGGACGCCCGGGCGCCCCGGCTCCGGCCGCGTCGTCGTCACGCGCGCACTCCTGGACCGGCTCGGGCCGGCCGAGCGGCGGGCCCTGTTCGCGCACGAGCGGGCCCATCTCGCCGCACGCCACCACCGGTTCCTCCTGGTGACGCAGGTGGCGGCGCGGGCCAACCCGTTCCTGGTGCCGCTGCGCACGGCCACCGCGTACACGGTCGAGCGGTGGGCCGACGAGGAGGCGGCCCGGGTGGTGCGGGACCGGCGCGTGGTCGCGCGCGCCATCGGCAAGGCCGCCCTTGCGGCGGCGGGGGCGCCCGCGCCGGCCTTCGCGGGCCTCGCCGCCGCGGGCCCGGTGCCGCGCCGGGTCGCCGCGCTGCTCGCGCCCGCTCCGGCCGCGCGCACCCGGCCCTCGCTGTTCACGGGGGTGGGCCTCGCCCTGTGGTGCGCGGCGGGCGGCACCGCCGTGTCCGCGATGTCCTCGGCGAACGCGGCGGTCACGATGGTCCTCGTGCTGCGGGCGGCGACACCCCTGTGAGGCGCGCCGCCCGCGGCGGCGTGGGGGCTCCGCGGAGCGTCCGTCAGAGGTCGAACTCGTGCGGCGGCAGGTCCAGGGCGTAGCACGCCTCGCGCACGACGGCCTGCTCGTCCTTGTCGAAGTCGCCGTCGGCGCCGCCGATGACGACGCCGATCTGGATCACGGCACGGGCCTCGGCGGGCTTCTTCCTGGCCTTGGCGACCTCCTGCAACACGCTGACCTTGCCGAAGTCGAAGTCGGTCGTCAGCCTCTGCACGTACTCGTCGAAGCGGCGGCGCAGGTCGTCCGCGGGGAAGTTCTGGAGCACGTCGTTCGACGCGATGAGCTGGGCCACGCGCTGGCGCTCGGCCTGGTCGACGGTGCCGTCGGCGGCGGCGACCAGGGCGCACATCGCCATGCTCGCGTCGCGGAAGGAGCCGCTCTTGAGGTCGTTCTTCTTCGCGAGCAGCTGGGCCTGCATCGTCGAGGCGGATTCCTTGAAGCGGTCCCACAGGGCCATGGAAAGTCTCCATCGGGTCGGTGCTCATGAGCGGGCGTCAGACGGCGCCGACGCGCCGCGCCAATTTCTACAATGCTGTAGAAACTAACACTTGGACGAGAAAGTTCCGCAAGGGTGGGGAGAAGGGTGAGGAGGAGGTACACGGCAGACGAACGAGAAGCACGTACACCTACGGAAGGGGTGCATCTGATGACGCCGACCACCCGAGGGCAGGGGGAGCCGCCCGGCGGGCAGCCTCCGTTCACGGCCCAGGACCTGCTGGCCCGCGCGGCGGTGGAGCTGCTGCCCGCGCCGGACGCCAACCCGTTCGTGCCGCTCGTCGCCGACGGCAGGGCCGGGCGCGGGGCCGTCGGCGCGCTCGCCCTGGAGCAGTGCCGGGTCATCCCGGCCGACCGCCGCTCCTTCCTGCACCTGGCCGCCCGCTCGGCGCAGGCGGGCCTGCCCGCGGCCGCCGCGTTCTTCTCCACCCTCGCCGAGGGCGAGAGGGCCGCGGCCGACCGGCTCGACGCGCTGCTCGCCGCCTGCCGGGTGAGCGCGGAGCAGGCGCGCGCGTACGAGCCGATGGCGGGCTGCCAGGCCTACCCCGCGTACGTGGCGTGGCTCGCCCTCAACGCCGAACCGGCCGACGTGGTGCTCGCCCTGACCGCCAACTTCGCGGCGTGGGGCGGCTGTTGCGCGACGCTCGCGAGCGCGCTGCGCACGCGCTACGGCTTCCCGGACGAAGCCTGCGCGTTCTTCGACTTCTTCGCCGAGCCGGCCCCCGGCCTCGACCGCGAGGCCCTGGCCGCGCTTGAGGAAGGCGTGTCCCGGGCCGGCGTCACGCCCCGGACGGCACTGCGGCAGGGGCGGCTGCTCCAGGAGTACGAGGGGATGTTCTGGGCGAGCCTCGCGGGGCGGGCGGAGGCCGGAGGGCCCTGACGCCCGCCGCCGGGGCGCGGCTCACTCCGCGCGCAGCACGATGGCCGTCGCGACGATCCCGTCCCGCATGGCCCACACGCCGTCGAGCCCGGTCAGCTCGGAGCCCGCGACCAGCGGGCCCTCGACCAGGATCTTGGCGGAGAAGGTGCCGTCGGCGCGGATGGTCAGGTGCGCGTCCTCGAAGCCCAGCCAGCGCCGGGCCAGCGGGAACCACGTCTTGTAGACGGACTCCTTGGCGCTGAACAGGAGCCGGTCCCAGGGCACGGACGGCCGCTCGACGGCGAGCGCCGCGAGCGCGGCGCGCTCCGCCTCGTCGCTGACCAGGTCGAGCACGCCCGGGTCCGAGAGCCGCTCGGCGGGCTCCGCGTCGATGCCGAGCGAGGTCACGGCGGCGGCGTCGGCGACGACCGCGGCGCGGTAGCCCGCGCAGTGCGTCATGGTGCCGACCACGCCGTCCGGCCACACCGGCTCGCCCTTCTCGCCGCGCGGGATCGGCCCGGGCGGCACGCCGATGCGGGCCAGCGCCGTGCGGGCACAGTGCCGCGCGGTGGTGAACTCCCGCCGCCGCTTGTCCACGGCCTTCGCCACGTGCGCGGCCTCTTCGGGGTACAGGACCGCGTCCAGCGGGTCCTCGCGCGTCTCGCAGACGACGACGGGCTGCCCGGCCAGGAGCGTGCTCAATATGCGGGTTCCGCCCAGGGCGTCGGCCGCCGCGTTCGAAGGTGAGTTCACGGCGGATCACTCTACCGGGGGCCCCGCGCCGCCGACAGGGCCGCACGGCCCGCCCGCGCCGGGCTGGTCACCGTATAGGTCACATATAGCGACCGAACCGACGCTCGACTCATTCGAACGGATGAGGGGGGCTTCACGTGGAGTCGGACCAGGGGGCCGGGCGTCCGGCCGGGCAGCAGGGCAAGGGCCACGAGCCACGCGTCGCGCTGGTGACCGGGGGCTCCCGGGGCATCGGCCGCGCGGTGGCGACCCGGCTCGCGCGGGACGGCTTCGACGTGGCGCTGTGCTACCGCGCGGACGAGGCGGCGGCCGACGTCGTGGCCAAGGAGGTCGAGGCCGCGGGCCGCCGCGCCCTGACGCGCAGGGTCGACGTCGCCGACGGGGGAGCGGTGCGGGCGTTCGTGGCCGAGGCCGAGGGGGAACTGGGGCCGCTGCACGCCGTGGTGACCTCCGCGGGCATCACCCGGGACCGACCGCTCGGCCTCATGACCGACGACGAGTGGGACGGCGTCGTCCGCACCAACCTCGACGGCACCTACCACGTGCTGCGGTCCGTGGTGCGCCCCATGATGGGGCGGCGCGGCGGATCGATCGTCACGCTGTCGTCGGTGTCGGGCGTCGCGGGCAACTCCGGCCAGGCCAACTACGCCGCGTCCAAGGCGGGCATCATCGGCCTGACCCTGTCCCTCGCCAAGGAGGCGGGCCGCTACGGGGTGCGGGCCAACGTGGTGGCGCCCGGCTTCATCGACACCGACATGGTCGCGGGCCTCCCGGACAAGGCGGTGCAGGGCTCCCTCGCCGCCATCCCGCTGCGCCGCTTCGGCCGCGCGGAGGAAGTCGGCTCGCTCGTCTCGTACTTGGTGTCCGACGAGGCGTCGTACGTCACCGGGCAGGTCCTGCGCATCGACGGGGGCATGGCCCTGTGACCGCCCCCGACGATCCGGGGCTGTGGTTCCACCGCGCCCCCGGGCCCCCGCGGACGCCGCGGCTCCGCCTGGTGTGCCTCCCGCACGCGGGCGGCACCGCGCGGCTCTTCGACGGCTGGGGGCACCGCCTTCCCGCCACCGTCGAGGTCCTCGCCGTGCGCTACCCGGGGCGCCAGGAGCGGCTCGACGAGCCCTGCGCGCGGTCCATGACCGAACTCGCCGACCGGATCACCGGCGCCCTCGCCGGCTACGACGACGTGCCGCTGGCCCTGTTCGGGCACAGCATGGGCGCGACCGTCGCCTACGAGGTCGCCCGGCGCCTCGAAGCGGGGGCAGGACCCGGCCCCGTACACGTCATGGTGTCCGCGCGCGCCGCCCCCGGGCACGGCGGCCGCACCACGCTGCACCGCGCGGCCGACGAGGTCCTGCTCGCCGCCGTGCGCAGGCTCGGCACCCTCGGCGGCGTCGACCCCTTCGCCGAGCCCGAGCTGCGGGAGCTGCTGCTTCCCGTGCTGCGCAGCGACTACCGGCTCATCGAGACGTACGAGCCCGCCGCCGACGCCGCCCCGCTGCGCGCGCCCGTCACCGCCTACCTCGGCGACCGCGACCCGGGCTGTTCCGGCGACCGGGTCCGCGCCTGGGAGGGCTTCACCACCGGTGACTTCGCGCTGCGGGCCTTCTCAGGAGACCACTTCTACCTCGCCCCCAGGGAGGCGGAGCTGACCTCGGACATCGCCGAGCGGCTCGCGCCCGCCCCGGTGGCAACCGCGAGAGGAACGACAGCGACATGACGCGATCCCAGACCTGGGCCCCGCACGAGGTGACGGCGGCCGACGGTGGCGGCACCGGTGAGCTGCTCACCCGCATCGACGAGCTTGACGGCGGCCTGGACGCCGCCCTCGTACGCGAACGGGCGTTGGTGTTCCGGGGGTTCGAGGTCAGCACGGACGAACTCGACCGGGTCCTCGACCGGCTCCTTCCGAACCGCCTGGCCTACGTGCACGGCAACTCGCCGCGCACCAAGGTCGGCGGCAACGTCTACACCTCCACCGAGTACCCGCCCGAGTTCACCATCTCCATGCACAACGAGATGAGCTACGCGCACGTGTGGCCCGCCCGGCTCGCCTTCTACTGCGCGATCCAGCCCGGCGGTGGCGGCGCCACCCCCGTCCTGGACGCCGCCCGGTGGCTCGCGGCCCTCGGCCCCGAGGTGCGCGAGGCGTTCTCCGGCGGCGTGCGCTACATCCAGAACCTGCACGACGGCTACGGCCTCGGCAAGAGCTGGCAGGACACCTTCGAGACCGCCGAACGCGGCGCCGTGGAGGACTTCCTGAAGGGCTCGGGCGCCGAGTGGGAGTGGCGGCGCGACGGCTCCCTGCGCGTGGAGTCCGTACGGCCCGCCACCACCCGGCACCCGGTCACCGGCGCCGAGGTGTGGTTCAACCAGGCCGACCAGTGGCACCCGGCGGGGCTCGGCGACGAGACGGCCGCCGAACTCGCCGCGATCCTGCCCGAGGACCAGATGCCCCAGATGGTCACCTTCGCCGACGGCGGCCGCATCCCGGGCGAGTACGTCACCCAGATCCGCGACCGCGGCCTCGAAGCCGCCGTCGACGTCGACTGGTACCAGGGCGACCTGCTGCTCATCGACAACGTCCTGCTGGCGCACGGCCGCCGCCCGTTCACCGGCGACCGGCGCGTCCTCGTCGCCATGTCGGACTGACGGCGAAGGACCGCCGAGAGCGAGAGAGCGAGAGAGCCATGAGCCACCAGGTCGAAGAGGTGCCCGCGGGCTGGGCAGGGGCCGGCACCCTGCCCGGCCTGCACCGGCCGACGGCCCCGGGAACCCGGGTACAGGACTACATCCACACCCGTCGGGCCGCGCTGCGCGCCCAGCTCACCGAGCGCGGCGCGCTGCTCCTGCGCGGCTTCGACGTGGCGGGCGTCGACGGCTTCGACGGGGCGGTGCGCGCCTTCTCGGGCACGCCGCCGCTGGCCTACGCCGAACGGTCCTCGCCCCGCAGCACCATCAAGGGCCAGGTGTACACCTCGACCGACTACCCGCCGGACGAGGAGATCTTCCTCCACAACGAGAACTCGTACCAATCGGTGTGGCCGCGCGCCCTGTACTTCTACTGCGTCGAGCCGCCCGCCACGCAGGGCGCGACCCCGCTGGCCGACACCCGGCAGGTGCTGCGCTCCCTCGACCCGGAGGTCCGCGAGGAGTTCCAGCGGCGCGGCTGGCAGGTCGTGCGCAACTTCCACCCGGGCTTCGGCGTGCCCTGGCAGGAGGCCTTCAACACCACCGACAGGGCGGCCGTCACCGCGTACTGCGCGGAGCACGACATCACCGCCGAGTGGCGGCCCGGCGGCGGCCTGCGCACCACCGCCGTGCGCCGGGCCGTGCACCGCCACCCCGTCACGGGCGAGCAGGTGTGGTTCAACCACGCCACGTTCTTCAACATCACCACCCTCGCCAAGGACGTGAGCGCGGGGCTCAGGGCCATCTTCGACGACCCGGACCTGCCGACCCACACCTACTACGGCGACGGCGGAGCGATCCCCGACGCCGTCACCGACCAGCTGCGCGCCGCCTACCGGGCCGCGACGGTCCGCTTCGACTGGCAGCGCGACGACGTGCTGATCGTCGACAACATGCTCACCGCGCACGCGCGTGAGCCCTTCACCGGCCCCCGGCGCATCGCCGTCGCCATGGCCGAGCCTTCGGACACCTGAGCGCCCCGAGCGCCGAGGACATTTCAGAGAAGTCGAGGAAGACATGCCCCTGGCAGACCTGTTGCAAGACGAGCGCACCTACGGCTCGCGCATCACGGGCATCGCCGCCTACCGGCCCGCCCGGCAGCTCACCAACGAGGACCTGGCCCCGCTGACGACGGTGTCCCCCGAGTGGATCGAGCAGCGCACGGGCATCAAGACCCGCCACCACGCGGGCGAGGGCGAGGGCCTGGTCGCCATGTCCGTGGCGGCGGGCGAGAAGGCGCTGGTGCACGCTGACGTCGACCCGGCCGAGGTCGACCTGACCATCGTCGCGACCGCCACCCGCAAGCGCCGCATGCCCGGCATCGCCCCGGAGGTGGCGAGCCGCATCGGCCTGCCCAACTCCGGCGCGTACGACCTGAACGCGGTCTGCGCGGGCTTCACCTACTCCCTCGCCATGGCCTCCAACGCGGTGCGCCTCGGCGAGGCGCGGACCGTCCTGGTCGTCGGCGCCGAGCGCACCAGCGACTGGATCGACCCCCAGGACCCCGACACCTTCGTCATCTTCGGTGACGGAGCCGGCGCCGCCGTCGTCTCGCGCTCCACCGAGGTGGGCGTCGGCCCGGCCGTGTGGGGCAGCGACGGCGCCCGGCACAAGGTGCTCGGCATCACGGAGAAGGCCGACGGCCGCGAGTACGTCCAGATGAACGGGCCCCTCGTCTACAAGTGGTCGACGGCCACCATGCCGGACGTCGCCCACCGCGCCTGCGCGGCCGCGGGCATCACCATCGACGACGTCGACTGGTTCGTGCCCCACCAGGCCAACAACCGCATCATCAGGACCCTCACCCACGAACTGGGGCTGCCGCCGGAGCGCGTCGTCAACGACGTCGTCGTCACCGGCAACACCTCGGCCGCGTCCGTACCCCTGGCCCTCAGCAGCCTCTACGACAGCGGCCGCAGCACGCCCGGCGACATCGTCCTGCTGCTCGGCTTCGGCGCGGGGCTCACCTACGCCGGCCAGATCGTACGGATGCCGTGAGCGACGTCCGCACCGCACCACCCAACCCATCCAGTCACGTCCCCACCGCACGGAGAAGAGGTCACACCATGGCCAGAGACGAACTCACCACCGACGTCGTCCGCCTCGTCCAGGACACCGCCTTCGACCTGGACGGCGAGGTCACCGCCGACTCCAGCTTCGAAGAGCTGGGCATGGACTCGCTCACCCGCGTCGATCTGCTCGCCGCCGTCGAGAAGACGTACCAGCTCTCGGTGCCCGACGACACGGTGGCGACACTGCTGCGCGTGCGCGACGTCGTCGACTTCCTCGTCGAGGCCAAGGCGGGAGTCTGACGCATGGACCGCACCGACCCCTTGGCCGGGACGCTGCCCCTGTCGGTGGGGCAGGAGGGGCTGTGGCTGCTGCACACGCTGCACCCCGAGTCCACCACCTACAACCTCGCGGGCGGCGGCCGGATCACGCCCGCGCCCGACCTGGCGGCCCTCGACCGGGCCTGGCGGGCGCTGCTCACCCGGCACCCGATGCTGCGCTCGCGCTACACCGAGGCCGCGGGCCGGCCCCGGCGCGTCGTCGACGCCCCCGAGGAGGCCGCGCGGATCGCGGTCGTCGAGGTGCCGGACGCCACCGAGGAGGAGCTGCGCCGACGCGTCAACGCCGAAGTGCGCAGGCCCTTCCGGCTCCGGGACGAAGGGGCGGTGCGGGCCACGCTGCTGCTGCGCCGCACGGACGCGCTGCTGGTCGTCGTCACGCACCACATCGCGACCGACGCCATCTCGCAGTGGCTGCTGTGGCGTGACCTGTTCTCCGCCTACGAGGCCGAGATCGCCGGGCGCGCGCCCGACTGGAAGCCCGTCACCCACGACTACGACGAGTTCGTGGCGCGCGAGCGCGCCCTGCTCGACTCGCCGCGCGGCACCGGCCAGGGAGAGTTCTGGCGCGCCGAGTGCGAGGGCTCCACACCCGCCGAACTGCCCACCGACCGGCCGCGCCCCCAGGCGTCCTCGCACACCGGGGCCAGCCTGGTGCGCAGGCTGCCCGACGCGCTCGCGCACGCGGTGACCAAGGCTGCCGCCGAACGCCACGTGTCACCGTTCGCCCTGATGGTGGGGGCCTTCCAGGCCATGCTGCACCGCTGCACGGGACAGAGCGACTTCCTCATCGCCTGCCCGGCCTCCACCCGGCGCGCGGCGGCGGCCGACCTCATCGGCTACTTCGTCAACCCCGTCCTGATCCGGGCCCGGTTCGACCGCGAGACCACCCTCGGCGACGCCGTGGACGCGGCGGCGGACCGCGTCCGGCAGGCCACCGCGCGGGTCTCCTACCCGTTCCCGCTGGTCGCGCAGGGCGCCTCCGGGCCCCTCTTCCGGATCTCCGTCACCATGGTCGCCACCGACCGGTTCGGACACGGCATGGAGGGCCTGGTCGCGGGCCAGGCGGTGCGCCTCGCGGGCCACGAGCTGGCCTACGTGGAGATTCCGCACCTGGAGGGCCAGTGCGATCTGGCCCTGGAGATCACCCGGGACGCGCACGGCCTGACCGTGGCCCTGCGCTACGACACCGACCTGTTCGAAGAGGCCACAGCCCAGCGGCTCTTCGACCAGTTCCAGCGGTGCGTCACGGCCGCCGTGGAGGCACCGGACACCCGCGTCGCCCGCGTCCCGCTCACCGACGACACCGAGCGGAACCTGCTGCTCGCGCTGAGCGGCGGGCAGGCGTGAGCGCCCGCACCCCGGTCCACGACAGCATCCTCGACGCCGTCGGCGGCACCCCGCTCGTGGAGCTGGGCGGGCTCCTGCCGAGCCTCGGCTCCCGCGTCTTCGCCAAGCTGGAGTCCGCCAACCCCGGCGGCAGCGTCAAGGACCGCTCGGCGCTCTCCATGCTCCTCGGTAAGATCCGCGCCGGGGAACTGCTGCCCGGCCGGTCCACCGTGGTGGAGTCCAGCTCGGGCAACCTCGCGATCGGCATCGCGCAGATCTGCCGCTACTACGGCATCGACTTCATCTGCGTCGTCGACCCGCGCACCACCCGGCAGAACCTGGCGATCCTGCGCGCCTACGAGGTCACCGTCGACCTGGTCACCGAACCCGACCCGGAGACCGGCGCCTATCTGCCGAGCCGGCTCGCCCGGGTGCGCGAACTGGTGGCCACGACCCCCGGCGCGTACTGGCCGAACCAGTACCGCAACCCGCTCAACCCGCGCGCCCACGTGCGCACCATGCGGGAGATCGACGAGGCCCTCGACGGCCACGTCGACTACCTCTTCTGCTCCACCGGCACCGGCGGCACCCTGCGCGGCTGCGCCCAGTACATCAGCGACCGCGGGCTCTCCACGACGGTCGTGGGCGTCGACGCGCTCGGCAGCGTCCTGTTCGGCGGGCCGCCGGGGCCGCGCCTGCTGCCCGGGCACGGCGCCGCCGTGCGCCCCGAGCTGTTCGACCCCAGCGCGGCCGACGAGGTGGTCCTCGTCTCGGACCTGGAGTGCGTCGTGGGCTGCCGGACCCTGACGCTGCGCGAGGCGATCCTCGCGGGCGGCTCGTCCGGAGCCGTCGTCGCCGCGCTCGGCAAGCTCGCGGACCGCGTCCCGCCGGGCAGCACCTGCGTGCTGGTCTTCCCGGACCGCGGTGACCGCTACCTCGACACGATCTACGACGACGACTGGGTGCGGCGCCACTTCGGCGCCATCGAGCACCTGTGGAAGGAACAGGGACACACCATGGCGGTGGCGGCATGCTGATCCTCGGACACGGCGCGGTGGAGGGGCTGCTCGCCGGGCGCGAGCGCGAGCTGATCGACCTGGTCGCCGCCGCGTACACCGCGCACGACGAAGGCCGCACCAGCCTTCCCCACTCGGTGTTCCTGCGCTTCCCCGACCGGCCGCGGGACCGCATCATCGGGCTGCCCGGCTACCTCGGCGCGAGCGAAGGCACGGACGGAGAGCAGGGCTACGACGATGTCGCGGGGATGAAGTGGATCGCCTCCTTCCCCGACAACGTCGCCGCGGGCCTCCAGCGGGCCAGCGCCGCGATCCTGCTCAACTCCCTGAAGAACGGCCACCCCGAGGCGCTCATCGAGGCCTCGATGATCTCCGCGCGGCGCACCGCCGCCTCCGCGGCCCTCGGCGCCCGGCTGCTGCTCGGCGAGCGCAGGCCCACCGGCGTCACGCTCGTCGGCTGCGGCGTCATCAACCGCGAGGTCCTGCGCTTCCTCGCCGCCGACCGGCCCGAACTGACGGACCTCACCCTGTACGACAGCGACCCCGAGCGGGCCCGCTGCTTCGCCCGGGACAACGCGTGGCTGCTGCCCGGCGTCAAGGTGCGCCTGCGCGACCGGCTCGACGAGGCCCTCGCCGAGCACGACCTGGTGTCCTTCGCCACGACCGCGGCGACCCCGCACACCGGCCTGGCCGCCTGCCGCCCTTCGGCCGCCGTGCTGCACGTGTCCCTGCGGGACCTGACCGTGCCCGCGATCCTCGGCGCGCACAACGTCGTCGACGACGTCGACCACGTCTGCCGCGAGCGCACCTCCATCCACCTGGCCGAACAGGAAACCGGCGGCCGGGACTTCATCGAGGCCGGTGTCGGCGAGCTGCTGCGCGGCCGGGCCACCCTGAACCCCGTCCCCGGCAGGCCCCTGGTGTTCTCGCCGTTCGGCCTCGGCGTCCTGGACCTGGCCCTGGCCCGCTTCGTCCACGACAAGGCACGCCGCTGCGGCATCGGCACCGTCGTCAGCGACTTCCTGCCGGCGCCGGCCCTCTGACACCGCGGCTCGACACCCTTACGGAGAAACAGACATGACCGTCCCGCTCCATCAACTCATCGCCGCCCGGGCCGCGTCGACGCCGCGGGCCGTCGCGGTCGAGGACGACCTCGGCTCCGTCACCTACGACCAGCTCGACCGGCGGGCGGGCGACGTCGCGCGGCTGCTCGTGGCGCGCGGCGTCACGCCCGAGTCGCGCGTCGCCGTGTGCCTGCCCCGCGGGCGCGACCTGCTCGCGGCGCTGCTCGGCGTGTGGCGGGCCGGCGCGGCGTACGTGCCCCTCGACGCGGGGCATCCGGCGGAGCGGAACACCTGGGTGACCCAGGACAGCGGCGCGGCCATCGCCCTGACCGTACGGGCATCGGCCGGGCTCTTCGAAGCCGCCCTGCCCGGGCGGGTCGTGGCCCTGGACGAGGAGGGCACCTTCGACGGGGTCCCCGCGAAGGACGTGGCGGTCGAGGTATCCGGCGACCACGCCGCGTACCTCACCTACACCTCGGGGTCCACCGGCCGTCCCAAGGGCGTCGTCATCCAGCACGGCGGCATCGCCAACCGCGTGGCCTGGTCGCTCTCCCACCAGGGGCTCTCGGAGCGGGACCGGGTCCTCCAGAAGACCGTGATCACCTTCGACGCGGCGGCCTGGGAGCTGTTCGCGCCGCTCGCCGCGGGCGGCACCGTCGTGATGGCCCCCGCGGGCGCCGAGTCCGACCCGGCCCTGCTCGCCCGCACGGTCGCCCAGCGCCGCGTCACCGTCCTCCAGGGCGTGCCGTCGGTCCTCCGTATGGCCGTGCGGGAGCCCGCCTGGGCCGACTGCGCGACGCTGCGCCTGGTCGCCTCCGCGGGCGAGCCGCTGGACGCCGCGCTGTGCAGGCGCCTCGCCGAGCCCTCCGGCGCGCAGGTGTGGAACACCTACGGGCCCACCGAGTGCTCCATCGACGTCAGCGGCCAGCTCTACGACCCGGAGCGGCACACCGACGCCGTACCGATCGGCCGCCCCCTGGACAGGATGCGGGCCTACGTCCTCGACGAGGAGTTCGCACCGGTGCCGATCGGCGTCGTCGGCGAGCTGTACGCGGCCGGCGTGGGCGTCGCCCGCGGCTACGCGGGCAACCCCGCGGGCACCGCCGACCGGTTCGTGCCCGACCCGCACGGCCCGGCCGGCAGCCGCATGTACCGCACCGGCGACCTGGCCCGCTGGCGCTCCGACGGGGCCCTGGACTTCCTCGGCCGCGCCGACCACCAGGTCAAGGTCAACGGCGTACGCATCGAACCCGCCGAGGTCGAGGCCGCGCTGACCGCCCACGTCGACGTGCGCGGCGCCGTCGTGGCCGCCCGGCAGGTCCTCGGAGTGAAGCGGCTCGTCGCCTACCTCACCACCGGCCGCCGGGTGCCGCGTGACGAACTGCGCCGCTTCCTGCGGGGCCGCCTGCCCGAGGCGATGATCCCCTCGCTGTTCGTCACCGTCGAGGCCTTCCCGCTCACCACGAGCGGCAAGGTCGACCGCGCCGCCCTGCCCGACCCGGTCGACGAGCAGGGCTCCCAGGGCTCGTACACCGCGCCGCGCACGCCCGCCGAGAAGCTCGTCGCCCAGGTGTGGGAGGAGCTGCTCCAGGTCGAGCGGGTGGGTGCCGACGACGACTTCTTCGCCCTCGGCGGCTCCTCGCTCGTCCTGACCCGCCTCGCGGACGCGCTGCGCACCGCGTCGGGCGGCGACGTGCAGCTGCGCGGCCTGTTCGGCGCCTCCACCGTCGAGGCGCAGGCAGGCCTCCTCGAAGAGGCGCGGCCCGCCGTGCCGCCGGTGACGCCCGTGCCGCGCGCGGAGCCGCTGCCCCTGTCGTTCGGCCAGCACCGGCTGTGGTTCCTGGACCGTATGCACCCGGGCAGCCCCGAGTGGGTGGCGCCCATGTTCCTGCGGCTGCCCGCGGGCACCACCGCGGGCGCCGTGCAGGGGGCCTTGGACACTCTGGAGTCCCGGCACGAGTCGCTGCGCACCCGCTACGTCCTGCGCGGCGAGGAGCCCCGGCAGGTCGTCGTGGCCGCCGCCCCCGTGGAGCTGCGCGTCGAGGACGCCGGTGAGGACGAGCTGGAGAGGCTGTTCGGGGAGCAGTTCGCCCGCGGCTTCGACCTGGGCGAGGGGCCCCTGTGGCGGGCCCTGCTCGTGCGGGTGCCGAAGGGCGGCCCGGTGCTGCTCGTCACCACCCATCACATCGCCACCGACGGCTGGTCGACCGTGCTCCTGGAGCGCGAGCTGCGGGAGCTGTGCGCGGCCCGCGCCGAGGGCCGCGCCCCGGACCTCGCGGAGCCGTCCGTGCAGTACGCCGACTACGCCGCCTGGCAGTCCGACCGCGCCGACGAACCGGCCCTGGACCGCGAACTCGACTACTGGACACAGCAGTTGGCGGACCTCACGGAACTCCAGCTGCCGACGGACCGGCCCCGGCCCGCCCGGCGCGACGCGCACGGCGCCGGGGTGCGCTTCACCATCCCCGCCGGGCTCGCCGACGCCCTCACCGGCGTCGGCCGCCGGCACGGCGCCACCCCGTACGTCACCTTCCTCGCCGCCTTCGCCGGGCTCCTGGCGCGCTACTCCGGCCAGGACGACATCGGCGTGGGCAGCCCGGTCACGGGCCGCACCCGCCCCGAGACGCAGGACACGGTCGGCTTCTTCCTCAACTCCCTCGTGCTGCGCTGCGACACGAGCGGGGACCCCGCGTTCACCGAGCTGCTGGAGCGCGTACGCACCACGACCCTGGCCGGGTTCGCGCACCAGGAGCTGCCGTTCGAGCGCCTCGTGGACCAGCTCCAGCCGGTGCGTGACCTCTCCCGCACCCCGCTGTACCAGGTGGCCTTCGACCTCCAGGACGAGGGCGCCACCGCCGTCGCCACCGACGACGTCCTGATGGACGCCTTCCAGGGCGCCTGGCGGGTCGCCAAGACCGACTTGACCCTGTTCATGTGGCGCCAGGCGGACGGCTCCCTCGTCGGCGCCTTCGAGTACGCCACGGCCCTCTTCGACCAGCCGACCGCGGCCCGCATGGCCGAGCACTACGTCCGCCTCCTGGAGGGCGTGGCCGCCCACCCCGAACTCCCTCTGTCGGCCCTCGACATCTCATCCGTCCAGGAACGCCGCCTGCTGCGTGCGTGGGGCGGGTCGGAGTCGGCGGTGCCGGTGTCCGGGGTTTCGGTGCCGGAGCTGGTGGGGCGGCAGGTGGTCCGGGTTCCGGACGCGGTGGCCGTGGAGTGCGGTGAACAGCGTCTGACGTACGCGGAGTTGGATGCGGCGGCGAACCGTCTGGCTCATCGTCTGCGCGCTGAGGGCGTCGGTCCGGGCTCGTCGGTGGCGGTGCTTCTGGATCGTTCCGTCGAGCTGATGGTGGGCCTGTTGGGTGTGTGGCGGGCGGGTGCCGGTTACGTGCCGATGGATCCGGTACTCCCCGCGGAGCGGATCGCGGCGATGGTGGCCGACGGCAGAGCTTCGGCCGCGGTGACGTCGGCCGAGTACGCGGGCCGCTTCGCGGGTGTTTCGACGGTAGTCATGGAGGAGGATCTGTCGGCGTATCCGGCGGCTGCGCCGGAGTTGGTGGTCGACCTGGACTCGGTGGCGTACACGGTGTTCACGTCGGGTTCGACGGGTCGGCCCAAGGGTGTGGAGGTCACGCACCGGGGTCTGGCCAATCATGTGGAGTGGGCGGGGCGGGAGCTGGCGGCTGGTGGTTCGGGTGGTGCGCCGGTGTTCTCGTCGGTGGCGTTCGACCTGGTGGTGCCGAATGTGTGGGCGCCGCTGGTGGTGGGGCAGCGGGTGTGGCTGTACGGCGGTGAGCTGACCGAGCTGGGTGACGCGCTGGTTGAGGCGGGTCCGTTCTCGTTCATCAAGCTGACGCCCGGCCATCTCGAAGTCCTCGACCGTCAGTTGTCGGACGAGCGTGTGCAGGAGCTGACGCGTAAGGTCGTGGTCGCTGGTGAGGCGCTTCCGGGTCAACTGGTGGAGCGTTGGCGGCAGTTGCTCGGTGATGGCCAGGTCGTCAACGAGTACGGGCCGACGGAGGCGACGGTGGGGACGTGTGTGTTCCCGCTGGAGGAGGCGTTCACAGGCGTCGTGCCGATCGGACGGCCCCTTCCCAACATGGTGATGCGGGTGCTTGATGGGGGGATGCGTCCGGTTCCGGTCGGGGTCGTGGGGGAGCTGTTCGTCGGCGGTACGGGGGTCGCGCGGGGGTATGCGGGGCGTCCGGGGCTGACCGCTGAGCGGTTCGTGCCCGATCCGTACGGGGGCTCGGGTGAGCGTCTGTACCGGACCGGTGACCTGGTCCGGTGGCGGGCCGACGGGGCCGTGGAGTTCGTCGGGCGCATCGACGACCAGGTCAAGGTGCGGGGTTACCGCATCGAACTGGGCGAGATCCGCGCGGCCCTTGTCGCACAGGCCTCGGTGTCCGATGCCGCCGTCGTCGTGTCCGACGAGCAGCAGCTGATCGCGTACGTCGTCGGCGAGAGCGACGGGCTCGCCGACGCGCTGGGCGAGGCACTGCCGCCGTACATGGTGCCGTCGCTCTTCGTGGAGCTGGACGCCATCCCGCTCACGGCCAACGGCAAGGTCGACCGGCGCGCCCTGCCCGACCCCGGCGCGGCGGTCACCGACACCTATGTCGCGCCGCGCTCCGAGGTCGAGGCCCGTATCGCCGAGGTGTGGAGCCAGATCCTCGTCGTGGACAAGATCGGCGCAGATGACAACTTCTTCGAGCGCGGCGGCCACTCGATCCTCGCGGTCAGGCTGATCTCGCGGCTCCAGGACGAGTTCGACCTCGACCTGCCCGTCCGGGTCGCCTTCGAGCGGCCCACGGTCGCCGGGCTCGCCCAGGAGATCGAGGACCGCGTACGCGCCGAGATCGAGGCGCTCCTCGCACCCGCCGAAGCCGACGGAACACCCGCCGACCAGGCCTGACAAGGGGGAACCAGCATGCAGCAGCACACTCGACCACGCCACGGCGCAGCCCGGGCGCAGGACACCGGAGCACCCGGCGGCGCCACCCGCCATCTGATCTCCGTGCGCGACCTCAGCGACGACGACCTGCGCGCCCTGGTGGCCCGCGGCGCCGAGTTCGCGGCGGGCGTACGCGAGGAGACGCTGGCCGGCGCGGTCATCGGCATCTACTTCCGGCGCACCTCCACGCGCACCCGCACCGCCTTCACCGCGGGCGCCCTGCGGCTGGGCGCGCGGACCGTGACGTTCGGGCCCGGCGACCTCCAGCTCAACACGGGGGAGACCAGCGAGGACACCGGGCGCGTCCTCGCGGGCATGCTCGACCTGCTCGTGGCCAGGACATCGGACGCCACCGACGAGATGCGGACCTGGGCCGCGGCCGGGGCGATGTCCGTGGTGAACGCGATGAGCGCCGAGGAGCACCCGACTCAGGCGCTGACCGACCTGACCACGCTGCACCACCACTTCGGGCACGTCGAAGGACTGCGTGTGCTGTACGTCGGCGAGGGCAACAACAGCGCCGCCGCGCTCGCGCTCGCCCTGAGCCGGTTCCCCGACACCACCCTCGACCTGCGCACGCCGCCCGGCTACGGCCTGCCCGCGGACGTCGTCGCCACCGCGCTCGCACAGGCCGACATGCACGGCGCGACCGTACGCGAGCGGCACGACATGGCGGACCTGCCCGAAGGCGTGGACGCGATCTACACCACGCGCTGGCAGACCACGGGCACGACCAAGCCGACCGCCGACTGGCGCGAGGTCTTCGCGCCCTTCCAGGTCACCCGCGAGCTGTGGCGGCCGAGCCCCGACGCGGTCTTCCTGCACGACCTGCCCGCACACCGTGGTGAGGAGGTCACGGCCGAGGTCCTGGACGGGCCGGCCAGCATCGCCTTCACCCAGGCGACCCACAAGCTGCACAGCGCGATGGCCGTCCTGGAGTGGTGCCGGGCCGGGGCGCGATGAAGAAGGCAGCCGACGGCGGCACGAAACCGCGTCGCCGGCACGCCCTCCCCAGCCTCAACTCCTACCGCGACTTCCGGCTCCTGTGGACCGGCTCGGCCCTGTCGGTGATGGCGGAGCGCTGCTCCGGCATGGCCTTCACGCTGCTGATCCTGTGGCACACCGGGTCCAAGAGCAGCGCGGGCCTCGTCGGCTTCGCCGCGCTCCTGCCCGCGCTGCTCGTGCAGCTGCCCGCCGGGGTGCTCGTGGACCGCTGGAACCGGCGCGGTGTGATGCTGGTGTGCGTGGTGGGGCGGATGGCGGCGGTCGCGACCGTCGCCGTCGCCCTGGCGGGCGACCGCCTCTACGTGTGGCACATCGCCGCCGTCGCGTTCGTACAGGGCGCCCTGACCGTCTTCTACCAGCTGGCCGAGCGGGCCACCGTTCGCGGCGTGGTGCCCGCCCGGCAGCTGTCGGCGGCCATGGCCACGAACGAGGCGCGGTCCCGCGCGGTGAACTTCGTCGGGCACCCGGCCAGCGGCATGCTGTTCGGCATCTCCGCGTGGATGCCGTTCATGTCCAGCGTCGGGATGTACCTGCTGTCCCTGATCACGCTGGTGCGGCTGCGGGCCAAGGACGACACGAAGGCCAAGGGCGGCAAGGCCAAGGGCGGCAAGGGCGGGAAGAAGCGCCCCATGACCGCGGAGATCCGCGCCGGGCTCGACTGGGTATGGAAACGCGCCTATTTCCGCACCGCGCTGCTCATCATGGCGGGCAGCAACCTGATCTTCCAGGCGCTGATCCTCAGCGTGGCGGTGGTGGTGCGGGACTCCGGCAGACCCGCGGGCACCGTCGGCCTGATCATGGCCGCTGGCAGCGTCGGAGGCCTCCTCGGCGCGATCACCGGAGGCGCCCTCAGCAAGCGCCTCCCGATGCGGCACACCATGATCGTGGCGCACGTGGCCTGGGCCCTGGCCCTGCCAGGAACGGTGGTTTTCCACCATCCGGCGGCACTTGGGACTCTCTTTTTCATAACATCGCATATAGGAGCCGCTGTTACCGTCGCAGGCATGTCCCACCAGGTGCGCATCACGCCGAACAACATGCAGGGGCGGGTCGGCAGCGTCGTCATGCTGCTCGTCTCCGGCGCGAGTTCACTCGGCGCGCTCGGCACCGGCTTCCTCCTGGACGCGTACGGCACCCGTCAGGTCCTGATCGGCGCTTCCGTGGTGATGGCGGCCCTCGCCGCCGTCGCGACCCTCGTGTTCACGCGCCGTGGTGCGGCACTGGAGGACGAGAACAACATGGCCCCGCCGCCCGAGAGGGAGAACGAGCCAGTGGTCGTCCCCTCTCGTACGACCCTGACCTTACGGAGAATCGATGGATGAGGCAGTGCGGCTGGAGTCGCTGACCAAGACATACAGCTCGGGGGCCAGCCCCGTGACCGCGCTGCGCGAGGTCACGCTGGCCTTCCCCCGGGGCAGCTTCACGGCGATCATGGGCCCCTCCGGATCAGGCAAGTCCACACTGCTCCAGTGCGCCGCGGGCCTCGACCGGCCCACGTCGGGCCGGGTGAGCGTCGACGGCACCGACCTGAGCACCCTGAACGAGACCCAGCTGACCGAGCTGCGCCGGGAGCGGACGGGCTTCATCTTCCAGTCCTTCAACCTGCTGCCGTCCCTGACGGCCGCGCAGAACGTGTCCCTGCCCCTGCGCCTGTCCGGCCGCAAGCCGAAGCGCGACGCGATAGCCAAGTCCCTCGCCCTTGTGGGCCTCGGCGACAAGGCGGGCAGCCGCCCCAGCCAGCTCTCCGGCGGCCAGCAGCAGCGCGTCGCCATCGCCCGCGCCCTGGTCAGCCGCCCCGCCGTGCTGTTCGCCGACGAGCCGACGGGCGCCCTCGACCTGCACACGGGCCGGGAACTGCTCGACACCCTCCGCAAGCTCGCGGGCCCGCCCACCGGCGACGGCTACGCGGCCACCGAACTGGCCGACAGGCCCACCACGATCGTGATGGTCACGCACGACCCGAACGTCGCCGCCTACGCCGACCGCGTCGTCTTCCTCGCCGACGGCACCCTCGCCGGCGGCCTGGAGCGGCCCACGGCGGAGGCGGTCGCGGCCCGGATGACCAGCCTGGCGGTGTCGTAAGTGCTCTTCATCGCCTACCAGACCCTGCGGGCCCGCTGGGTGTCCTTCCTCGGCACCCTCGTGGCGCTCGTCCTCGGCGTCGCCCAAGTGGCCGCCATGGGCACGCTGTTGATGACCGTGCTCGACCTGCCCGACCGGCCCGTCGAACGGTTCGCGAAGGCCCAGGCCGTCGTCAAGCCCGACGACGGGGACTGGAACGCATCGCAGCACGACCTCGGCGTCCGTTCGCTGCCCTCGGCCCGGGGCGTCGAGCCCGCGCTGCGGCAGAAGGTCGAGGGCGCCGGCGACGTCGTCGTGGACCGCGCCTTCTACGCCCAGCTCGACGGCGGCCCCAAGGACCAGGTCGGCCACCCCTGGCCGGTCGCCCGCTTCGGCGGCTACCGCCTCACCGACGGGCGCGCGCCCACCGGCGACGACCAGGTCGTCGTCCCCTCCGACCAGGCCCGCACCGGCGAGCAGATCACGGTCATGACCGCCGCCGGAGTCTCCCGCTACACCGTCTCCGGCACCGTCTCGCCCGTCGACTGGGAGGACGCCGTCTTCTTCAGCGACGCCGAGGCGGCCCGGATCTCCCCGCGGATCGAGGCACTCGTCCCGCTCGGCCCGCTCGACGCGGTCCGCGCGGCCGTCGGCGACGACGCCGACGTGCTCACCGGGCAGGACCGGCACAAGGCCGACGCCAGTGAGGAGAGCGACCGCGAGACGCTCGACAACACCGTCACCCTGGTGCCGGTCATGGCGAGCGTCGCGGGCACCACCGCGGTCTTCGTCGTCGCCTCCACGTTCGCCTTCGCCGTCGTCCAGCGCCGCCGCGAGGTCGCGCTGCTGCGGGCCGTCGGCGCCACGCCCAAGCAGGTGCGGCGCATGGTCCGCGGCGAGGCTCTGCTCGTCGGCACGCTGGCGTCCGCGGCGGGCGCGGCCCTCGGCCTGTACGGCGCCCAGCTCCTCGCCGACGTGCTGATCTCCATGGACATCTCCCCGGACTGGTTCGAGGTGAAGCCGTCCCTGCACTGGACGATCGTCGCCCCGCTCGCGGGAGCGTTCCTCGTCGGTACCGCCGTGGCCTGGTGCGGCGCCGTCGCCGCCGCCCGCAGGGCGGGCTCGGTGCGCCCCGTCGAGGCACTGCGCGAAGCCGCCGTGGACGACTCCGGGATGACGCCCGCACGCCGACTCCTCGGCCTCGCCGGCGTCGCCGCGAGCCTCGGCCTCGCCGGGTGGATCGCCTTCGGCAAGCCGCAGAGCGTCCTCTCGCCCAACACGTACGTCACCGAGCTGCTCGTGCCCGTCCTCGCGGCGGCCGTCCTCGCCCCGCTCGCGGTCGGCCCGCTCACCCGGTTCTTCATGTGGCCCTTCCGCAACTCCGCCGGGCCCACGGCCATGCTGGTGCGCGAGAGCGCGCTCACCGCCCGCCGCCGCACGGCGGCCACCGCCGCGCCGATCCTGCTCACCGTCGGCCTCGCCCTGTCGCTGCTCGCCGCCACCGACTCGCTCGGCGCGGCCCGCGACCACGGCCTGCGCAACTCGGTGACCTCCGAGTACGCGCTCGCGCCCGACGACACGCCCGGCATCAGCCCCGAGGTCGTCGAGCGGGTCAAGCGGATCGACGGCGTACAGATCACCGCGCCGCTCCTGACGACCGTCTACACCCGCGACGAGGACCGCTTCGACGTGAACGACGGCCTGGTCGTCGACACGGCCGCGCTGAAGCACACCATGGACCTCGACGTCACCGAAGGCTCCCTGGACAAGCTCGACGACACCAGCATGGCCGTCGCCGACCTGTGGGGCTGGGACGTGGGCACCCGCGTGAAGATCTTCCTCGGCGACGGCGAGCGGGCCACGCTGAAGGTCGCCGCCGTCTACAAGGCGCTGCGCGGCTCAGACGTCGCCTACCTGCCCGAGCGGTTCGCCGCTTCGGCCGCGTACTCCCGCGACGGTCTGGCCCGGCGCGCCTACATCTCCCTGAAGCCGGGCACCGACCGGGCCGCCGCCACCGCAGCCATCGAGAAGGCCGTCCAGGGCAACGGCGCCAAGTTCATGACGCGTGACGAACTCGTCGCCTCCGAGAGCGCCTACGCGCGCCACCTCATCGAGGTGCGGCAGCGCTCCACCGCGCTGATCGTCGTCCTGTTCTGCTTCATCGCCGTCCTCAACACCCTGCTCATGGCCACCGCCGACCGGCGCCGTGACCTCGCCGTGCTGCGCCTCGCCGGTGCCACTCCGAAACAGGTCGTACGGTTCTTCGTCGCCGAGTCGCTGCTCGTCACCGCGATCGGTGTGGCCCTCGCGGCCATCGCCTCCGCGGTCAACCTCATCGGCCTGTGGGGCGCCCTGCACGAGCTGTTCGGCGCGGCTCCCATCGTGGTGCCGTGGGCCGTGGTCGGCGCGGTCACCGCCGTCTGCGCGGTCCTCGCCGTCGTCGGCACCGTGCTTCCCGTCGGCGCCGCCCTGCGCTCGCGCATCGTCCAGCTGGTGGGTGCCCGCGAGTAGCCGGCTCGCGCCCGCCCCGAAGCTCACGCGGCCCGGTCCCCATCGCCCCGGCGGGACCGGGCCGCGTGCTGTCCGCGCGCGCCCGAGGGGGCGCGCGTGCCGTGTTGCCTGCGTAGAGGCCGCATATAGGTGCCCGCCGGAAGCTGAGGTCGTATCGACCCCCGGGGCTCGCCCCGGCTCTCCCCGGGCTTGCCCCGGCTTTCGAAAGGGACGCCGACATGGCTGACGAGCTGAACGACGACCGCCCCTACCGCGTCGTCCGCAACGACGAGGAGCAGTACTCGATCTGGGCGGCCGACCGCGAGCTGCCCGCCGGCTGGCACGCCGAGGGCACCGAGGGCACCCGCCAGGAGTGCCTGGACCGGATCGACGCGGTCTGGACCGACATGCGCCCGGCGAGCCTGCGCCGCCGCATGGAGCAGGCGGGCACCTGACATCCGCGCCCCGGCCGGGGCGCCACACCCAGCAGGTTCGCGGCAACGCACGGACGCATCACGTGGAAGGTCGGGAGGAGCGCTCAGCATGAGCACTGGCGGAAATCGGTCGGGCCAAGGGGCCGGTGCGGCCAAGGACAAGCGCGAGGAGCTGGTGCGCGCCCGGCTCGCCGGAGCCCGCGGCGGACGACGCACGGCGGTGGCCCGCGTCGACCGCGAGGGACCGCTCGCCCTCTCCCACGGCCAGCAGCAGATGTGGTTCCTCAGCCGCCTCGACCCGGACAGCTGGGAGTACAGCGTCCCGGTGGCGCTGCGCCTGACCGGGCCGCTGGACGCGGAGGTGCTGTGCCGCGGCCTGACGGCGGTCGTGGCCCGGCACGAGGTTCTGCGCACCCGTTACCGCCTGGAGGGCACCGAGCCCGTCCAGGTCATCGACGAGCCGGGCCTGTTCGAGCTGCCCACCGACGACCTGACCGTCCTCGGCGACCCGGCCGAGCGCGAGCGGCGCGCCCGCGCCCTCGCCGATGCCGAGCCCGGCAAGCCCTTCGACCTGGAGCACGGCGGCCCGGTGCGGGCCCGCCTGATCCGCGTCGCCGCCGACGACCACGTCCTCGTCGTCGTCTTCCACCACGTGGCCTGCGACGAGTGGTCCGTCGGCCAGTTCCTCGGCGAACTCTCCGCCCTGTACGAGGCGTTCGCCGCCGGGCGGCCCTCGCCGCTCGCCCCGCTGCCGGTGCAGTACGCCGACTACGCCGCCTGGCAGCGGTCCCGGCTCGCCGACGGCGCGCTCGACCGGCACCTCGCGTACTGGCGCGCGCAGCTGGAGGGCCTCACGGCCCTGGAGGTGCCCACCGACCGGCCGCGCCCCGCGACCCGCTCCTGGGACGGCGACGCGGTGCCCGTAGCCCTCACGCCGGAGCTGACCGCCCGCCTGCGCGACCTCGGCACCGGCCGCGGCGCCACGCTCTTCCACACCCTGCTCGCGGGCTACCAGGCGCTGCTCTCCCGCTACACCGGCCGCACCGACATCCCCGTCGGCACCGTCGTGTCCGGCCGCGGCAGGCCCGAGCTGGAACAGCTCATCGGCTACGGCATCAACACCCTGGTGCTGCGCGGCCGGTGGAGCGGCGACCCGGCCTTCACCGACCTCGTCGAGCAGGCCCGCGCCACCACCCTGGACGCCTTCGACCACCAGGAAGTGCCCTTCGCCCGGCTCGTCGACGACCTCCAGCCGGAGCGCGACCTGTCCCGCACCCCGCTGTGCCAGGTCGCCTTCACCCTGCACCAGGAGCGCACCAGCTCCTTCAGGCTGCCGGGCGTCCAGGCCGAGCCGCTGCGCGCCACCAGCCGCGTCTCCCGCTTCGACCTCACGCTGCAACTCGGCGAACACCCCGACGGCGGCGTACGCGGCACCCTGGAGTTCAGCACCGCGCTGTACGACAGGACCACGGCCGAACGGCTCGCCCGCCACTACGTGCGCCTCCTCGAAGCCGCCGCCGAGACCCCCGGCCTTCCGCTGTCCCGCCTGGAGTTGCTCGACACCGCCGACCTGGCCGTGCTCGTGCCGCCCGCCGAGACCCTCCCGGCGCCCGCGTCCTGCGCCCACGAGGTCTTCGAGGAGCGGGCCGCGGCCACCCCCGACGCCGTCGCCCTGGTGTGCGGCGCGCGGCGCATGACGTACGGCGAGCTGAACGCCCGCGCCAACCGCGTCGCCCACCACCTGCGCCACCTGGGCGCCGGAGTCGACGACCTGGTGGGCATCAGCCTCGACCGCGGCATCGACCTGCTGCCCGCCCTCCTCGGCGTGCTCAAGTCCGGAGCCGGCTATCTGCCGCTCGACCCGGAGCACCCCGCCGACCGCATCGCGTACACCCTCAAGGACGCGGGCACCGAGATCGTCCTCACCTCACGGGCGCGCGCCGAGCACCTGCGCGGCGCGCACGACGGCCGCCTCGTGGTCCTCGACGGCGACGAGGAAACGACCGCCCTTGAGGCCGCCCCCGACACGAACCCGGTCTCCGGCGTCACCCCCGACGACCTGATCTACACCATCTACACCTCCGGCTCCACCGGCCGCCCCAAGGGCGTGGGCCTCACGCACGCCAACGTCCTGCGCCTGTTCACCAGCACCGAGCGGTACTACGGCTTCGACGACCGCGACGTGTGGACGCTCTTCCACTCGTACGCCTTCGACATGTCGGTGTGGGAGATGTGGGGCGCCCTGCTGTACGGCGGGCGGCTCGTCGTCGTGGACGCGGAGACCGCGCGCTCCCCCGAGGACTTCCTGGCCCTGCTCGCGGAGCAGCACGTCACCGTCCTGAACCAGACGCCGTCCGCGTTCCGCGGCCTGGTGTCCCTGGCCGGTGACGGGCACCCGCTGATCGACGAACTCGCCCTCCGCGTCGTCACGTTCGGCGGCGAGCGCCTCGACGTGCCCGGCCTCGCCCCCTGGGTGGCCCGCCGCGACCTGGACCGCACCCAGCTCATCAACATGTACGGCATCACCGAGACCACCGTCCACACCACCTACCACCGCGTCACCGAGGCCGACATCGCCTCCGACGCGGGCAACCCGGTGGGCGTGCCGCTGCCCGACCTGCGGGTGCAACTCCGCGACGCGCACGGTGAACTCGTGCCCGTCGGGGTGCCCGGCGAGATCCACGTCGGCGGCCCCGGCGTCGCCCGCATGTACCTCGGCCGCCCCCGCCTGACCGCCGAGCGCTTCGTGCCCGACCCCTACGGGCCGCCCGGAACCCGCCTCTACCGCAGCGGCGACCTCGCCCGCTACCGCCCCGACGGCACCCTCGACTACCTCGGCCGCATCGACCACCAGGTCAAGATCCGCGGCCACCGCGTCGAACTCGGCGAGATCAAGGCACTCCTGGCCGGGCATCCGCGGGTGCGGGACGCCGTCGTCGTGGTCCGCGAGGACACGCCGGGCGACCGGCGCCTGGTCGCCTACACCGTGCCCACCAGCGACGCGGTCGCCGCGCCCAGCGAGCTGCGCGCCCTGCTCGCCCGGTCGCTGCCCGCGTACATGGTGCCCGGCGCGTTCCTCGTCATCGCGAAGATCCCGCTGACCGTCAACGGCAAGCTCGACCAGGCCGCGCTGCCCGCGCCCGACCGCGGCGCGCTCGCCGTCGAGCGCGCGCACGTCGCGCCCCGCACCGCGGCCGAGGAGGAGATGACGGGCGTCTGGCGCGACGTGCTCGGCGTCGACCAGGTCGGCGTGGAGGACAACTTCTTCGACCTCGGTGGCGACTCCCTGCGCGCCGTGGCGCTCGTCGGCGCCCTGCGCGAGGCCGCGTACGACGTGACGGTCCGCGACGTCTTCGCGCACCGCACCCCCGCCGAACTCGTCGAGTTCCTCACCGGCCGCCCGGCACCCGCCGCGCCCGAGCCCGGCGTGGCGCCCTTCGCGCTGCTCGCCGCGGAGGACCGGGCGAAGCTGCCGGCCGGCGTCGTGGACGCCTACCCGCTGGCGCAGGTCCAGCTCGGCATGGTCGTCGAGATGCTCGCCGACGACGGCCGCAACCACTACCACAACTCGACCTGTTTCCGGATCCTCGACGACCGGCCTCTCGACCCGGCCGCCCTCGACCGGGCCGTGCGGACCGTCATCGGCCGGCACGAGATCCTGCGCACGTCCTTCGCCCTGGAGGGCTACTCCGTCCCGCTCCAGCTCGTCCACGCACCGGGCGAGGTCCACACCACGGTCGCCGTACGCGACGTACGGGCGCTCGGCACCGAGGAACTCGACCGCGACCTGCGGCAGTTCATGGCCGTCGAACGAACCGAACTCTTCGACCTCACCGCGGCCCCGCTGGTCCGCTTCACCGGCCACGCCCGTGACGACGGGAGCTGGTGGCTCACCCTCACCGAGTGCCACGCGGTCCTGGAGGGCTGGAGCCACCACTCGCTCCTCATGGAACTCGTCGCCACCTACCGCGCGCTGCGCGACGGCGTCACGCCCACCGAGCCGGAACCGGCCGCCGTGCGCTACGCCGACTTCGTCGCGGCCGAGCTGAAGGCCCTCGCCTCCGACGAGGACCGCGCCTACTGGCGGCGGATCATCGACGGCCACGCCAAGTTCGACCCGCCGACGGGCTGGGGCGACGACCCCGCCACCACCCCGCGCGGACTGCACCGGGCCTGGGTGCCGTACCACGACGTGGAGCAGGGGCTGCGTGCCCTCGCCGCCACGGCGAAGGTGCCGATCAAGAGCGTGCTGCACGCGGCGCACCTGAAGGTGATGAGCCGGCTCACGCCCGAAGCGACCCTGCGCACGGGCCTGGTGACCAACGCCCGACCCGAGGCCGTCGGCGCCGACCGCGTCCACGGCGTCTACCTCAACCCGCTCCCGTTCCCCTTCCGGCGCGGCGCCCGCACCTGGCGCGACCTCGTCCAGCAGGTCTTCGACCAGGAGATCGAGCTGTGGCCGCACCGCCGCTACCCGCTCGGCGCCATGCAGCGCGACAGCGGGGCCGCCGGGCGCCTGGTCGACGTCCGCTTCAGCTACCAGAACTTCCGCCAGGTCGACCAGGACGTCATCGACTACCCGGCCACCATCGACGACAGCCCCACCGAGTTCCCGCTCGGTGTGTCCACCCGGGCCGGATTCATGGTCATCACCGCCCAGAACCACGTGATGTCCCGGGCGAGCGTCGACCGCCTCGCGGCCATGTACCGCGCGGTCCTCGAAGCGATGGCCGCCGACCCGGACGGCGACGCGCTCCACGACCACCTGCCCGGAGGCGAGCGCGAGCGCGTGCTGCGCACCTGGGCCGGAGCGGAGTCGGTGGCGCCGGTGTCCGGCGTTCCGGTGCCGGAGCTGGTGGCGCGGCAGGTGGTCCGGGCCCCGGACGCGGTGGCCGCCGAGTGCGACGAACAGCGTCTGACCTATGCCGAGTTGGACGCGGCGGCGAACCGTCTGGCCCATCGTCTGCGCGCTGAGGGCGTCGGTCCGGGCTCGTCGGTGGCGGTGCTCCTTGACCGTTCCGTCGAGCTGATGGTGGCGCTGCTTGGCGTGTGGCGGGCGGGCGCCGGTTACGTACCGATGGATCCGGTACTCCCCGCGGAGCGCATCGCGGCGATGGTGACCGACGGGGCGGTGGCGGCTGCCGTGACCTCGGCCGGATACGCCGACCGGTTCACCGAGGTGCCGGTGGTGCATGTGGAGGAGGACCGCTCGGACCTCCCGACGACCGCGCCGCAGGCCGCCGTGGACCTGGACTCGGTGGCGTACACGGTGTTCACGTCGGGTTCGACGGGTCGGCCCAAGGGTGTGGAGGTCACGCACCGGGGTCTGGCGAATCATGTGGAGTGGGCGGGGCGGGAGCTGGCGGCTGGTGGTTCGGGTGGTGCGCCGGTGTTCTCGTCGGTGGCGTTCGACTTGGTGGTGCCGAATGTGTGGGCGCCGCTGGTGGTGGGGCAGCGGGTGTGGCTGTACGGCGGTGAGCTGACCGAGCTGGGTGACGCACTGGTCGCGGCGGGTCCGTTCTCGTTCATCAAGCTGACGCCCGGGCATCTCGAAGTCCTCGACGGGCAGTTGGGGGATGCCCAGATCCAGTCGCTCGTCTCGCGTGTGGTCGTCGCGGGTGAGGCGCTGCCGGGTCAACTGGTGGAGCGTTGGCGGCAGTTGCTCGGTGATGGCCAGGTCGTCAACGAGTACGGGCCGACGGAGGCGACGGTGGGGACGTGTGTGTTCCCGCTGGAGGAGGCGTTCACAGGCGTCGTGCCGATCGGGCGTCCGCTCCCCAACATGGTGATGCGGGTGCTCGACAGCGAGATGCGTCCGGTCCCCGTCGGCGTGACCGGCGAGCTGTTCGTGGGTGGTACGGGGGTTGCCCGGGGCTACGCCGGACGCCCCGGGCTGACCGCTGAGCGGTTCGTACCCGATCCGTACGGGGGCTCGGGTGAGCGTCTGTACCGGACCGGCGACCTGGTCCGGTGGCGGGCCGACGGAGCCGTGGAGTTCCTGGGGCGCATCGACGACCAGGTGAAGATCCGCGGCTACCGCATCGAGCTGGGCGAGATCCGCGCGGCCCTTGTCGCGCAGCCGTCGGTGTCCGATGCCGCCGTCCTCGTGTCCGACGACCAGCGACTGGTCGGCTACGTGGTCGGGGCAGGTGAGGGCCTGGCCGAGGCGCTGGGCGAGGTGCTGCCGGAGTACATGGTGCCCTCCGTGTTCGTGGAACTGGACGCGATCCCGCTCACGGCGAACGGCAAGGTCGACCGGCGCGCCCTGCCCGACCCCGGCGCCCCCGCCACGGACGCCCATGTCGCCCCGCGCACCGAGACCGAGGCGCGCCTCGCCGAGGTGTGGGGGCAGGTCCTGGGCCTGGAGGAGGTCGGCGTCGAGGAGAGCTTCTTCGACCTCGGCGGGCACTCGATCAAGGCGATCGCCCTGGTGGGCGCGTTGCGGGCGCAGGGCTTCGAGGCGGGTGTGGGGGATGTGTTCCGCTACCGGACGGTGGCGGGCCTCGCCGCCGCGCTCGGCACCGGCGGCAGCGCCCCCGAACCGGAAGGCGTCGCGCCGTTCGCGCTGCTCGACCCGCACGACCGGGAACGGCTGCCCGAAGGACTCGTCGACGCCTTCCCGCTGGCACAGGTCCAGCTCGGCATGCTGGTGGAGATGCTGGCCGACGACGGCCGCAACAAGTACCACAACACCACCACCTTCCGGATCAAGGACGGCCGCCCCTTCGACCGCGCCGCGCTCGCCGCGGCGGGCCGGGCCGTCGTCGAGCGCCACGAGATGCTACGCGCCTCCTTCGACCTGGAGGGCTACTCGACGCCCCTGCAACTGATCCACGCTTCCGCTGAACTGCCCGTCGCCGAGCACGACTTGCGCGGCCGGAGCGCGGAGGAGCAGGAGACGTTCCGCAGGGAGCACATCAGCAGCGAGCGCGCCCAGCCCTTCGCCCTCGACCGTGCGCCGCTGCTGCGGATCTCCGCGCTCGTCGAGTCGGACGAGGCGTGGTGGCTGTCGGTCAGCGTCTGCCACCCGATCACGGAGGGCTGGAGCCACCGCTCCCTGCTGAGCGAGATCGTCGAGGGCTATCTGAGGGTGCGCGCCGCCGGGGAGCCACCCCGGCCGCAGACCCCCGACGTGCGGTACGCGGACTTCGTCGCCGCCGAACTCGCCTCCCTCGCGTCGGAGGAGGACCGCGCCTACTGGCGTGACGTCATCGGCGGCCACGGCACCTTCGAGCTGCCGTCCGCCCTGGGCGACCCGGAGGCCGCCGGACGCGACGCGCACACGCTGCGCGTCCCGCTCGACGACCTGGCGCCACGGCTGCGCGCCCGCGCGACCGAGACCGGCACCTCGCTCAAGGCCGTGCTGCACGCGGCCCACCTGAAGGTGATGAGCCAGCTCACGCCGGAGGAGGCCTTCTGCACCGGTCTGGTGTGCAGCGGCCGCCCCGAGGCGGTCGGCGCCGAACGGGTCTACGGCATGTACCTCAACACCGTGCCGTTCGCCCACCGCCGCGGCGCCCGCACCTGGCGCGACCTCATCGGCCAGGTCTTCGAGCAGGAGGGCGCCCTCTGGCCGCACCGGCGCTTCCCGATGCCGGTGATGCAGCGCGAACTGGGCGACGGCTCCCGGCTGCTGCACGTCCGCTTCAGCTACCTCGACCTGAGCGACGCCCAGACGGACAGTGACATCGTCGACGCCGACTCCGGCATGGGCGAGGGCGCCACCGAGTTCGGCCTCGCCGTGGCGGCCCGCGCCGACGGCCTGCTCCTCACGGTGGACCCGAGTGCCGTCACCCGGCCGAACCTCACGCGCATCGTCGCGATGTATCGCGCGGTCCTCGAAGCGATCGCGGCGGACGCCGACGGCGACGCCGAGGCGACCCTCCTCCCGGACGGCGAGCGCGAGCGCGTGCTGCGCACCTGGGCCGGAGGGGAGCCGGTGGCGCCGGTGTCCGGGGTTTCGGTGCCGGAGCTGGTGGGGCGGCAGGTGGTCCGGGTTCCGGACGCGGTGGCCGTGGAGCGCGGTGAACAGCGTCTGACGTACGCGGAGTTGGATGCGGCGGCGAACCGTCTGGCTCATCGTCTGCGTGCTGAGGGCGTCGGTCCGGGCTCGTCGGTGGCGGTGCTCCTTGACCGTTCGGTTGAGTTGATGGTGGGCCTGTTGGGTGTGTGGCGGGCGGGTGCCGGTTACGTGCCGATGGATCCGGTGCTTCCTGCGGAGCGGATCGCGGCGATGGTGGCGGATGGGCGCGTGTCGGTGGCGGTGACGTCGGCGGAGTACGCGGGCCGCTTCACGGGTGTTTCGACGGTGGTCACGGAGGAGGATCTGTCGGCTTATCCGGCGGCCGCGCCGGAGGTCATGGTGGATCTGGACTCGGTGGCGTACACGGTGTTCACGTCGGGTTCGACGGGTCGGCCGAAGGGTGTGGAGGTCACGCACCGGGGTCTGGCGAATCATGTGGAGTGGGCGGGGCGGGAGCTGGCGGCTGCCGGTTCGGGTGGTGCGCCGGTGTTCTCGTCGGTGGCGTTCGACTTGGTGGTGCCGAATGTGTGGGCGCCGCTGGTGGTGGGGCAGCGGGTGTGGCTGTACGGCGGTGAGCTGACCGAGCTGGGTGACGCACTGGTCGCGGCGGGTCCGTTCTCGTTCATCAAGCTGACGCCCGGGCATCTCGAAGTCCTCGACGGGCAGTTGGAGGATGCCGAGATCCAGGCGCTCGTCTCGCGTGTGGTCGTCGCGGGTGAGGCGCTTCCAGGTCAACTGGTGGAGCGTTGGCGGCAGTTGCTCGGAGACGGCCAGGTCGTCAACGAGTACGGGCCGACGGAGGCGACGGTGGGGACCTGTGTGTTCCCGCTGGAGGAGGCGTTCACAGGCGTCGTGCCGATCGGACGACCCCTTCCCAACATGGTCATGAGGGTGCTGGACTCGCGGCAACAACCCGTACCCGCAGGGGTCGTGGGAGAGCTGTACGTCGGTGGTACCGGTGTCGCTCGTGGTTACGCGGGGCGTCCGGGGCTGACCGCTGAGCGGTTCGTGCCCGATCCGTACGGGGGCTCGGGTGAGCGTCTGTACCGGACCGGTGACCTGGTCCGGTGGCGGGCCGACGGGGCCGTGGAGTTCCTGGGGCGCATCGACGACCAGGTCAAGGTGCGGGGTTACCGCATCGAGCTGGGCGAGATCCGCGCGGCCCTTGTCGCACAGGCCTCGGTGTCCGATGCCGCCGTCGTCGTGTCCGACGAGCAGCAGCTGATCGCGTACGTCGTCGGCGACAGCGAGGGACTGGCCGAGGCGCTGGGCGAGGTGCTGCCGGAGTACATGGTGCCCTCGGTGTTCGTGGAGCTGGAGGCGATCCCGCTCACGGCGAACGGAAAGGTCGACCGGCGGGCCCTGCCCGAGGCGGCAGCGGCGGTCACCGACACCTATGTCGCGCCGCGCTCCGACGCCGAGGCGCGCATCGCCGAGGTGTGGGGGCAGGTCCTGGGCCTGGAGAAGGTGGGCGTCGAGGAGAGCTTCTTCGACCTCGGCGGGCACTCGATCAAGGCGATCGCCCTGGTGGGCGCGTTGCGGGCGCAGGGCTTCGAGGCGGGTGTGGGGGATGTGTTCCGCTACCGGACGGTGGCGGGCCTCGCCGCCGCGCTCGGCACCGGCGGCAGCGCCCCCGAACCGGAGGGCATCGCGCCGTTCGCCCTCGTCCCGCAGGGCGTGCGCGACGCGCTGCCCGCAGGCGTCACCGACGCCTACCCGCTCTCGCAGGTTCAGCTCGGCATGCTCCTGGAGATGCTCTCCGACGACGGCCTGAACAAGTACCACAACACGTCCACGTTCCGGATCAAGGACGGCAGGCCGTTCGACGCGGACGCGCTCGCCCACGCCGCACGGACCGTGGTGGCCCGGCACGAGATGCTGCGCACGTCCTTCGCGCTCGAAACGTACGAGATGCCCCTGCAACTCGTGCACCCGGAGGCCGACACCACCGTGGCCGTCCACGACCTGCGCGGGACCACTCCCGAGGAGTTCGAGGAAGGACGGCGCGCGCACATCACGCGGGAACGCGCCGAGCTGTTCGACGTCTCGCGTCCGCCGCTGCTGCGGATCTCCGCGCTCGTCGAGTCCGACGAGGCGTGGCACCTCGGCTTCACGCACTGCCACGCCATCACGGAGGGCTGGAGCCAGCAGTCGCTCCTCATGGAAGTGCTGAACGCCTACCGCGCGTACGCCGAAGCTGCCGCAGGCGGCGCGGAACCGGAGCCCGACGAGCCGATGCCGGTGCGGTACGCGGACTTCGTCGCCGCCGAACTCGCCGCGCTCGACTCGACCGAGGACCGGGACTACTGGCGGCGCGTCGTCGACGGCCACGCGCCGTGCGCGCTGCCGCCCGAGTGGGGCGACGGCGTGGCCGCGCCGCGCGAGGACTTCAAGCTGTCGGTGGAGTTCCGTGACATCGAGCCCGAACTGCGCGCACTGGCCACAGAGACCGGCACCTCCTTCAAGGCCGTCCTCCTTGCCGCGCACCTGAAGGTGCTCAGCTCGGTCACGAACGAGGACGCCTTCCACACCGGCGTCCTGTACAGCGCGCGGCCCGAAGTCCCGGGCGCCGAGCGGGTGTACGGCATGTTCCTCAACACGCTGCCGTTCGCCCACGACCGCACCGCCGACACCTGGCGCGACCTCGTACGGCAGGTCTTCGACCGCGAGGCCGACGTGTACCGGCACCGGCGCTATCCGCTGCCGGCCGTGCAGCGCCTCGCGGGCGGCGGGCGGCTGTTCGACATCATGTTCCGCTACCAGGACTTCCACCAGGTCGACACCGGCGCCGTGGACGTCCGGGCGGGCGCGGGCGACAGCTCCAACGAGTTCACGATGTCGATCGCCAACGTCCCCGGCAGGCTCGTCCTCCGCGCCGTGAGCACCGGCCTCAACCGCGCCAACGCGGAGCGCCTCGCCGGGATGTACCGCACCGTCCTCGAGGCCATGGCGGCCGACGCGGACGGCGACGCCCGCGCGGCCGTCCTCACGGACACCGAACGCGCGCGGCTTCTCCAGGACTGGAACGACACCGACATGGAGTGGGAATGAGCAGGCGCGTGCACCACGTGTTCGAGGCGAAGGCCGCGGCCTCCCCGGACGCGGTCGCCGTGAGGGCGGGATCGACCGTCCTGAGCTACCGGCAGCTCGACACCCGCGCCAACCGCGTCGCGCACGAGCTGCGCGCCGCGGGCGTCGGCCCGGAGTCCGTGGTCGGCGTGCTCCTGGAGCGCGGCCCCTGGCTGCTCCCGGTGCTGCTCGGCATCTGGAAGGCGGGCGGCTCCCAGCTGGCCCTCGACGCCGCCCTGCCCGCCGAACGCCTTGCCTACATGCTGGACACCGCGGGCGCGCGCCTCGTCGTCACCCAGCGGACCCTGTCCGGGCTGCTCGGGGACGCGTACGACGGTGAACTCCTCGACCTGGAGCGCGACCAGGAGCGGATCGCGCGCAGGCCCGGCACCGCACCCGCTCCGGCGGCCGACGCCGCGGCGGGCCCGCCACCGCCCGACGGCCTCGCCTACACGCTGTTCACCTCCGGCTCGACCGGGCGGCCCAAGGGCGTGCAGATCGCCCACGGCTCGCTGCTCAACCTGCTGTTCTCGATGCGGGCGCGGTTCGACGCGGCGCCGGATCACGTGTGGCTCGCGGCGACGTCGGTGTCCTTCGACATCTCCTACGCCGAGCTGTACCTGCCCCTGATCACCGGCGGCTCCGTGGTGCTCGCCGACGACAGCGGCCTGGGCGACGCGCTCGCCCAGCTCGACCTCGTCGACAGCCACGGCGTCACCCACCTCCAGGCCACCCCCGCGGGCTGGAAACTGCTGCTCGCGGCCGGCTTCGCGCGCCGCCCCCTGACGGCGGTGACCACCGGCGAGGCCTGCCCGCCCTCCCTCGCCCGCGAACTGCGCGGCCACGTGGACCGCCTGGTCAACCTGTACGGGCCCACCGAGACGACCGTCTGGTCCACCGGCTGGGAAGTGCCGCGGGCCGCGCCGGACACCCCGATCGGACGGCCCCTGCACAACACCCGCGCCTACGTGCTCGACAGCGCGCTCCAGCCCGTCCCGGTCGGCGTCACCGGCGAGCTGTACCTGGCGGGCGCGGGCGTGGCCCGCGGCTACGTGGGCCGCCCCGGCCTGACCGCCGCACGCTTCCTGCCGGAGGAGCTGGGCGGGCCCCCCGGCTCGCGCATGTACCGCACCGGCGACCTGGTCCGCTTCCGCGCCGACGGCGACCTCGAATACCTGGGCCGCGCCGACCACCAGGTGAAGATCCGCGGCTACCGCGTCGAACTCGGCGAGATCGAGGAGCAGCTGGTCAGCCACCCCGGCGTCGGCTCCGCCGTCGTCGTCGCACGCGAGGACGGCCAGGGCGAACCCTGGCTGGTCGCGTACGTCGTCGCGGCCGGCGGCACCGGGGAGCCCGGCGCGGGCGCCGCGGCCGGGCAGGACGAGCTGCGCCGCCACCTCGCCGCGCGGCTGCCCGCGTACATGGTGCCCACGGGCTTCGTGCCGCTCGACCGGCTGCCCCTCAACGCAGCGGGCAAGGTCGACCGCGCGGCCCTGCCCGCGCCCCAGCGCACGGCGCTCGTCGCCGACCGCGCCTACCAGGCACCCCGCACCCGCACCGAGCGGCTGCTCGCCGACGTGTGCGCCGAGGTGCTCGGGGTCCCCGGCGTCGGCGCCCACGACCGGCTCGCCGACCTCGGGGTCGACTCCATGCGCATCGTGCACGTCCTCGCCGCGGGGCGGCGGGCGGGCCTCACCGTGACCCTGCGGATGCTCCTGGACAGCGTGACCATCGCGGACCTCGGAGCCGCGATCGACGGGACCCCCGCTACCTACGGAGCGACAGACGATGAAGGCGACCCCCAGGCCGGCCGCGGGACCGGCGACGGCGGACCCGGCGACGGGCAACAGGCGGACGGCGGCGCGGACGGCCGGCCACGGGCCGGTGCGCCCGTGAACGGCACCCGGCCCGCCGCGGGCGTGGACGACGTGATGGCGGCACACGGCATCCCCGGCGCGGCCGTCGCCGTCCTGCGGAACGGAGAGATCGCCGCACTGCACGTGCACGGCGTACGGTCCCTGGACACCGGCGCGCCGGTCACCCTGCGCACCCGCTTCCAGGCCGGATCCATCAGCAAGCACGTCACCGCGCTCGCCGCACTGCGCCTCGTCGCCGAAGGGCTGCTCGCCCTGGACGCCCCGCTCGACGAGTACCTGACCGGGCGGACCGTGCCGCGGCTGCGCGGCGGCGGCCGCGTCACCCTGCGGCACTGCCTGTCGAACACCGCGGGCCTGTCCTCGGCGCCGGCCACCTGGTGGCACCCCGACGAGACCATGCCCACCGTGTCCGACGTCCTCGACGACGTGGAGGCGGAGGCGGAACCGGGATCGGTGTTCCGCAAGGCGGGCAGCCAATGGGCGTTTGTCGAGCAGGTGTTGACCGACGTGACGGGGCAGGAACTCGGCAAGCTCGTCGACGCTCTCGTGCTCCAGCCCCTCGGCATGCGGGACAGCGCCTTCACGGCGGGCGCCGCCGCGGACGCCGCCGCGGGACACGACCGGCACGGCGAGGCGCTGCACGGCGGACACCGCCGCCGCCCCACCCGGGCCGGCACCGGACTGTGGAGCACGGCAGCCGACCTCGCCCAGCTCGCCTGCGCCCTGCGCCGGACCCGCAACGGCCTGGACGACCTGCTGCCGGGCCCCCTCGCGGACGCGATGCTCACGGAAGCCTTCCCGGGCAGTTTCTACGGCCTCGGCACGATCGTCGACGGCTCCCTGGGAGACGTGGAATTCGGCCACGGCGGGCAGACCCCCGGCTTCCGGGCGCTGACCTCGCTGCGGCTGCGCTCCGGCACGGGATGCGTCGTGATGACGAACTCCGACCTGGGCAAAGAGGTGCACAAGGCCGTCGCCGCCGGCCTCGGCCGGGACATCACCGCACGGCTCGCAGGCGACTGAACGCCCCCGCGCGGTGGGGGAGCGTAAGGATCCGGGAACGCACCGCATGCGGCTGAAGGACTGTATTCAGCCGCATGCGGTGCGTGAGGTTTAAAGGTTGTTGCCCGCCGAATAAGCCGTGGATAACGGCACTTCGTAGCGTCAGGCCCAGCAAGTGTTCGCCTGAAGACGGGGGGAGCCGAGATGGACTTTCGAGTCCTCGGCCCGGTGGAAGCAATGCGGGGCGCTGAGAGAATCGCCCTGACCGGATCCAAAGTACCGACGGTGCTCGCGGCCCTGCTGCTCGCGCGCGGCCGCGTGGTGTCCGACGCGCGGATGAGCACGCTCCTATGGGGGTGGGAGCCGCCGGCGACGTCCGGCGCACAGATCTACACGTACATGTCGCGGCTGCGGAAGCTGCTCGGTGACGAGGTCGCCATCGAGCGGCGCCCGCCGGGGTACGCGCTGCGGGCGCCCCGCAGCACGGTCGACCTCATCGAGTTCGAGCGGCTCGCCGAGCGGGGCCGCGCCGAACTGGCCGCGGGCCGCAACCGCGAGGCGTCCGCCCTGCTCGGCCAGGCCCTCGGCCTGTGGCGCGGCACCGGCGTCTCCGGCGTGACCGACCATCTCGCCGAGGCCGAGCTGCCGCGCCTGGAGGAAGCCAGGATGCACGCCCTGGAGCGGCGCATCGAGGCCGACCTCGCACTCGGCAGACACGAGCGGCTGACCGCGGAACTCACCGGCCTGGTCGCGGAGTTCCCGCTGCGGGAGAAGCTGCGCGCACAGCTGATGACCGCCCTGTACCGGTGCGGGCGGCAGGCCGAGGCGCTGCGCAGCTACCACGAGGGCCGCGACGTCCTCGCGGACCAGCTGGGCATCGACCCGGGGGAGACCCTCGGCTCGACCTACCACGCGGTCCTCGTCGGCAAGCTCGGCTCCGGCGCCGGAGGCGGGGCCCCGGCCGCCGACGCCTACGACGACGCGCCCCGGCCCTCGATGCTGCCCGCGGACGTCGAGGAACTCATCGGCCGCGAGAGCGAACTGGCCGCCATGCGGAAGCAGTTGACGCCCGACCCGGACGGCGGCGGCCCGCGCGGCCTGCTCGTCACCGGCATGGCGGGCGTCGGCAAGACGGCGCTCGCGGTCCGGGCCGCGCACGCCGCCGCCCGGCACTACCCCGACGGCCAGCTCTTCGCCGAGCTGACCACGGCCGACGGCACGCCCCGGAGCGTGCGCGACGTCCTCACCATGCTGCTCAGGGCGCTCGGCGGGGTGCCCGGCCTCACGGACGGCACGGACAGCACGGGCGGCGTGGGCGGCGCGGACGGCCTCCACGGCGAACGCGCCTGCCTGGACGAGCTGATCCGCCTCTACCGCATCCGCACCGCGGGCAAGCGGCTGCTCGTCGTCCTCGACGGCGCGGTCGACAGCGGCCAGCTGGAGCCCCTGGTGCCGGGCTCACCGGAGGCGACCGTCCTGATCACCAGCAGGGCCCGCCTCGCACGGGTCACCCAAGCCCGCACCACGGTCCTCGCACCGCTGGACGACGGCGACGCCCTCGACCTGCTCGTCAGCGTGGCGGGCCGCGCCCAGCTCCTCGCCGACCCGGCGGCGACCCAGGCACTGCTCGCCCGCTGCGGCGGCCTGCCGCTGGCGCTGCGCGTGGTCGGCACCCGCCTCGCCGCGCGGCCCCGCTGGCCCGCGGCCTGGCTGGCGAACCGCCTCGCGGAGCCGTCGACCCGGCTACGCGAGATGTCGTACGGCGGACTGGACGTGCGCGGGTCCCTGCTCACCTCGCTGCGGCAGCTGCCCAGACATACCGGCCGTACGCTGATGTGCCTGGCGTCCCTCGGCACGGAGCCGTTCCGGGCGGAGACCGCCGCCCGCTGCCTCGCCGAGCCGGAGTCGACGGCCGAGCGGCGCCTGGAGCGCCTGGTGGACGCCGCCCTCCTGGACATCTGCGGGGTGGACCGCCTTGGGCGGCCGCTGTACCGCTTCCACGAACTGGTGCTGCTGTTCAGCCAGTCACTGGGTCCTGCGCGGGCGGAGCCCGCTCGGACCTGACCGGTGCGGGACCGCGTGCCAGTCCTCGTCGTCGCCGGGCTTGCGGGGCCCGGCGACGACGAGGCCCGTGAGGGGGGCGGTGTCCCCGCCCGGTGTGGTGCGCCTGCTGTGCATCGCATTCCTTCCACGAACGACGAGAGCGGCTGAGAACGAGACGAGTACGCCGGAGCGCGAACGCTGACGCGGCCGCGCGGGCCCCGTGGAGCGCCTCAAAGACGTACGGCGTGCCGGGGAGGACCACGGCGGCGGTGGCGCGGGGCCGCGGCGGTGAGGCGACGGGCCCCGCGTCGCCGACAGTAGGCGGCGGGCCCTTCGGTCCCCTATCGATCCGCCTTCCGCCGCCCACGCACCGCGATATCGGCCCAGCTCAGCCACCGCGGCGCGGTCTGCTCCGGCCATCGCGGCGCGCTCCGCCTCAGCCATCGCGGTGCTCGCGCGGCCCCTCGCGCGGCGGGCCGCCGCCGGGCCCGTGGCCCACCGCCCCGGGCACCACGCCGAGGGCGGTGGGCCGGGGGACTTCGCGGTCCGCGGCCTGCTGGTCGGGGCGCCCCCGGCGCGGGCCGCCGCGCTCAGGGCCCGGTTCCGCGCCGTCCTCCTCGCGGTCGCCGTGCCCCGTGGGCGTGTGCCCGGTCCGGGCCCGCGCCGCCGCCGCGGGGCTCCACGCCACGTGCTCCGTGACCGCGCGGTCCCAGGGCCCCCGCGCCCGGGGCACCACGAGGCGCTGCCCTGCCTCGCCCTCGCGGGCCGTACCCTCCTCGTCCCGCGGCGGCTCCGCCGTGCGCAGCGCGGCCAGGGCCTCGTCGGCGCGCTTGACCCAGTCCTCCACGCCCACGCGGGAGAAACAGTCACGGGCGGCCCTCAGATACTCCCGGGCCCGCTCGCCCTGACCGCCCATGCCGCAGGCCTCCCCGAGGGCCAGCTTGATCTTCCCCAGGACGAGCGGGCTGTGCACCGTGGCCACGATGTCCAGGGCGTGCAGGAGCGTGGCGCGGGCCTGCTCCCAGTCGCCGCGGCCGAGCCTGGCCTCGCCGAGGCCCAGCAGACCGTGGGCGAGACCGAGCAGGTCGGCACTGGCCCGGGTGATGCGGATCATGCGCAGGAGAGCGCTCTCGGCCAGGTCGTAGCGGCCTTCGGCGAGATAGACACGGGCCAGCCGGTGCGTGCCCTGGGCCGTGCTGCGGGCGCCCCCCGGGCTGATGCCCGACGAGATCCGCACCGACTGGAGGCTGAGCTTGCGCGCCTGCGCCAGATGGCCGCGGTCGAGTTCGATCTGCGCCATGTTGTTGAGCACATGGGCCTGCGACGACAGGTCGCCCACCGCGCGGAACACCTCAAGCGCCGCCATGCTGCGGTCCGTCGCGGAGTCCGTCGCGCCCCGCATCTGGTCGATCATGGCCATGCTGCGCAGGACGAGGGCGCGCCCGTGCTCCTCGCCCGCCAGCTCGTGCAGCGCGAGGGCGGCCGTGAAGCCCGCGTCGGCGCCCGCGAACCGGCGAAGGCGCATCTCCAGGGCGCCCAGGGTGTACAGCATGGCTCCCTGACCGCGGATGTTGCCCGCCTCGCGGGCGGCGGCGAGGGCCTGCTGGGCGCACTGGCGCCAGTCGTCGACGTAGTTGCGGGTCTCGAAGAGGACGACCGTGCACATGGTGAGGTCCCAGGCCAGCTCGTCGAGGCCGGCCCCCGCGGCCTGCCCGACGAGGCGTACCAGGGAGAGCCGCTCGGCCTCCAGCCACTCCAGCGGTCTGGCGAGCAGCTCGGCCGCCAGAGTGTCGGGCGGCGTACAGCGCGGCGCCGCGCTGTGGATGATGCTGAAGTCGCCGCCGTAGAGCCGCCGGTGGGCCTGCTCGGCCAGGCCGAGCGCCGCCTGGAGGACCCGGACGACGGCGGCGCGCCCCTGCTCCTTGGCGTCCTCCCCGTGGGCCCGCTCGCGCGCGAAGATGCGCAGCAGGCTGGGGGAGTGGTAGCGGGGCTGCCCGGCCGCGTCCGGCCCCAGAGCGGTGAGGAACTGGGCGTCGACGAGCTGCTCGATGAGCCGCTCCGCGGTGAACTGGTCCGTGTCGAGCAGCGCCGCCGCCACCCAGGGCGCGAAGTCGTGGACGTCGAGGAGGCCGAGGCCGCGGTAGAGCCGGGCGGCGTCGGCGGACAGACAGCGGTAGCTGATCCCGAAGCTCGCCCGGATGCGGGAGGCGCCCTGGCTCAGCTCGTCCAGGCGCCGCTCCTCGTCGCTGAGCCGGGAGACCAGGTGGGTCACGGTCCAGTGCGGCTTGGCGGCGAGCCGCGCTGCGGCGATCCGCAGCGCCAGGGGCAGCAGGTCGCACAGCTCCACGAGCCGGGCCACGGCGGCGGGCTCCGCGGTGACGCGCTGCGAGCCGACGACGCGGTCCACCAGCTCCACCGCCTCGGCCGGGGCGAGCCGGTTGAGGTGCACACGCGCCCGCGGCGGCCAGGCGACGAACTCGGCGAGCTGGTCCCGGCTGGTGACGAGGGCGCTGCACCCCTCGCTGCTCGGCAGCAGCGGCTGGATCTGCGCGTACGTACGGGCGTTGTCGAGGACCACGAGGACGCGCCGGTCGGCGAGGGCGCTGCGATACATCGCCTCCCGCTCCTCGGGCGCCTGCGGGATCTGTACGCCCGCGAAGCCGAGGGAGCGCAGGAAAGCGCCGAGGACCTCGGCGGCGGCCGTCGGCTCGTGGCGCTCGTCGTAGCCGTGCAGATCGGCGAAGAGCACGCCGTCGGGGAACCGGTCGGCGACGGCGCGCGCCCACCGCACCGCGAGGCAGGTCTTGCCCACGCCCGCGAGGCCGCTGATCAGCCCGGCCGTCGGCCCGCGCACGTCGTCGCCGCGGTCGAGGAGCACGCCGAGCTGGTCCAGTTCGCGGGCTCGGCCGGTGAACCCGGGGGCGTCCGTGGGCAGCTCGAAGGGCGGGTCGTGCGGGAGGGGCGCGGCGGCGGGCCTGTCGGGGCCCGCGCCGTCCCGCGTGCCGGGCCCGCGCCCGCGGTCGTCCTGGAGGATGAAGCGGTGCAGCTCCTTGAGCGCGGGGCCGGGTTCGAGCCCCAGCTCGTCGATGAAGCGCTTGTGCCCCAGCCGGTAGCTCTCCATCGCCTCGGCGCGGTGGCCCGAGCGGTACTGGGCGGTGATCAGCAGGTGCAGGGCGCGCTCGCGCAGCGGATGGGCGCGGACGGTGGCGGCCAGCTCGGGAATGACCCGGTGGTGCCGGCCGAGGCGCAGCTGGGCTTCGGTGGCGTCCTCGTACACGCTGAGCTTCAGCTCGTCCAGGCGCCGGGCCTCGTCCTCGACGGCGCGGCCCGTCACACCCGTCAATGCCGGGCCTTCCCAAAGGTCGAGGGCCCGGGTGTACGCGGTGGCGGCGTCCGTTAATCGGTCAGTCCTGACGGCTTCCTCGGCCGCGGCCACGAGCTGGTGGAACTCGGTGGCGTCCACCTCGTGCTCGCCGATACGCAACAGATAACCCGGGTGCGCCGTCACGATGACCTGGTCCGTGAATCCAGCAGCCTTGAACGCTTTGCGCAGTGCCGCGATGCAAATGGACACCTGGGTGCGCGCGGTGGCCGGCGGGCGACCGTCCCACACGGTGTCGACGAGCGCGTCGACGGACACGATCCGGTCGGCGTTGAGCAGCAAGGACGCCAGGATGGTGCGGTGCCGTGGGCCTCCCACGTGCACCTGGCCGGAGCCGGACATGACGGAGAGCGGGCCGAGAATCTTGAATCTGAATCGGTGCCCCATATCTCCTCCGGAGCCCTGGTGTCCCTGACCAGAGCACTTGAGTGTTACACCTTACGCATCAGTGCGGAGGAATCATGCACGGGAACCATAAATGGAGTCCGCAATTCCGTACCGCTCATCGATTTTTCACCGTGAGGTGAACCGTGGTTCCGAATGCCCATCAATAGACGCGGCGGTAACTGTCGCGGTTCCTGCCGACAGGCTTCCGGATTCTCGATGGATGAATCCTATAAATACTGCAGGGTAATGTCGTCGCGGTACCTGTGAGTAAGAACTGCGGTGGCCCGAGTGCGGACGACGGCTAATCGCGCCGGGCCCGCGAACGCCGAGAAAGTACCGAGGGCCGTCCGAGAGCGGCAAGCAGGCGCACCGGCCCGCCATGCCCGCAGGGCGCCCGGCGGGGCCGCTGAGGAGGGGGCATACGCTGGGCGGATGCAGGACGAGTACCGCACCGTGGCCCGTGAGGGCGTGCACGAGACCGAGATCAACCGCTCGCGCTTCCTGTGCGCGCTCGCGCCCGCGGCCACCGAACGGGAGGCCCAGGACTTCATCGCCCGCGTCCGCAAGGAACACGCCACCGCCACGCACAACTGCTTCGCGTACGTCATCGGGGCCGACGCCTCCGTGCAGAAGGCGAGCGACGACGGCGAGCCGGGCGGCACGGCGGGCGTGCCCATGCTCCAGATGCTGCTGCGCCGCGACATGCGGTACGTCGTGGCCGTCGTCACCCGCTACTACGGCGGGGTCAAGCTCGGCGCGGGCGGGCTCATCAGGGCCTACGGCGGTGCGGTCGGCGAGGCCCTGGACGCGCTCGGCACCCGCACCCGACGCCGCTTCCGGCTCGCCACCGTCACCGTCGACCACCAGCGCGCGGGCAAGGTGCAGAACGACCTGCGCGCGGCGGGCCGAGAGGTCCGCGACGTGCGCTACGGCGAAGCGGTGAGCATCGAGATCGGCCTCCCGGAGGCCGACGTCGAGCAGTTCCGCGCGTGGCTGGCGGACGCCACGTCGGGCAGTGCGGGCTTCGCGCTCGGCGGAGAGGCGTACGGGGACGCCTGACCGGCCGGGCCCCGCGGATCCTCGGGCCGTCTGCCGTGTGCCGTCTGCCGTCTGCCGTCTGCCGTCTGCCGTCTGTTGCCGCCTCGTGGCCGGGCGCGCAGTCGCGCCCCTTCGGGGCGCTGCGCCCACCGGGGCGCCTGTGATGTCGGACCCGGCCGTTAGTCTCGGGGGCCATGAGGCTGCTGCACACTTCCGACTGGCATCTCGGCCGGGCCCTGCACCGGGTGAGCATGCTCGACGCGCAGGCCGCGTTCGTCGGCCATCTCGTCGCCACCGTCCGCGAGCGCGAGGTGGACGCCGTCGTCGTGTCGGGGGACGTGTACGACCGGGCGGTGCCCCCGCTCGCCGCCGTCGAGCTGTTCGACGACGCGCTGCACCGCCTCGCCGGCCTCGGCGTGCCCACGATCATGATCTCCGGGAACCACGACTCGGCCCGGCGCCTCGGCGTCGGCGCCGGACTCATCGACCGCGCGGGCATCCACCTGCGCACCGACCCGGCCGGCTGCGGCGAGCCCGTGGTGCTCGCCGACGCCCACGGGGACGTCGCGTTCTACGGCCTGCCGTATCTCGAACCGGCGCTGGTCAAGGCCGAGTTCGGCGTCGAGCGCGCCGGACACGAGGCGGTGCTCGGCGCCGCCATGGACCGGGTGCGGGCCGACCTGGCCGCCCGGCCCGACGGCACCCGCTCCGTCGTCCTCGCGCACGCCTTCGTGACCGGCGGCGAGATCAGCGACAGCGAGCGGGACATCACCGTCGGCGGCGTCGCCTCCGTGCCGTCCGCCGTCTTCGAAGGCGTCGACTATGTGGCCCTCGGCCATCTGCACGGCAGCCAGACCCTCACCGAGCGCGTGCGCTACAGCGGATCCCCGCTGGCGTACTCCTTCTCCGAGGCCGGCCACCGCAAGAGCATGTGGCTCGTCGAGCTGGGCCCGGCAGGCGAGCTGACGGCCGCCGAGCGCGTCGACTGCCCGGTGCCCCGGCCGCTCGCCCGCATCAGAGGCGACCTCGACGACCTCCTCGCCGACCCGGCCCTCGCCCGGCACGAGGACGCCTGGATCGAGGCGACCCTCACCGACCCCGTGCGCCCGGACGAACCGATGGCCCGGCTCTGCGAGCGCTTCCCGCACACCCTCAGCCTCGTCTTCGACCCGGCCCGCGCGCCCGAGGAGTCCGGAGTGTCGTACGCCAGGCGGCTCAAGGACCGCACCGACCAGCAGATCGCGGAGGACTTCGTGACCCATGTGCGCGGCGCGGGGCCCGACGACCGGGAGCGGGCCGTACTGCGGGACGCGTTCGACGCCGTCCGCGCCGACGACATGCTGCGTGAGGTCGCCGGATGAGGCTCCACCGGCTGCGGATCACCGCCTTCGGCCCCTTCGGCACCACCCAGGACATCGACTTCGACGAGCTGTCCGCCGCCGGGCTCTTCCTGCTCCACGGCCCCACGGGCGCGGGCAAGACCTCCGTCCTGGACGCCGTGTGCTACGCCCTTTACGGCTCGGTGCCGGGCCCCCGCCAGGGCGGCGGCCAGGGCGTCACCCTGCGCAGCGACCACGCGCGCCCGGACACCCGCACGCAGGTGTGCCTCGAACTGACCGTGGCGGGGCGCCGCCTGGAGATCACCCGGCAGCCCCCGTGGGAGCGCCCGAAGAAGCGCGGCACGGGCACCACGACGGACAAGGCACAGAGCTGGCTGCGCGAGCGCGTCCCCGGCGCTGACACCGGGGCCGCCGGGAGCTGGAAGGACCTCAGCCGCTCCCACCAGGAGATCGGTGAGGAGATCACCCAGCTCCTCGGCATGAGCAAGGAGCAGTTCTGCCAGGTCGTGCTGTTGCCGCAGGGCGACTTCGCGCGCTTCCTGCGGGCGGACGCCGAGGCCCGCGGCAAGCTCCTCGGGCGGCTCTTCGACACCCGCAGGTTCGCCGCGGTCGAGCAGCGGCTCGCCGAGCGGCGCCGCGCCGCCGAGGCCCGCGTCCGCGAGGCCGACGCCGACCTCCTCGCGGACGCCCACCGCATGCAGCAGGCGGCGGGCGCGGCACCCGGCGACGCCGGGGCCGAGCTGCCGCTCCCGGACGTCGAGCCCGGCGACCCCGGGCTCGCCGAGGCCGTCCTCGCCTGGGCCGCCGTGGCCCGCTCCGGCGCCCGCGAGCGGTACACCATCGCGCGCTGCGCCCTCGCCCACGCCGAGTCCGCCCGCGCCGCGGCGGCCGCCGACCTCGACGACGTACGCGAACGGGCGCGGTTGCAGCAGAGGTTCGCCGACGCCCAGGAGCGCGCGGCCCGCCTGGAGGAGCACGCGGGGGACCACCGCCGCGTGCTCACCCGCATGGAGCAGGCCCGCAAGGCGGAAGCCGTCGCCCCCGCCCTCGCGCTGCGCGCGGACACCGAGACCGACCACCGGCGCGCCACCGCCGCCGAGGCACACGCGCGCGGAAGGCTCCCCGCGGCGTACGCCGACGAGAGCGCGGCCGGCCTCGCGGGCGCCGCCCGCAAGGCCAGCGAAGAGCTGGGCGGACTCGCGTCGGCCCGCCGCGCCGAGCACCGCCTGGGCGAGCTGTCCGCGCAGCGCGCGGGACTCGACCGCCAGGAGCGGGCCGACGAGGACCTCCTCCAGGAGGCCGAGGCCTGGCTCGCCGGCTGGGACGGCACCCGCGCCCGCCTCCAGCAGGACATCGAAGCCGCCCAGGAGGCCGCGACCCGCACCGAGCACCTGGCGGGGCAACTGGGGCCCGCCCAGGAGCGTCTTGACGCCGCCCGGCGCCGCGACCGGCTCACCGAGGAGGCCGCCACGGCCCGGGAGCGCGCCGTCACCGCCCGCGAGCGCGCCGCCCGTGCCCACGAGCACTGGCTCACCCTCAAGGAGCGGCGCCTCACGGGCATCGCCGCCGAACTGGCGGCGCGCCTCACCGACGGCGCGCCGTGCGCGGTGTGCGGCGCCACCGAGCACCCCGCACCCGCCCGCAAGGCCGAGGGGCACGTCGACCGCGCCGCTGAGGAGGCCGCCCTCGCCGACCACCGGCGCGCCGAGGAGACCGCCCAGCGCGGCGAGCGCGAGCACGCCGACGTCCGCGCCGAGCTGGCCGCGGCCACCGCCGCCGCCTCGGACACGCCCGTGGCCGAACTCGCCGCGTCCGTCGCCGAGCTGCGGCAGGCGTACGAGACCGCCCGCGACCGCGCCTCCGGCCTGCACGCCGCCCGCGAGGCCCTCGCCCGGGCCGAGCGCGAGCACGACCGCAGGGTCACGGCCCAGCAGGAGGCCGCCCGCCGCGTCGACTCCCGCGCCGCGCTGCGCGACGCGCTGGACCGCGAGCAGGCGGGCCTGGCGGAGGAGCTGGCCCACGCGCGCGGGGGCTGCGCGAGCGTCGCGGAGCGCGCCGCCGAGCTGGAGCGCCGGACCGCCCTGCTCACCGAGGCCGCCGACGCCGCGCGCGCCGCCGACGACACCGCGCAGCGCCTGAAGGACGCCGACGCCCGCCTCGCCGACGCCGCCTTCCGGGCCGGCTTCGACACCCCGGCGGCCGCGGCCGCCGCGCTCCTCGACGACGCCCGGTACCGGGAGCTCCAGCACCGCGTCGACGCCTGGCAGCAGGAAGAGGCGGCGGTCCGCGCGCTGCTCGCCGAGCCGGACGCGGCCGCCGCCGCCCGGTGCCCGGCCGCGCCCCTGGCCGCCGCGGAAGCCGCCGCCGAGGCCGCGGACCGGCGGGCGCGCGCCGCCGCGTCCGGCTGCGACGCCGCCGCCCGGCGCGGCGCCGACCTCGACCGGCTCTCCGCCCGCTCGGCCGCGGCGGCCCGCCGGCTCGCGCCGCTGCGCATGGAGTACGACCGCGTGACCCGCCTGGCCACGCTCGCCGCGGGCACGTCGGCGGACAACGAACGCAAGATGCGCCTGGAGTCGTACGTCCTCGCCGCCCGCCTGGAGCAGGTCGCCGCCGCGGCCACCACCCGGCTGCTGCGCATGTCCTCCGGGCGCTACACCCTCGTCCACTCCGCCGACCGCGCCGGCCGCGGCCGCTCCGGACTCGGCCTGCACGTCGTCGACGCCTGGACGGGCCGCGAGCGGGACACGGCGACGCTCTCCGGCGGCGAGACGTTCTTCGCGTCCCTCGCCCTCGCCCTCGGCCTCGCGGACGTCGTCACGGACGAGGCGGGCGGCGTCCGCCTGGACACGCTCTTCATCGACGAGGGCTTCGGCACCCTGGACGACCAGACCCTGGACGAGGTCCTCGACGTCCTGGACTCCCTGCGCGAGCGGGACCGCAGCGTGGGCATCGTCAGCCACGTCGCGGACCTGCGCCGCCGGGTGCACGCGCAGCTGGAGGTCGTGAAGGGGCGCGAGGGATCGGCGGTGCGGCAGCGCGGCGCCGGGTGAGACCGGCGGCCGGGCGGGGTCAGCGGCGAGCGGAGTCAGCGCCCCAGCGGACGCCTCGGCAGAGGGGAGGAGTAGACGATGCTCGTCGTCACGGCGCCGAGCGCGCCTATCTTCCCGGAGACCTCCTCCAGGTGCCGCATGGAGCGCGCGGCGACCTTGATGACGAAGCAGTCGTCCCCGGTGACGTGGTGCGCCTCCAGGATCTCCGGCGTCGCCCCGACCAGGTCGTGGAACGGCTTGTAGTTGCCGTTCGGGTAGCGCAGCCGCACGAACGCGAGGATCGGCAGGCCGAGCCGCTCCGGGTCGACCACGGCCGCGTACCCCTGGATCACTCCCGCTTCCTCCAGGCGGCGCACCCGCTCGGTGACGGCGCTCGGGGACATCGACACGGCCCGCGCGAGTTCCGCGTAGCTGGCCCGCCCTTCGCGCTGGAGGACGTCGAGGATGCGCCAGTCGGTGGCGTCCGTGGAATAACCGGTCATGCCCGAGAGGAAACAGGGAAAACCCCGGCTGATCAAGGGGTACGCCGGGAATCGAGGGTTCAGCGCCGCCCGCGCGGCCCGTAGATTTTTGGCCATGAACACGATCAACGCCGTGAGCGCCGCCACCGCCCCGAACCCCGTCCTGCGCGTCCCCCCGGCCTCTCCCGCCGCGGCCGCCGCCTACTTCGGCGCCGGCCTGGCCTTCCACGCCGACGTGTCGGACGTCGCCGCCGCGCTCGCCGCCGACGGCGACCCCGGCTTCGTCGTCCTCGACTCCCGCTCCACCGAGTCCTGGGACCAGGGCCACGTCCCCGGCGCCGTGCACCTGCCCACCGCGCTCATCCCGGCGCAGGCCGAGGCCCTGCTCGACAAGTCGGTGCCCGTGGTCACCTACTGCTGGGGCCCCGGCTGCAACGGCGCGACCCGCGCCGCCCTCGCCCTCGCCGAACTCGGCTTCCAGGTCAAGGAGATGCTCGGCGGCTTCGAGTACTGGGCCCGCGAGGGTTTCCCGTACGAGACCTGGGAGGGGCAGGACCGGCGCGAGGCCGACCCGCTCACGGCCCCCGTCGACGGGGACTGCGGCTGCTGAGCCCGCGGCCCCCGGCGCGGGGGCCGCGAGCCGCGGCTCAGAGCGCCGACAACTCGTCCACCAAGTCGTCGAGCCCCAGCGAGCCCTGCGAGAGCGCCGCCATGTGCCACGCCTTCGCGTCGAAGGCGTCCCCGTGGCGCCGCCGCGCGTTCTCGCGGCCCAGCAGCCAGGCGCGCTCGCCGAGCTTGTAGCCGATGGCCTGGCCCGGGATCGTCAGATAGCGCGTCATCTCGCTCTCCACGAAGTCCGAGGGGCGGCTGCAGCGCGCGTCGTAGAACTCCTGCGCCAGGTCCGGGGTCCACCGCTCACCCGGGTGGAAGTCGGAGTCCGCCGGGATCTCGAGGCCCAGGTGCATGCCGATGTCGACGATCACGCGCAGGGCGCGCATCATCTGCGCGTCCAGATAGCCGAGCCGCCGCTCCGGGTCGGTGAGGAAGCCCAGCTCGTCCATGAGGCGCTCGGCGTACAGCGCCCAGCCCTCCGCGTTGGCGCTGACGGAGCCGACGGACGCCTGGTAGCGGGACAGGTCGGCGGCGACGTGCGCCCACTGCGCGAGCTGGAGGTGATGGCCCGGCACGCCCTCGTGGTACCAGGTCGACACCAGGTCGTACACGGGGAAGCGCGTCTGGCCCATCGTCGGCAGCCAGGTCCGCCCGGGCCGGGAGAAATCCTCCGACGGAGGGGTGTAGTACGGGGCCGCGGCACCACCGGGCGGGGCGATGCGGGACTCCACCTTCCGCACTCGCTCGGCCAGTTCGAAGTGGGTGCCGTCCAACGCCTCGACGGCCTCGTCCATCAGGGCCTGGAGCCACTCCCTGACCTCGTCCACGCCCTCGATGTGCGTGCCGTGCTCGTCCAGGTGCGCGAGCGCCGCCCACGGCGTGGCCGCGCCGGGCAGGATCTTCTCGGCCTCGGCCCGCATCTCGCCGAGCAGCCGGTGGTACTCCGCCCAGCCGTAGGCGTACGCCTCGTCCAGGTCCAGGTCCGTGCCGTTGAAGAAGCGGGACATGAGGGCGTACCGCTCACGGCCCACCGTGTCGGGGGCGCCGGCGATCGCGGGCGCGTACACGTCCCGCATCCAGTCGCGCAGCGCCACAACCGCACCCGTCGCCGCCTTCGCCGCCGCGTCCAGCTCACCCCGCAGGGCCGCGGGACCGTCGGCGGCGAAGTCCTCGAACCAGCCGCGCCCGCCCTGCGGACCCGCCCACTCGGTGAGCTGCTCGACGAACGTCGCCGTCGGCCGCGGCGCGCCCGGCAGGCCCCGTTCGAGACCGAGCGCGAGCGAGGCGCGGTAGCCCTCGTATGCGGCGGGCACGGCGCGCAGCCGCTCGGCGATCGCCGCCCAGTCCTCGGCGGTGTCCGCCGGGGTCACTGTGAAGATCTCCCGCACCTCGTGCGGCGGGGTGCCCAGGTTGCCCACGGCGCGCAGCGGCTCGTCGGCCTCCAGCACGGCCAGCTCCGCCGTGAGGCGTTCCCGCAGCAGCCGCCCGCAGCGCCGCTCGATCGCGGCGTCGGCCCCGGGGCGCGCCTCGGCCGCGTCGAGCCGCGCGAGGGTGGCGCGCAGCAGCTCGGCCCGGGCCGCGTGGCCCGCGGGGGAGAGGTCGGGCAACTTGCTGTGGCTCTCCTTGACGCCGAGGTAGGTACCGGTGAGGGGGTCGAGGGCGACGAGGTCGTCGACGTAGGCGTCGGCGACCTCGCGGGGCAGCGGACCAGTGCCCGTCGCGGTGCTTGCGATCTTCGTGTCTGACATGCGGACATCCTGATACGGGACCGGGGCGCGCGTCACGCGCGTATCCGGGACGGCACGAGCGCCCCCGCCGCGGCGGACCGCCGCACCTCACAGTTGTTTGACTGACCGTTCCAGTTGCGGCTAGCGTCTTCCTCATGGCCAGGACCAAGGAATTCGACCCCGACGTGGCGCTCCGGTCGGCCCTCGACCTGTTCTGGAGCAGGGGGTACGAGGCGACGTCGATGGCGGATCTCGTCGCGCACCTGGGCATCGGCCGCGCCAGCATCTACGCGACCTTCGGCAATAAGCGCGAGCTGTATCTGAAGGCCCTCGACCGGTACGCGGAGACGCGGGAGCCCGAGCTGCTCGACGAACTGTCGCGCCCCGGGCCCGCGCTGCCGGGCGTGCGGATCCTCGTGCGCCGCTTCGCCGCCGAGGCCTCGGCGGACGACTGCCGGCGCACCGGCTGTTTCATCACCAACACGGCGGCGGAGCTGGCCCCGCACGACGAGGCGGCGGACCGCAGGGTCGAGCGGAACTGGGAAGGTCTGGAGACGCTGTTGCGCTCCGCGCTCACCCGCGCGCGGGCGCAGGGAGAGATCCCGGAGGACCGCGACCCGCGCGCCCTCGCGCGGATGCTGCTCGTCCTGCTCCAGGGAATCCGCGTGGTCGGAAAGGTCTCCGGAGGGCGGGAGCGGGTGAGCGACGCGGCGGAGCAGGCCCTGGCGCTCCTGGACTGAACGGGCCAACGGCGGCACGCACGCCCGCCGTTGCCGCCTCCGCCCTCCTGCGCCCTGCCCCCCCCGTACACGGCCCCTTGCTGTCCACGCGATCCCAAGGGCCTGTCCGCGCGATCCCGCGAATCCGTCCGTACGATCCCGCGAGCCTGCCCGCATGACCCCACGGGCTTTCGCACACCCAAATAACAGAACGATCGGTCAAGAGTTCACCGGAAGGAACCCCCATGCCCCAGAAGAAGGTCGCCGTGCTCGGCACCGGCATCATCGGCGCCCCCGTGGCGCGCAACCTGCGCGGGACGTTCGCGGTGAGCGTGTGGAACCGCACGCCCGCCAAGACCGCCGAACTGGCCGCGCTCGACGGAGTGGAGGCGCACGCCGACCCCGCGGGGGCCGTGGCGGGCGCCGACGTCGTGGTGACCGTGCTCAAGGACGGGCCCGCCGTGCGCGAGGTGATGGAGGCGGCGGCGCCGGGCCTCGCCCCGGGAACGGCGTGGGTCCAGCTCAGCACCGTGGGCCTGGCCGCGGCACAGGACCTGGCGGACCTCGCCGAGCGCCATGGACTCGTCCTGTACGACGCCCCGGTGCAGGGCACGAAGCAGCCCGCGGAGAAGGGGCAGCTCGTCGTCCTGGCCTCAGGGCCGCGGGCCGGGCGGGACCGGGTGGAGCCGGTCTTCGACGCCATCGGCAGCCGTACGGTGTGGGTGTCCGAGGAGCCCGGTGCCGCAAGCCGCCTCAAACTCGCCCTGAACGGCTTCGTGTTCGCGCTCACCCATGGCGCGGCCGAGAGCCTGGCCCTCGCCGAGGGGCTCGGTGTGGACCCCGCGCTCGTCGTGGACGTGATCGCGGGCGGGCCCCTGGACAGCCCGTTCTTCCGGGCCAAGGCGGCCGCCATGCTCGCGGGTGAGCACACGCCCAGCTTCACGGTGGCCAACGCGGCGAAGGACGCGCGCCTGGTGGTCGAGGCCGCGCGGTCCGCCGGCGTACCGGTCGACGTGACGGCGGCCGGGCTGCGGCGCTTCGAGCGGGTGGCCGAGGCGGGCCACGGCGACAAGGACATGGCCGCCTCGCACCTCGCCCCGGACACCGCGGCCTAGGACGCGGTGGCCCGCTCCCTCGCCGGAGCCCGGAACCGGCCGGGCTCCGGCGAGACCGCCGGTCGGGGCGGGCCTACTGGCGGCTGTCGTACGGAAGGTGCGAGCGCACCGGTGTCGCGTCCAGGCGGGCGGTGATGACCAGCGTGCCCTCCTCGATCTGGAAGTCGAGGGGCAGGGCGAGGCCGCGCATCGCCGCGACCATGCCGGTGTTGGACGACTGCGTCACCGCGTACACGTTGTCGCAGCCCGCTTCGACGGCCATCGTGACGAGCCGGGCGAGCAGTTCACGGCCGACGCCGCGGCGCTGCCAGTCGTCCTCGACGAGCAGCGCGATCTCCGTCTCGTCGCCGTCCCACAGCAGGTGGCCGAGGCCGACGACGCGGCCGGAGGCCGTGCGCGCGGCCAGGGTGCGGCCGAAGCGCGGGCTCAGCAGGTGGTTGAGATAGCGGTCGGCGTCCCCCACCGGGCCGTGGTAGCGCATGCCCAGGGTGCGCGGGGAGCAGCGCCCGTGCATGGCCTTCGCGGCCTCCAGGTCGGCGGTGTCGGCGCGGCTGACCGTGATGTCGTTGCCCTCGGCGAGGGTCAGGACGTCCTCGCCGCGCGGCACGCGCGGGCCCAGCCTGGTGTCCAGCTCCACCAGGGCCCGCGCGCGGGCGAACTCCGTGGGCGTGAACGGCAGGTACGGGCGCTCGACCGTGATCACCACGCCCTCGGGAGCCCGCAGGCGCAGCACGGTGCCCTCCCAGGCGCCCTCGGCGGGCACCTCCCCGTCGGCGCCGTGGCCCCACTGGGCGGGCAGCGAGCGGATCGTGCAGCGGCCCAGCAACTGGCGCAGCGCGAGCGGCAGTTCCGCGGCGTCCAGCGCCGTGCGCGTGGCGAGGCCGAGGATGCGCGTGGGCGCGTCCACCAGGTCGTGCGCGTCCGCCCGCTCGACCCAGGTGCTCGATCCGCCCGCCACGGCGACCGCTCGGGTCAGGCCCGCCGCGGGGAGCGCGGCGGGCGCGCGCAGCAGGAACTCGTCGACCGTGCCCTCGGCCAGCGGATGCGTCTGGAGGCTGAGGATGTCGACCCGCTCGTGCGCGAGCGCCGTGCACAGCGCGGCGAGCGAACCCGGCTCGTCGCGCACGGTCGTCCGCATGCGCCACAGGACCGACTCGTCCGACGGCGACGCCGGGCCGGACGCGGCGGTGGCCCGGTCCTCCGGGGCGGAGGGCCGGGCGCCGGTATCGGAATCGCCCGTGCCGGGCGGTGCGTGGCTAGGGGCGTGGCGCCGCGCCCACCAGGTGTGGAACCCGGCCGTGGCGGCCAGGACGACGGCCGAGACGAGCAGCAGCTCGGGCCCGTCGGGGCCGTGGCCCACGAGATTGGCCACCGCGTCCGCGACGGCCACGGCCGTGAAGAGCGCGGCCAGCTCGACGACGTCCCGGCGCCAGTGGTGCACCGGCCGGCCGTCCTTCCTCCGTGTCACATCAGGCATGTCAGCACTCATACGGCCACTGTTGCCCAAGGGTGTTGCGTGATCACGAACGTTTTGTGACTGATGGGTTAAGTGCGGTTCTGTCGGTTTCATTCCTTTTGGTTCACCGTGCTGGTCCATCGATCTCCCCCGTCGGCCGTCACCGGCCCATTGATCGTCACTGACCTCTCGGTCGGTCCGACCCTTGCGACCGGCACGGGCCTCGCGGCCCGCCCGGCCCTGTGGCCGCCGCGGGCCCGCGCGTCGTCACCGACCGCGGGCCGTCAGCGGCACCGCGTCCACCGTGGCGCACCGATGGACGTGTCGTCCAGCACTTCACCGGCGGAAGCACCCATCGGTACGCGCCAACGGAAGCACCCGCGAGCGCTCACCGGCGGACGCGCCCGCCGGAGGCTCACTGGCCCACGCGCCCCGGGCGCAGCACCTTGGTGAAGAGCACGCCTCCGCCCTGCTGCCGCAGCCGCACCGTCAACTCGCCGCTGCCGCCGTCGATGTCCACCTCTCCGTAGTACGGCGGTGTCTCCGCGGGCGACGTGTTGGGCCGGTCCGGCGCTTTGACGAACGTCTGGTCCGGACCGAAGGTTCCGTCGAGCTTCACGGCGGGGAAACCGCCCGCCGCCAAGGGGCCCGACACGAACTCCCAGAACGGCGCGAAGTCCTTGAAAGCGGCGCGCGAGGGGTCGTAGTGCTGCGCCGATGTGTAGTGCACGTCGGCGGTCAGCCACACCGTGCCGGTGATCCGGCGGTGCTTGATGTGCCGCAGCAGCTCGGCGATCTGTAGCTCACGGCCGAGCGGGGCGCCCGGGTCGCCCTGCGCGACGGCCTCGAAGTTCGTCCGGCCGTCCGCGACGACCAGGCCGAGCGGCATGTCGGAGGCGATCACCTTCCACACCGCGCGCGAGCGCGACAACTCCCGCTTGAGCCAGGCGAGCTGCTCGGCCCCGAGGATCCCGGTGGCGTCGTCGGGTTGGCGGTTCGGCGAGTTCGCGTTGCGGTACGTACGCATGTCGAGCACGAACACGTCCAGGAGCGGGCCGTGCCGCAGCACCCGGTACACCCGCCCGTCCTTGTCGCCGGGGCGCTGGGTCGAGATCGGGTAGTACTCGCCGAACGCCCGCAGCGAGCGCCCCGCGAGGACGTCGACGTTCTTCTCCGTGTAGCGCGGGTCGTCGAGGATCTGCCCCGGGTACCAGTTGTTGCGCACCTCGTGGTCGTCCCACTGCACGACGGAGGGCACCTGGGCGTTGAAGCGGCGCACGTGCTCGTCGAGCAGGTTGTAGCGGAAGTTGCCGCGGAACTCCGCGAGCGTCTCGGCGACCTTGGACTTCTCCTCCGTGGTGACGTTCCGCCACACCCGTCCGTCGGGCAGTGTGACGCTCGCCTGGATGGGGCCGTCGGCGTAGATGTTGTCGCCGCTGCACAGGAAGAAGTCCGGGTCGCGCCGGCGCATCTCCTCGTAGACCTGCCAGCCGCCGAGGTCCGGGTTGATGCCCCAGCCCTGGCCCGCGATGTCGCCCGACCACAGGAAGCGCACGCCGTCCTTGCGCGAGCGCGAGACCGTGCGGAAGGTGCCCGTGACCGGCCTGCTCGTGCGCCTGGGGTCGTCCGGGTCGGCCAGGAGCACGCGGTAATGGATCTGTTCGCCGGAGGGCAGCTCGCGCAGCCGCGTCGTCCCCGTGAAGTCGGTGCGGGGGCCGAGCAACGGCCCGTACCAGCGCTTGGGTCTGTGGAACGACTCGGTGGCGGAGGTCTCCACGATCATGCGGGCGGGCCGGTCGGAGCGGACCCACACCAGACCCGAGTGCGCGCCCACGTCACCGGCCTGCACGCCCCACAGGGCGCTGGGCCGCCCCGAGCGGGCGAAGGCCGGGGCGGCGCCCCCGAGCACGGGCACGGCGGGCACGGCCAGCGCGGCGGACGCGGCGAGCGAGCCGCGCAGCACGCTGCGGCGACGCGGCGAGGGGCTCGACGGACGGTGTGACATGAAGGCGCCTCCAGGAACGGCGGGTCGATCGGTGTGCGGAGTCACGTTTACTTTCGTGTCACGGCCCGCACGCGAACCCCAAGTGAACAACTGGCCATGACTCCAGGGGAACCGCCGCGCGGACACCTCCGCGCCTGACGCCTGTCCGCGGGGAAGGGCCTAGTCCAAAGGTCGTACGCCGCGGGCCCCGCGCACCGGGACCGACGCCCGATGCTGACAAGATCCACTGCTTTCTACAGTGGCCCGGACGGCGCGCGACAGGGCGGGCCGCACCCCAGCAGGACGCAAGGAGTACCCCGTGCCCGTCAACGGTTCGAGCCACATCCGCATCGCCCGCCCCTCCCGTGACCTCGCCGCGGCGGAGCGGTTCTGGGTCGCAGGGCTCGGCCTGGACGTCGTCTACCGCAAGGACGGGAGCGGCGGCCCCGGCGAGCACGCGCTGCTCATGGTCGGCTGGCCGGACGCCCCCTGGCACCTGGAGCTGGTCCACGACGCGGCGGCCGCGCTGGAGTCGCGGCCCACCGAGGAGGACCTCCTCGTCATCTACGTGGACGGCGAGGTTCCGGACGACCTGGTCGCGCGCCTCGAAGCCCACGGCGGCCGGCGCGTCGTGTCGCCCAACCCGTACTGGAACGAGTGGGGCGTCACCGTCGAGGACCCCGACGGCTACCGCTTGGTGCTCTCCACGCGCGCGTGGTCCAACTCCTGAGGCCCGGCCGCCCTCCCGCGCGTCAGCGGCTCGTGTCGAGGATGACGCGCGCCACGCGCGCGGGGTCGTCGTTCATCGGCACGTGCCCGCAGCCGGGCAGCCGGACGAGCCGGGCCTCGGGCACGGCCCGCTTGGCGCGCACGCCCTGACGGCGCAGCAGCAGCCGGTCGCGGGTGCCCCACGCGATGGTCACCGGAAGGCCCGGCACGTCGTCCCGGAACAGCACGTCCCGCCCTGCCGACAGCGTCTGCTCGAACCCGGTGGCGTACCGCAGCGCCAGCGTCTCGGCCACGACGGCCTCCGGGGCCCGGCGCGCGGGGCGGGCGTAGATGGTGCTCGTCAGGGCAGTGCGGCCCGCGGCGCTGCGGGAGAGCCGTTCGATCATGGGCACCGGAAGGGCGGACGCGACGCGCCGCATGGAGAGCAGCGTCGCGAACGCGTACCGCCGCTCGGCCGGGGTCCAGAACCCGGCGGGCGAAAGGGCCGTGACGGACCGTACGAGCTTCTCGCGGCCCATCTCCAGGGCGAGCAGGCCGCCGAGCGAGTTGCCCGCCACGTGCGGCCGTTCGACGTCCAGGACCGCGCACAGCGCGCCGAGCGCGGGCACCACCGACGGCAGGCCGTACGCGAGGCCGTCCGGGAGCGGCGGTGACACGCCGAAGCCCGGCAGATCCACGGCGATCACGTCGCGCTCGGCCGCCAGGATGTCCACGACCGGGTCCCAGGCCTGGCGGTGGTGCCCGATGCCGTGCAGGAGCAGCAGGGGCGCGCCGCTGCCCGTGCGCCGGTAGGAGACGGTCACCGTGCGCGGCCCGCCGGGCGACTCGACGGCGAACGAGACCTCTGTCACCTCTGCGGCCATGACCACTCCTGACTTAGACAGCTTGTCAGCAACAATTACCGCTCGGTAGCGCCGAGTTCAAGGGGACGGCCCGCACCGGTCGGCGGCGCCCGGCCGGGCACGGCTGTGATCCTCGTCCGCCGGACCCGCCACGGGTGGACAGCCAAGGGCCGGTGAGCTGGGATGGGAGCGTGGCTACCGACACCGCGACCGACGTCTTCGAAGAACACCGGCCCGTCCTCATCGGCGTCGCCTACCGCATGCTCGGCCGCGTGGCCGACGCGGAGGACGTCGTCCAGGACGCCTGGCTGCGCTGGTCGACCGCCGACCGCGAGCAAGTGCGCGAGCCGCGCGCCTACTTGGTACGCGTCACCACGCGCCTGGCCATCGACCGGCTCCGCCACGTGCAGTCGCGCCGCGAGTCCTACGTGGGGCCCTGGCTGCCCGAGCCCTACGTGACCGACTTCGGGCCCACCGTCCCCGACACCGCGGAGCGGGCCGTGCTCGCCGACTCCGTGTCCCTCGCCGTCCTCGTCGTCCTGGAGTCGCTCTCGCCCTTGGAGCGCGCGGTGTTCGTGCTCCGCGAGGCCTTCGGGTTCCCGTACGCCGAGATCGCCGCCACCCTCGACCGCAGCGAGGCCGCCGTGCGCCAGCTCGCCGGGCGGGCCCGCAAACACGTCGACGAGGGCAGGCCGCGCTACGAGGTCGACCCCGCCCAGCGGCGCGACCTCACCGAGCGCTTCCTCGCCGCCGCGGTGGACGGCGACCTGGAGGGCCTGATGTCCCTGCTCGCCCCGGACGTGAGCCTGGTCGGCGACAGCGGCGGCAAGACCAAGGCGCCGCTGCGGGTCGTGGAGAGCGCCGACAAGGTGGGCCGCTTCCTGCTGGGCGTGACGAAGAAGGGCGTACCGAGCGCCGAGCGGGTCGAGTTCCGCTTCATGGAACTCAACGGCGCCGCCTCCGTCGTCTTCCTCGCGGACGGCAAGGTGGACAGCGTCTTCCAGCTGGATGTCGCCGAGGGGCGCGTCCAGCGCGTCTACATCGTGCGGAATCCGGACAAGCTCGTGAGCCTCCCCGCCTAGGCTCCCCGCGTCCCTGACCAAGCCCCCGCCCGTGCGACGGCGGGGGCTTCGTGCCGTACGCGCGCGTGGGGGACGTATCGGTTTTCGTCACGCCAGGGGGTGAGGTGTCGACCCTGCGCGAACACCGCATGAATGCTCTGTGGCACCACTTCTGTGCGGGCGGTAACGGAAGCAGGATTGGTCTTGACCAAGGGTGGGTGCGGCTCTATCGTCGCTGAGATAGTGCAGGAACCTTTAATAAACAAGGCGCTGAAAAGCCGCCTGCGCACGGCGATTGCGGAGGACAGGGTGGGGACCACGCAGCTGGAATCGGTGCCGGAGCCGAAGTACTGGCACCTCAAGACCGTGCTCAGCGAGGCACTCGACTCCGAGTTCGCCGTCGGTGAGATCCTTCCGAACGAGCGGGACCTCGCGGCCCGGTTCGGCGTCGCCCGCGCGACGCTGCGCCAGGCCCTGGAGCAGCTCGAACTGGAGGGCAGGCTCCAGCGCCGCCGCGGCGTCGGCACGACCGTCGCGCCGCCGCGCATGGGCGTGGCCGTCGGCACCGCCCGGGGCAGCTGGCCCGGCGCGCCCGGCGACGACTGGCAGCCCGCCGACAGCGAGACCGCCACGCCGCCCGCCGACGTGGCCCGCGCCCTGGGGACGGCCCCGGACGAGCCCGTGCACACGGTCCGCCGCACCCGCGTCTCGCACGGCCAGCCCGTCGCCGCCGAGCTGCTGTACGTGCCGTCGGCGTCGGTGCCCGACCTCACCGCCATCGACGCCCCCGCGGGCCCCGCACGCGCGCGAGCCGTGCTGCGCGAGCTGGCCCGCCTCGACATCGAGGGCCAGGACCGGGCCGTCGAGCTGGGCTCGGCCCGCGCCGACGACGCCCGGGCCCTCGACCGGCTGCCCGGCGCCCCGGTCCTGGTCGTCACCACCCGCTTCCTCGCGGGCGGCCGCACGGCGGCGCTCTCCGTGGCGACGTACCGGGCGGACACCTGCCGCCTCACGTTCGGCGACGAGGGCGCGGTGGAGATCCACCACGGCCCGGAGCGCCAGGCCTCCTGAGGCCTGCCGGACGGACGGGAACGCCGGACGGGCACCGAGCCCGCCCGGCGTTCGAGGCCGAGCACGCAGCGCGGGGAGCCCCCGCCTCACCGCGAAGCGGACACCGTGCCCTCCACGGCGAACAGCTCGTCCTCCACATGGTCGAGCGCCAAGCGCAGCGCGCCCGTCGCGACGGCCGCCTCGCCCAGCATCGAAAGGGCCACCCGCGGCGGCCTGAGGCAGTAGCGGGCCAGCTCGCGGCGCAGCGGGTCCAGGACACCGTCCAGGCCCGCCGCCCAGCCGCCCACCACGACCAGCTCCGGATCAAGGGCCAGGACGAGCGCCGCCACGTCGTGCACCAGGCGCCGGATGAAGCGGTCCACCGCCGCGAGGGCCCGCTCGTCGCCCTGCCGGGCGTGCGCGAACACCTCCGCCACGGCCTGCTCGTCCAGCGGGTGCAGCGGCTCGTCCGTGGTCGAGAGCAGCGTCTCCGGCTTCACCTCACGGCCCAGCAGGTGCAGCGCGCCGATCTCACCCGCCGCGCCGCCGTAGCCGCGGTGCAGCCGCCCGCCGATCAGCGAACCCGCCCCCGGGCTCAGCCCGGCGAGGACGAACACCACGTCGTCCGATTTCGCCGCCACGCCCTTCCAGTGCTCGGCCACCGCCGCCGCGTTCGCGTCGTTCTCGACCAGGACCGGGCACTTGAAGGAGCGGCGCAGCCGCTCGCCGAGCGGCAGCCCCGTCCAGCCGGGCAGCGCCGTGCTCAGGCGCACCGAGCCGTCCGCCTCCACGATGCCGGGGCTGCCCACGCCGACGGCGCGCAGCGAGCCACGGGCCACCCCGGCGCGGCGCAGCAGATCGGCGACCGCGCCGCGCAGCCGCTCCAGGCGCTCGTCGGCGGGCGCCGTCTCGGAGACGTCCTTGGCCGCCGTGCCGAGGATCTTGCCGTGCAGGTCGGAGAGGACGGCGGCCACGCGGTGCGGGCCGATCTCCAGGCCCAGCAGATGCCCCGCCTCCGCGCGGAATCGGAACTTCCGCGCTGGTCGCCCCTGGCGCCGCGCGGCACCGTCGTCCACGTCCGTCTCCACCACGAGACCGGCCTCGATGAGCCCTTCGACCACGCCCTCGACGGTGGGCCGTGACAGGCCCGTCGCCCGGGTGATCTCCGTGAGTGTCGCGAAATCCGCGGCGCGCAGCGCGTGCAGCACCACCGAGGAGTTGATCCGCCGTAGCAGAGATGGATCTCCGCCGGTCAGCCGCCCCAACGTCCTACCTTCCATCCCATGCGCATGATGGGCGGATGGTACTCGGAAGCCGTCGGCCGGTGCGAGTGCCGATCGCGCCGACCCCTGCGGGACCCCCTCATCCGGGGGCCACGAAACCGGACTCATAGGCCACGATCACCGCCTGCGTCCGGTCCCGGGCGCCGAGCTTCGCGAGCACCGCGCTCACATGCGACTTGACTGTCTCCGTGCCGACCACGAGCCGATCGGCGATCTCCGCGTTCGACAGGCCGCGCGCCACCAGGCGCAGCACCTCCTCCTCGCGCCCGGTGAGCCCCGCCCGCGCGAAGGCGGCCCTGGCGTCCTCCCGTCCCCGCTCCTCGCCGTGGCCGGCCGCGAGGCGGCGCACCGCCGCGGGGAACAGCAGCGACTCGCCCTCGGCGACCAGGCGCACCGCGTGCACGATCTCCGCGGGCCGGGCCCGCTTGAGCAGGAAGCCGTCGGCACCGGCGCGCAGCGCCTCGTACACGTACTCGTCGTTCTCGAAGGTCGTGATGACGACGATCTTCGGCGGGTCCTGCACGGTGCGCAGCAGCGCACGCGTGGCTTCGATGCCGTCCAGGAGGGGCATGCGCACGTCCATGGCGACGACGTCGGGGCGCAGCTGCCGCACCAGGGGGATCACGGCGGCACCGTCGGCCGCCTCCCCGACGACCTCGATGTCGGGCTGCGCCTCCAGGACGGCACGCAGACCCGCGCGGACGAGGGGCTCGTCGTCGACGAGGAGTACGGTCACGGGCATCCGGCCAGCCTAGATCACGGGCCCCGGAAGGGCTCAGGGGGCCTCAGCGCAGCGGCAGTTCGGCGTGCACCCGCCACTCGCCGTCCTCGGGCCCGGTGCTCGCCCGGCCGCCGAGCAGGACGGCGCGCTCGCGGATGCCGCGGAGACCGCTGCCGCCCCGCCCCGCCGGGACGCCCTGCCGGGGCAGGGCGTTGCGCACGTCGAGGGTCAGCCGGCCGCCGGAGACGGCCACGCGCACCCGTACCGGAACCGGGCCCGCGTGCCGCAGGACGTTCGTCAGGGCCTCCTGGAGCATGCGGTAGCCCTCGCGCGACACGGGCCCCGGCAGGTCCTCCACCGGGCCCGTCACCTCGGCGTCGACCTCGGCGCCCACCGTGCGCGCGGACTCCAGGAGCCGGTCGGCGGCGGCGAGGGTCGGCCTGCGGTGGGCGGGCGCCGTGTCCTCCCGCAGCACGCGGAGGACCCGCTCCAGGTCCTCCAGAGCGTCGCGGCCGGTCTCCTCGATGGCCTCCAGGGCGCGGTCGGTGAAGTCCGCGTCGGCGGCGGCCCGCGCGGCACCGGCCTGCACGACGGCGACGGTCAGAGCGTGCCCGATGGAGTCGTGCAGCTCGCGGGCGATGCGGTTGCGCTCCAGGAGCTGCTCGGTGCGCTCTTCGAGGGCCGTGAGGCGCTCGGTCGGCGAGGGGCCCAGCAGGCTGCGGGCGGCGGCCGCGGCCAGGCTGCCCGCCGCGACGACCAGGGCGCCCAGGACGAGCAGGGGCAGCGGCAGGAGCAGCGCGTTCCAGGCGCCCTGCCCCGGCCGGGTCAGGAACAGGCCGTCGTCGTCGGGGGCTTCGTCCGTCGTGCCGAGCAGCGTGAGCGCGTACCCGATGAGCTGCACCGACGCGACGCCGAGCCCCCACCCCAGCTCCAGGCGCACCACGAGCCACACGGCGGTCCTGCCGCGGTCGCGCCACGAAGCCGACGGGGCCACGGAGACGCCGGAGTCGTCGCCGCTGTCGCCCGCGGACCGCGCGTCGGCCGCGGGCGCCCCGGGGGCGTGCGTCCCGGGGAACAGCATCAGACGTGCCTGGAGGCCCTCGGCGCGGCGCATCGCGGGCACCAGCGCGGCCGCCGCCGTCAAGGGGATGGGCAGCAGCGTGATGACCACCCAGTCGCGGGCCGAGGCGTTCTCGACGCCGTGCACCGTCGCCGCGGCGAGCACCACGAGGCCGCCGACGAGCAGGTGCAGCCAGCGGGTGTAGGTGACCGCTCGGGTCAGCGGTCGCAGCAGGCGGATCATGCGGGTCATCGTGCCAGCACGCGCGCGGGGCCCGGCTCCCCCGTGCGGGGGAGACGATCTCCTCGGCCGGGGGAGGCCCCGCACCGGCGCGGGACGCGAGGGTTGCCCCATGACCAGCATCGACGTCCACCAGCTGACCAAGGAGTACGGCGCGAGGCGCGCGGTCGACGACCTGACCTTCAGCGTCCGGCCCGGCCGCGTCACCGGCTTCCTCGGGCCCAACGGCGCCGGCAAGTCCACCACGATGCGCCTCGTGCTCGGCCTCGACCGGCCCACGTCGGGCACCGCCACCGTCGGCGGGCGCCCGTTCGCGTCGTACGACGAACCGCTGCGCCAGGTCGGCGCCCTGCTCGACGCGCAGGCAGCCCACGGCTCGCGCACCGCCCGCGACCACCTGCGCGCGCTCGCCGTCAGCAACCGCATCGCCGCCCCGCGCGTGGGCGACGTCCTCGAAGAGACCGGCCTGGCCGCCGTCGCGCACAAGCGGATCAAGACGTTCTCGCTGGGCATGCGCCAGCGCCTCGGCATCGCGGCCGCCCTGCTCGGCGACCCCGCCGTGATCCTCCTCGACGAGCCGTCCAACGGCCTCGACCCGGAGGGGATCATCTGGATCCGCGAGCTGATGCGCCGCCTCGCCCGGGAGGGCCGCACCGTACTCGTGTCGAGCCACCTGATGAACGAGACCGCCACGTTCGCCGACCACCTCGTCGTCCTCGGCAAGGGCAGGCTCCTGGCGGACACCCCCATGCGGGAGTTCATCACCGCGCACAGCAGCCCCCGCGTGCGGGCCCGCACCAGCGACCCGGCACGGCTGCGGGCCGCCCTCGCCCGCGCCGGACACGAGCTGACCGAGGGCGAGGACGGCACGTGGACGGTGGCGGGCGTCCACGCCGCCGAGGTCGGCGCGCTCGCCGCCCGCGAGGGCGTCCCGATCCTCGGACTCGCCGACGAGGAGGCCTCCTTGGAGCAGGCCTATCTGGCCCTGACCGCCGAGGAGACCGAATTCTCCGCGAGCCCCGCCGACGCCGCCACGACCCGCCAGGAGGCCTGACCATGTCGACCGCCGCCGTGCTCCACTCCGAGTGGATCAAGATCAAGTCGCTGCGGGCCACGCTCGTCTCGCTCCTCGCGGTGTGCGCGGCGACCCTCGCCATCACCGTCCTCGCGTTCGCCACCGTGGGCCGGGCGGAGGCCGACAACGCCGACGCCGAACCCGTCTTCGACGCCTTCTACGCCCTCAACTTCGGCCAGATCGCGGCCATCAGCTTCGGCACCGCCGCCGTCGGCTCCGAGTACGTGACGGGGGCGCTGCGCGTCTCGCTCGCGGCCGTCCCGCGCAGGGGCCTGTTCTACGCTGCGAAGGCCGCGGTCGTCGGCGCGGCGGCCCTGCTCGTGGGCCTCGTCACCTGCTTCGGCGCCTTCCTCGCCGGACAGGCCTTCCTGGGGGAGTACGCCATCGGGCTCGGCCACCCCGGAGCGCTGCGCGCCTGCCTGGGCGGCGGGGTCTACCTGGCCCTGATGGCGCTGTTCGCGGCGGGACTCACCAGCCTGCTGCGCAGCGGCACGACCGTGCTCAGCCTGCTGATCCCGTTCCTCCTCATCGTGTCCTTCGTGGTCGGCGACGTCGCGGGCGGCGCCGCGCAGTTCCTGCCCGACAAGGCAGGCCAGCAGGTCCTGCACGAGGACCCCACGGGCACGCTCGGCGCCTGGACCGGGCTCGCCGTGACGGCGGCCTGGGCGGGGGCGGCGCTGCTCGCGGGCTGGTGGGCGGTGCGCCGCAGGGACGCCTGACGCGTGACCACCCGCCGTCTCCCCGGCGCAGGTGACTGATTGTCAGTGGCGGCCGCTTTACTGGACCGCATGAGCAGCGCAGAGCACCTCGCGACGATCGACCTGCTGCGCGCCCGGGACTTCCCCGACGCGCCCGGCAGGTCCACGGCCGGTCACGCCGGACCCGGCTTCCACATCGCGGAGTTACGCACGTTCGAGGCGGAGGACGACGACGGCACGGCCCGCGCCGCCATGGAGGAGCAGTGCGAGGCGGAGCGCGACGCGCTCACCGTGCTGCTGACCGCGCGCTGGGGCGAGCCCCACATATGCAGCCTGGCCAGCGCCTTCGCCCGGGTCGTGGCCGGTGCGGGGGACGTGCCGGAGCCCTGGGCCCTGCTCAGCGAGACCGTGCCCGACGTGCACCTGTGGCGGACCGAAGGCCGCTGGACGGCCCTGGGGGTGGCACGCTGGGGCGGCTGGGAAGCGCTGCAACTCCTCGCGGTGATCACGAAGGTCGACCCGCCGTAGCGAGCGCCGCGCCGACCGGCCCGGGGTGTCAGCCCCGGCCGCCGTGGTCCGCCGCCAGCTTCAACTCCCCGTACGGGGACGGCAGGAAGAACCGCGCCACCTCCGCGTCCCGCACCTCCGCGAGGCTCGCGGGCGACCAGCGCGGCCTGCGGTCCTTGTCCACGACCTGGGCGCGCACGCCCTCCGGAAAGTCCGGGGAGGTCAGACACGCGCACGACGTGCGGTACTCCTGGCGCAGCACGTCCTCCAGGGACCCCAGGGCGCGGGCCCGGCGCACGGCGGTGAGCGTGACCTTCAAGGACGTGGGCGAGCGCGAGAGCAGCGTCTGAGCGGCCTCCTTCGCCGCAGGATCGCCCCAGCTCAGGAGCCGGTCCACGATCTCCTCCACAGACCCGGCGGCGTAGCAGGAGTCGATCCACTCCCGCCGCGCGGCCAGTTCGCCCCCGGGCGCGGCTTCGGCGAAGGCGGCCACCACCTCAGTCGCCTCGCCCTCCGCGAGCGCCGCGGTGAGGTCCGCGAGCCGCCCGGACGGCACGTAGTGGTCGGCGAGCCCGCACAGCAAGGCGTCCGCGGCGCCGACGGACGCGCCGGTCAGGGCCAGGTGCGTGCCCAGCTCGCCCGGGGCCCGCGACAGGAGGTACGTCCCGCCGACGTCCGGCACGAAGCCGATGATCGTCTCCGGCATCGCGACGCGCGAGCGCTCCGTGACGACCCGCACGTCGCCGTGGGCGGAGACACCGACACCGCCGCCCATCACAAGGCCGTCCATGAGGGCGACGTAGGGCTTCGGGTAGTTGGCGACGCGGGAGTTGAGGACGTACTCGTCGTGCCAGAAGGCCGCGGACGCGGCGCCGCCGCCCGCGAGGACGTCCTCGCGCACGGCCCGGATGTCACCGCCCGCACACAGACCCCGCTCCCCGGCGCCGGACACCACGACCGTCGCCACCGCCTCGTCCCGCTCCCACGCGGCGAGCGCGTCGTCGATCAGGCGGACCATGGTGTGGTCCAGGGCGTTGAGCGCGCGGGGCCGGTTCAGGACGACGTGGGCCGCGCGGCCCTCGGTGCGCAGGAGGACCGGGGGCGGTGCGTCGTGGCTCACGGGGTGGTTCCGTCCTTCGGTGGTGTATCGGGGGCGGGGGTGCCGGCGGGCGCCCCCGTGTCCTGGAAGGCCGCGAGGATGCGCTCCGCGGCCGTGGTCGCGGTCACCGTGCCCTCGCGCACGCCCCGCTCCAGGTCCGGCGCGAGGCGCCGCACCTCCGGGGCGGCGTACAGGCGGCCGAGCAGCTCTTCGCGCACCATCGTCCACGTCCAGTCGACCTGCTGGTCGCGGCGCTTGGCGGCGAGGCGGCCGGTGGAGTCGAGGAGCGCGCGGTGCTGCTCCAGGCGCTCCCACAGCGTGTCGAGCCCCGTGCCCTCGCGGGCGCTGCAACTGAGCACCGGCGGCGTCCACACCGCGTCTTTGCCGTGCATCAGGCGCAGCGCGCCCGCCAGTTCGCGGGCCGCCGAGCGCGCGTCCCGCTCGTGCGGGCCGTCGGCCTTGTTCACGGCGATGACGTCCGCCAGCTCCAGAACGCCCTTCTTGATGCCCTGGAGCTGGTCGCCGGTGCGGGCGAGCGTGAGCAGCAGGAACGAGTCGACCATGTTGGCCACGGCCGTCTCCGACTGGCCCACGCCCACGGTCTCCACGAGCACCACGTCGTAACCCGCGGCCTCCATCACCACGATGGACTCACGGGTCGCCTTCGCCACGCCGCCGAGCGTCCCCGCCGTGGGCGAGGGGCGCACGAACGCCATCGGGTCCACCGAAAGGCGCTCCATACGCGTCTTGTCGCCGAGGATGGAACCGCCCGTGCGCGTCGACGACGGGTCGACGGCGAGCACCGCGACCCGGTGGCCGAGCGAGGTGAGCATCGTGCCGAGCGCGTCGATGAACGTCGACTTGCCCACGCCCGGCACCCCGCTGATGCCCACGCGCCGCGCCCGTCCCGCGTGCGGAAGCAGCTGCGTCAGCAACCGCTGGGCGAGGACGCGGTGTTCGGCCTTGGTGGACTCCACGAGCGTGATCGCGCGCGCGATGTGCGCGCGCTTGCCGTCGAGCACGCCCTTCACATAACTGTCGAGATCGATCGTCGGTGCCATGGGGTCAGCGGCTCACTGCCCGTGCCCGGGGCCGTCGGCGGTCTGTTCGTCCTGTTCGTCATCGGGCTTTTCGGCCGTCACCTCGTGGCCGAGGTTCCCGGCGAGCCGCCGCACCAGGTCGTACGCCGCGTCCGGGATCACCGTGCCCGGCGGGAACACGGCCGCCGCGCCCATCTCCAGGAGCGTCGGCACGTCCTGCGGCGGAATGACACCGCCCACGACGATCATGATGTCCTCGCGGCCCTCGGCGGCCAGCTCCTCGCGCAGCGCGGGCACCAGCGTCAGGTGCCCGGCCGCCAGCGAGGAGACGCCCACGATGTGCACGTCGGCCTCGACGGCCTGCCGCGCCACTTCGGCGGGCGTCTGGAACAGCGGGCCGACGTCGACGTCGAAGCCCAGGTCGGCGAAGGCCGTGGCGATGACTTTCTGGCCGCGGTCATGGCCGTCCTGGCCCATCTTGGCGACCAGGATGCGCGGCCGGCGCCCCTCGCCCTCCTCGAAGGACTTGACCAGCGCGCGGGTGCGCGCCACGGACGGCGAAGGGCCTGCTTCGGTGCGGTACACACCGGAGATCGTACGGATCTGACCCGCGTGCCGCCCGTACGCCTTCTCCAGGGCGTCCGAGATCTCGCCGACGGTCGCCTTCGCGCGGGCCGCGTCCACGGCCAGCGCCAGCAGGTTGCCTTCGAGCCCGGGGCCGGAGCCGCGCTCGGCCGCCGCCGTCAGCTTGGCGAGCGCGTCCTGGCAGACCGCGTCGTCGCGCTCGGCGCGCAGCCGCCGCAGCTTCTCGATCTGCTGCGTGCGCACCGAGGAGTTGTCGACCTTCAGGACCTCGATCTGCTCGTCGGTGTCGACCCGGTACTTGTTCACGCCGATGACCGGCTGCCGCCCGGAGTCGATCCGCGCCTGCGTGCGGGCCGCGGCCTCCTCCACGCGCAGCTTCGGGATGCCCGCGTCGATGGCCTGCGCCATGCCGCCCGCGGCCTCGACCTCCTGAATGTGCTGCCAGGCGCGGCGCGCCAGGTCGTAGGTCAGCCGCTCCACGTACGCGCTGCCGCCCCACGGGTCGATGACGCGGCAGGTCCCCGACTCCTGCTGGATGAGCAGCTGTGTGTTGCGCGCGATACGGGCCGAGAAGTCCGTGGGCAGCGCGAGGGCCTCGTCCAGGGCGTTGGTGTGCAGCGACTGGGTGTGGCCCTGCGTGGCGGCCATGGCCTCCACGCACGTGCGCGTCACGTTGTTGAACACGTCCTGCGCGGTCAGCGACCAGCCCGAGGTCTGCGAATGCGTGCGCAGCGAAAGGGACTTGGGGTTCTGCGGGTCGAACTGCTTGACCAGCTTGGCCCACAGCAGGCGCGCCGCCCGCAACTTGGCGACCTCCATGAAGAAGTTCATGCCGATCGCCCAGAAGAACGAGAGCCGCGGCGCGAACGCGTCCACGTCCAGGCCTGCCTCCCGCCCCGCCCGCAGATACTCCACGCCGTCCGCGAGGGTGTACGCCAGCTCCAGATCGGCCGTCGCCCCGGCCTCCTGGATGTGGTAGCCGGAGATCGAGATGGAGTTGTAGCGCGGCATCTTCTGCGAGGTGTACGCGAAGATGTCGGAGATGATCCGCATGGAGGGCTTGGGTGGATAGATGTAGGTGTTGCGGACCATGAACTCCTTGAGGATGTCGTTCTGAATGGTCCCCGCCAGCTTCTCCGGCGGCACGCCCTGCTCCTCGGCGGCGACGATGTACAGCGCGAGCACCGGGAGTACCGCGCCGTTCATCGTCATCGACACCGTCATCCGGTCCAGCGGGATGCCGTCGAACAGCTGGCGCATGTCGTAGATCGAGTCGATGGCCACGCCCGCCATGCCGACGTCACCGGTCACCCGCGGGTGGTCGCTGTCGTAGCCGCGGTGCGTGGGCAGGTCGAAGGCGACCGAGAGGCCCTTCTGCCCGGCGGCCAGGTTGCGCCGGTAGAAGGCGTTGGACTCCTCCGCCGTCGAGAAGCCCGCGTACTGGCGGATCGTCCACGGCTGGTTCACGTACATCGTCGGATACGGGCCGCGCAGATACGGCGCCACTCCCGGGTACGTGTCCAGGAAGTCCAGGCCCTCCACGTCGGCGCCGGTGTACAGCGGCTTGACCGCGATGCCCTCCGGGGTCTCCCAGAGCAGGTCGTCCGCGTCCTTGCCGGTGACGGCCTCGACGGCGGCGCGCCACTGCCCTGCGGAGCCCTGCGGCGGCGCGCCCGCCTCCAGGCCGATGCCGGAGAAGTCGGGGATCGTCATGGCGCCACTCCCATGAGGTCGAGGGTGGAGGACAGCACGGCCACGGCGTCGCAGCCGGCGTGGACGTACGCGTCGACATCGTCGCCGTACTCACCGGCCCGCCCGGCGAGGAACACGTGCCGGGCGCCCGCCGCCTTGAGCGCGGCGGCGACGGCCGCCGCCTCCTCGGCGTACAGGGCGTCGCTGGAACACAGGCACGCGACCGTCGCGCCGCTGGCGCGGAACGCCTCGGCGGCGGTCTCCGCGGTCACCGACACCGGGTCGTGGACGGGCTCGATGCCGCCCGCCTGGAAGAGGTTCGCGGCGAACGAGGCGCGTGCCGTGTGCGCGGCGGCCGGGCCGAGCGCGGCCAGGAACACCTTCGGCCGGGCACCCGTCGCCTCCACGTGCGCGTCCGAGCGGGACCGCAGCGCCTCGTACGCCTCGTCGCGGCGCACCCGGGGCAGGCCGCCCGTCGGCCCCGCGGGCGCGGGCTCGCGCTCCACCGGCTTCTCGCCGAGGTGCGGGAACTCGCTGACACCGGTGATCGGTTCACGCCGCTCGGCGAGCTTGCGGCCGCGCTCGGCCCAGGTCGCCGCGAGGCGTTCGCCGAGCAGGCCCGAGCGCAGCGCGGCGGCCTGGCCGCCCGCCCGCTCGATCTCCTGGAAGAACGCCCAGGCCGCGTCCGCCAGTTCGGCGGTGAGCCGCTCCACGTACCAGGAGCCGCCCGCCGGGTCGATGACCCGGGACAGGTGCGACTCCTCCAGGAGGATCGTCGAGGTGTTGCGGGCGATCCGGCGCGCGAACGCGTCCGGCCGGCCGATGGCGTGGTCGAAGGGCAGGACCGTGACCGCGTCGGCGCCGCCCACCCCGGCGGCGAGGCCGGCCACCGTCGTCCGCAGCATGTTCACCCACGGGTCGCGGCGGGCCATCATCACCGGGGACGTGACCACGTGCTGGCGCTGCGCGCCGGCCGCCGCGTCGCCGCACGCCTCGGCCACCCGGGCCCACAGGCGCCGCGCGGCGCGCAGCTTGGCGATGGTCAGGAACTGGTCGGCGGTGGCCGCGTAGCGGAACTCCAGCTGCGCGCACGCCTCTTGGAGCGTCAGGCCCGCGTCGGTGAGGAGCCGCAGATACGCGACGCCGGTCGCGAGCGAGGCGCCCAGCTCCTGCGCGGCCGAGCCGCCCGCCTCGTGGTACGGCAGCGCGTCCACGGTCAGGGCCCGCAGGCCGGCGTACTCACGACCGGCGAGCCGCGCCAGCTCGACGGCCGCGTCCGCGCCCAACTCCTCGCCCGTGCGCGCCTCATGCCCCAGCGGGTCGGCGCCGAGCGTGCCGCGTGCCGCGCTCTTGGCGACGCCCGCCGCGTCCACGAGCCCGAGGAAGGCCCGCGCCGCCGACTCGTACGCCGCACCGGCGTCGAGGGCGACCGGGGCCAGGTCCAGATACACCCCGTCGAGCGCCCGCTCCAGGCCGGACACGGGCAGCGCGTCCGGGCCGAGGGTCAGCCACAGCGAGGTGACGCCGTTCTCCAGGTCGGCGAGGACGGCTTCGTTCGTGTGCGCGGGGTCGCTCGTCGCGTGCCGCTGGCGTACGTCCCAGCCGGTCGCGGCGGCGCCCGCGGCGGAGCCGCCCCGCACGAAGGGGGCGAAGCCCGGGTGGCCCACGTCGGCCACGGCGTCACGGGCGGTGTACAGCGGGCGGGTGGTGAGCCCGTCCTCCAGTGCGGTGGACAGTGCTTCCTCAGCCGCCGTCCCCGATACGTCCTTGCCCGACTTGCGCAGTACGCCTTCCACCAGGCGCTGCCACTGCTCATGGGTCGCATCAGGGAACTCGGCGGCCAGCGAAAGCCCGTCGTCAGGCAGGACCGTCATGCGTCGATGCTAGGGCGGAAACGGCACCTCATGCCGAGGCGCGGCTGTGACCTTGGACTCTTTGGATGCTCTTGAACTCGGCCGGTACGAACGCTATTGCCGCACGTCACAGAAGGGGCATCAGGGGTGATGTGGGGTCCGGGAGGGGTTTGCCCAATGCCGCCGATTGAGGTAGTGGAGCGCCGGTGGCGAACCGCGTGTACTCGTGGGCGAGGCGGAAGCCCGTCGTCCAGGCGAGCAGACGGCTCGGACGGTTGTCGCGCGCGCAGGACCAGCTCGCGGTGCGGCCCCGCGCCGCGACGTCCGCCGTGAGCGCGGCCACGCAGGCGTGCGCGAGTCCCCTGCGGCGGTGCGCGGGCGCCGTGGCGACGGCCACGTCCTCGTACGCCGTGCCCGCGAAGTAGGAGCAGGCGACGGACAGGACCCGGCCGCCGCGGTCGAAGGCGGCGACCGCGTGCCCGGACGCGGCGAGTCCCTCGGCGCCGCCCCAGCTGTCGTGGATCCAGCCGGAGCCGGGCCACAGAGCGGCCGCCGCGGCCAGCGCGGCCGCGTCGCCGGCGGCCACCGGGCGGATCCGCACCCCGCGCGGTGGCCGCGGCGCGGCCACGGGCTCCCGGTGGACGTACACCATGCGCTCGACGGGCACCAGGCGCGCGAACGCGGCACCGAGCACGGGCAGGAACCGCAGCGGGGCCTCGACGTGGCAGGCCGCGAACGGCGCGAGCCCCGCGGCCGTCACCGCGCCCGGGTCGCCGCGCAGCACGACGTGCCCGGCACAGGCCACCGCGAACGCGCGCGGCGCCTCGGCGCGGTCCGCCCACCACCGGCCGGTGCCGTGCGCCAGGACGTGTTCGGGCAGGGCGGCCGTCCCGGGCGCCCCGGCGGCGAACCAGTCGGACAGGGCGGGAAGTTGACGCGGCTCGAACGGGATCACGAAAGCCGTCCTCCAGGAGTGTCCACGAGTGATCGAGAGGATAGAGGGCGCACGCCGGGGTCCGCCCGGCGCCTCAGGAGGCGGCGCCCACCAGCAGGTCGGCGAGCTTGGAGAGGCGCTTGACGGTGCGGTCCTCCGTGGCGGCGGCGGCCGGTTCGACCCTCTCGTCGCGGTCGTAGTAGGCGCCGTTGACGATCTCGACGGCCGGGTCGCACAGCCGCACCACATGGGCGGCGCCCTCCGCCGCGGTCGCGCCCGCGTGCGCGTACAGCGGCAGGAGCGCGGTGTCGCACACGCCCGGGTGCACGGAGACCGCGGTCACGCGCGGGTCGGACGCGAAGACGGTGAGCGCGAGCTGTGACTGGGCGTAGGCGGCGAGGCGCGAGTAGCGGCGGGCGCGGTTCGGGTCGCTCCACTGGATCGAGGCCGTGCGGTGCAGCGACGAGGAGACGTTGACGACTCGACCGCCGGGATCGCTGGTCAGCGCGGGCTCCAGGAGGCCGGTCAGGAGGTAGTGCGCGAGGAAGTTCACCTGGAAGGCGATCTCGTTGCCGTCGGCGGTGAGGGTGTGCCGCTCGGGAGCCGCGATGCCCGCGTTGTTCACCAGTACGTCCAGACGCGGGTGCTCGGCGACGACGTGCCGCGCCAGCCGGTCGACCTCCTCCAGGCGTGTGAAGTCGGCGTCGACGGCGTACGGGCGCGGCGCGCCGGGGCGGGCCGTGGCGGCGAGTTCGTCGACGGCCGCCCGGGCTTCGGCGGCGGTGCGGCCGTGCACCAGGACGGTGACGCCGCGCTCGGCGAGCAGGCGAGCGGTCTCGTAGCCGATCCCGGAGGTCGCTCCGGTCACGAGCGCGGTACGGCCGGACAGTGAGGCAGAAGACATGGCTGTGTTCCTGTGTCGGGGCATGCCGGGACGGCCCCCGGTGGGGGCTGGGCATGCGGTGTGAGGGGGAGCGCCGGGGCCGCGAGCGCTGTCGGAAGCGCAGGACGCGGCGGGAAGGGGCGCGGGCCGGGTGCGGTGCGGGTACGGCGTCCCGTCAGGAGAGCGGGCGCGTGACCGGCACCGCCGTATGGGGCGGCCGGTCGTCAGGGCGCGCGAAGCTGTTCACGACGCCCATACAACTGGCCTCTGAGCTGGGCCTCAAGCCGTCCGCACGGTCCTTGACGAGGCCCTGATACGGACAGTGGACAGGGCCTGACCTCCCATCAAGACCCCGTCAAGAGGACCTGATGGCACATCAGGAGAGCGTCAACAAGAACGGAAACGTCCGGAACCGACCCAAGACTGATCACCACGGGGGGGACGGACGAACGGGCCCCGGTGCGGGCTCGGAGGGCGTGTGACGACGACCACCGCCGATCGTGCACGCGTCCGGCTACGGGGGCAGGGGCGGGTGCGCCCCGCACCGGCGCCCGTCGTCCGTCCGCGCGGACGTCCCGGGTCCCGGCCACGAGGGAGGCCGGGACCCGGGACGTCCTCTTTCCCGTCGTCCTCCCTCCCGGCCCCACGCCGGGGCTCCTGGAAACGGATGGGGCGCGCCGGTTTGCCGAGGCGATACACGGATACGCGACCCGCCAGACCGGCAACCGATCCGAGCTGATACGAGCCTGTACAGACCGTTATGAGCCGATACGGGCCGGTACGAGTCGACAGTCGACAGGGGAGCGAGGATGACCGACCGAGGCCAGAACAAGACGGGCCCCCTGCGGGACGACGAGCTGAAGAGGGAGCTGCGCGGGCAGCTCCTGAGCGGCCACGAGACCCGCGTGCGCGAAGACCTGGAACTGGAGCCCTCCGGCGAGGACCAGCCCGCCGTCGACCCCATGCCCGTACCGCCGCGGCCGGGCTCGACGCCACCCGGGGTGACCCCGCGGGAAGTGGAGCTGCGCGGCGAACTGGCCCGCCACCTCAGCCGCCGCGCCTACCCCGTCCACCGCGACGAACTCGTGCGGACCCTGCGCGACCACCACGCGCCGGACCGCCTCGTCGACCTCGCGGCACGGCTCCCCGACGACCGGAGCTACGACAGCGCCCAGGACATCGCCCGACAACTCATCGGCGGGTGAGGAAGCCCTACGGCACGCCGGGGCGGGTCGCGACGCACGGAGCGGCTCGCAGCCGCCGTCGCACGCGCCCCGGCGGGTACGCCGGGGCGGTGGAGGCCCCGACGTAAGAGAGGCGTCAACGCCGTCCGGCCTGCCGTATGAGAGACATCAAGAGCGCCGGCGAACGCGCTGGTGGGCGCTTTGCTTCACGGGACCGCACTAATTTCCGCGGGCCCGTGCCGCTTCGGCCGCGTACGGCCGCGGGCAGGGCCCGCCCGCACTGTCAGGAGGCGGCACACCGATGACCCGGGTGCTGGTGGTCGAGGACGACCCACAGCTCGTACGGGCTCTGGAGATCAACCTCAAGGCGCGTAAGTACGAGGTGGACGCGGCGGTCGACGGGGGCACGGCCCAGCGTCTGGCGTCGGCGCGTCCGCCGGACGTGGTCCTTCTTGATCTCGGGCTGCCCGACATGGACGGCATCGACCTGATCGGCAGGCTGCGCGGGTTCAGCCGCGCGCCGATCCTCGTCGTGTCCGCCCGCCAGGCCTCCGACGAGAAGGTCGCGGCGCTCGACGCGGGCGCCGACGACTACATCCCCAAGCCGTTCAGCATGGACGAACTCCTCGCCCGGCTGCGGGCCGCGGCCCGCAGGACCCGGCCCGCGGACCCCGACGAGTCCCCGAGAATCGTCGAGACGCCGGGCTTCACCCTCGACCTGCTGGCCAAGAAGGCCTCGCGCGACGGCCGCGTCGTGCGCCTCACGCCGACCGAGTGGCACTTCCTCGAGGTCCTGATCCGCCACCGCGGCCGCCTGGTCAGCCAGCAGCAGCTGCTCGGCGAGGTATGGGGCCCCTCGCACAGCACACGCACCAACTACCTGCGCGTGTACATGGCTCAGCTGCGCCGCAAGCTGGAGCCGGACCCGTCCCGCCCGCGGCATCTGATCACCGCGCCGGGGATGGGGTACCGGTTCGAGGAGTGACCGCCGGGCGGAGCCGGGCCGGGCGCGTCCCGGGCGGGCGGGGCTTCGGCGGGTGCCGGGCCTCGTCCACGCCCGGGCCCGTTTCACTCGTTCCGGGCCCGGCGCCCTGCCGCGCGTCAGCAGAGTGTCAGCGTGCGCCCCGATGCCGTCAACGGGACGTCATGGACGGTCGGTTGACACCCCGTGCCGGGCATAACGTCACCATGTGCCCAGTGCCCGTCACCGGGTCCACCGCGCCCCGCGCGACCGGGCCCGCGGCGCCCGACCGACCACGAGAGCCTCACCCGAGGCCCCTCAAGGAGGAACCATGACCCAGCCCCTGGTGTGCGGCGAAGACCCCGAGCCTGCCGAACGGGGCCCGGCCGGACCCCTGTTCGTCCCCGTCCGGCCGGGACCCGCGGGCTGTGTGGCCCGCCTGTTCCGCACACCCGTCGGCGACCGCACCGCCGTCGCCTTCACCTCCGAGCAGCGCCTGACCGCCACGCTCGGCGCCCGGCAGCCGTGGATCCGCCTCTCCGAAACCGCGCTGCGCGCCCTCGCCGAACCCCTGGGCGTCACCCGTTTCACCGTCGACCCGCGGCTCGCCTCCGACACACCGGTCACCTCCGTGCCACCGGTCACCGTGCCCTCCGTCGCCGCCCCCGCGTCCCGCAGGCCCGCGCGCCTGCGCGAGTGGGACCCGCAGGCCGCGGGCGCGTTGCGGGTCACCGGTGCCGCCGCCCTGGTCGGCGCGCTGACCGCTGGATCGGCTGAGACGGCCAGGTGACGACGTGAAGACAAGGCGAAACGAGGAACCCGCACCCGCCATGACCCTTGCCGACCTGCCCGCGGCCCGAGGCCGCACCGCGCCTCCTGCGCCCGCCGCACCCCCGGTGCCCACCACCCCCCTGGACACCGCCGACGACCTGACGGTCTGGCCGCACACCACGCGGCGGCTCCCGGACGGCGACCTGTCCGTCGGGGGCGTGGCCCTCACCGACATAGCCGACCGCTTCGGCACCCCCGCCTACCTCCTGGACGAAGCCGACGTACGCGACCGCTGCCGCACCTATCTGCACGCCTTCCCGCACGCCGACGTCCTGTACGCCGCCAAGGCCTTCCTGTGCCGCGCCATGGCGCACTGGGTGGCCGAGGAGGGGCTCGGTCTCGACGTGTGCTCGGCGGGCGAGCTGGAACTCGCCGTCACCACCGGCTTCCCCGCCGACCGCATCGTCCTGCACGGCAACGCCAAGAGCCCGCAGGACCTGCACGCCGCCCTGCGGCTCGGCGTCGGACGCATCGTCATCGACAGCGCGTCGGAGATCGCCCGGCTCGCCTCCGCCGTGCCCCACGGCAGCCGCCAGAAGGTACTCGTACGCGTCGTACCGGGCATCGCGGCGGGCGGCCACAGCAAGATCCGCACCGGCACCGAGGACCAGAAGTTCGGCCTGTCCATCACCGACGGCTCCGCGCAGCACGCCGTCGCCCGCATCCTGGACCAGCCCGGGCTCGAACTGGTCGGCCTGCACTGCCACTTGGGCTCGCAGATCACCACCGACAAGCCCTACCTGTGCGCCGTGCGCCGCCTCGTCGGCCTGATGGCCCGCATCAAGGAGCACCACGGCGTCACCCTGCCCGAGCTGGACCTCGGCGGCGGCCACGGCATCGCCTACCGCCCCGGCGAGGACGCGCTCGACCTCACCACGCTGGCCCGCAAGGTCCGCGCCGAACTCGCCGAGAGCTGCGCGGCGGCAGGACTGCCCGTGCCCCGCCTGATCGTCGAGCCCGGCCGCGCCATCGCGGGGCCCGCGGGCGTCGCCCTCTACCGCGTCCTGTCCGTGAAGCGCACCGGCGAGCGGACCTTCGTCGCCGTCGACGGCGGCATGAGCGACAACCCGCGGCCCGCGCTGTACGGGGTGCGCTACCTGCCGCGCCTCATCGGCCGGCGCTCCACCGCCGAACCCGCCCCCGTCACCGTCGTGGGCCGGCACTGCGAGGCCGGGGACGTCCTCGCCACCGACATCCAGCTGCCTGGTGACACCCGCCCCGGCGACCTGCTCGCCGTGCCCGTCGCGGGCGCGTACCACCTGTCGATGGCCTCCGGCTACAACCTCGTCGGCCGCCCGCCGGTCGTCGCCGTCGAGGGCGGCCACGCCCGCCTCCTGGTGCGCCGCGAGTCCCTGGAGGACATCCGCAGTCGGGACGTCGGGCTCTAGCCGCGGCGACGGCGGGCCGCCCCCTCGAACCATCGAGGGGGCGGCCCGCCGGCGGCTCTCAGAGAATCGCGCCCGGCGTGTACGCGGCCGCCGCGGGGTGCTCCTTGAGCACGTCCTCGATCCGGGCGACGACCGCCGCGACCTGGTCGCCGGCGGCGCCGCTGAACGACAGCTTGTCGGCCATCAGCTCGTCGAGCTGCGCGCGGTCCAGCGGGATGCGGGAGTCGGCGGCCAGCTTGTCGAGGAGTTCGTTGCGCTCGGCGCCCTGCTCGCGCATGGCGAGCGCGGAGGCCACCGCGTTCTCCTTGATCGCTTCGTGCGCCTCCTCACGGCCCACGCCCGCCCGCACCGACGCCATCAGCACCTTGGTGGTGGCGAGGAACGGCAGATAGCGGTCCAGCTCCCGGGCGACGACGGCGGGGAACGCGCCGAACTCGTCGAGCACCGTCAGGAACGTCTCGAGCAGCCCGTCGAGCGCGAAGAAGGCGTCGGGCAGGGCCACGCGGCGGACCACGGAGCAGGACACGTCGCCCTCGTTCCACTGGTCGCCGGCCAGTTCGGCGGTCATGGAGGCGTAGCCGCGCAGGATGACCGTCAGGCCGTTGACGCGCTCGCAGGAGCGGGTGTTCATCTTGTGCGGCATGGCGGACGACCCGACCTGGCCCGGCTTGAAGCCCTCGGTGACCAGCTCGTGCCCGGCCATCAGGCGGATCGTCTTCGCCAGGGACGACGGCGCGGCGGCCAGCTGTACGAGCGCGCTGACGACGTCGTAGTCGAGGGAGCGCGGGTAGACCTGGCCCACGGAGGTGAAGGCGCGGTCGAAGCCCAGGTGCGTCGCGATGCGGCGCTCCAGGTCGGCGAGCTTGTCCGCGTCGCCGCCGAGCAGGTCCAGCATGTCCTGCGCGGTGCCGACGGGGCCCTTGATGCCACGCAGCGGATAGCGGCCGATGAGGTCGTCGAGGCGGCGATAGGCGACGAGCAGCTCGTCGGCGGCGGTCGCGAAGCGCTTGCCGAGGGTGGTCGCCTGCGCGGCCACGTTGTGCGAGCGGCCCGCCATGACCAGCTCCGCGTACTCGCCGGAGAGCCGGCCGAGCCGCGCGAGCACCGCCACCGTGCGGTTGCGCACCAGTTCGAGGGAGAGCCGGATCTGCAGCTGCTCCACGTTCTCCGTCAGGTCGCGGGAGGTCATGCCCTTGTGGACGTGCTCGTGCCCGGCGAGGGCGTTGAACTCCTCGATGCGGGCCTTCACGTCGTGGCGCGTGACCTTCTCGCGCTCGGCGATGGAGGCCAGGTCGACCTGGTCGAGTACCCGCTCGTAGTCGGCGAGCGCCGTGTCCGGCACCTCGATGCCGAGGTCCTTCTGCGCGCGCAGCACGGCGAGCCAGAGCCGGCGCTCCAGCTCGACCTTCTGCTCGGGCGACCAGAGCGTGGCGAGCTCGGCGGAGGCGTAACGCCCGGCGAGGACGTTCGGGATACGGGGCTTAGCAGGCGCAGCAGTCACAGTCGGCCATTCTACTGGCGGTTTCTGCAGGCCAGCGCCATGGCCGGGTTCGTCGGAACGTACGAGAGGAGGGGGCGAGGGGAGAGCGGACGCGCCTCGCCCCCTCTCGCGCTGCGGTCACCTCAGCGTGTAGCCCCCGTCCGGATACAAGGTGGAGCCGGTGGTGAAGCCGTTGCCGAAGAGATAGAGCACCGCGTGGGCGATCTCGTCCTCGCTGCCGAGGCGGTGCAGGAGGGTGTCCCTGCGGTACTGGGCGAAGGCCTGCTCGCGGGCCGCCTCCGGGCGGCCCTGCCACAGGTTGCCGTCAATGGTGCCAGGGGAGACGACGTTGACGCGGACAGGGGCCAGCTCGACGGCAAGGCCGCGGGCGAGCCCTTCGAGGGCGGCGTTGCAGGCGGCGTAGGCGGGGGCGGGGCCGGGTGGGCGGGCGCCCGCGGCGCCGGACATCAGGACCACGGACCCGTCGGGCGTGAGCTTGGGCACGGCGAGCCGCACCGCGTGGTACTGGCCCCAGAACTTGGTGACGAAGGGGCTCTCGGCCTCCTCGTCGCTCAGCTCCAGCATGGGGCCGACCTGGTAGGTGCCCGCGGTGGTGAGGAGGTGGTCGACGCGCTCCACGGGCGCGAAGAACGCGGCGAGGGAGGCGCGGTCGGTGACGTCCACCGTGCGCCAGGTCGCCGCGTCCCCCAGCTCACCGGCCGCGGCGGCGAGACGGTCCGCCGACCGCCCGCCGAGCACCACCCGGGCCCCGGCCGCGACCGCCCGGTGGGCGACGCGCAGGCCGATGCCGGAGCCGCCGCCGATGAGGACGACGGTGCGGCCGTGCAGGGAGTCCGGGCCGGGCGCGGCACCGGGGCGGGGGGCGGGAGGCGGGGTGGTCATGGCGCGGTCCTTGTCAGGGAGGGGGAGCAGTCTTGATCCACTTCTGCTCCGGCCAACTCCCGCGGGCGCGGCGGCATTCCGCGCAAGGGGGTGGCGGTGGTACCCGGCTGCGCCGAAAGTCCGGCCAGGGTTCAGGCCGGGTCCGCCGCCACGCGGCGCCAGCCCTGGACCGGCCCCGGCGCCGTGGCGTCGGCCGGTGTGACCCAGAAGGCGCGGCCCGTCGTGGGGTCCACGTGGGCGCCCGTCCTGCCGTCGCCCGATGAGCGGCCCGTCAGCCGGCGGCCGATCCACGGAGCCAGATGCCGCCGGGCGAAGCGGGCGTCGGCGACGCGCCGCGCGGACCAGGACGGCGGCACGGCGACGGGCAGCGGCGTCCGCCAGTCCTCCTGCGGCGCGTAGCCGAGCGTCTGCCAGACGGCCTCGGCGACCCTGCGGTGCCCCTCCGCCGTCAGGTGCAGGCGGTCCACGTCCCACATGCGCTGGTCGCCGAGCGCCGCCGAGCCGTACAGGTCGACGACGACGGCGCCGTGACGGGCCGCGAGGTCGTCGACGTGGGCGAAGAGCTGCTCCATGCGCGGCCTGAACCGTTCGAGGACCGGGCCCTGGCGGCCCGGGCTGCGCATCAGGACGAGCTGCTTGCAGGCCGGGGCGAGGGTCTCCACGGCCTGTTCCAGCAGGCCGCGTACGCGGCCCATGTCGCACTTGGGGCGCAGGGTGTCGTTCAGGCCGCCCACGAGCGTGATCACATCGGCGCCCAGCGCGGCCGCCACACCGGCCTGCTCGTCGACGATCTGCCCGATGAGCTTGCCGCGCACGGCGAGGTTGGCGTACCGGAAGCCGGGGGTGTGGGTGGCGACGCGCTCGGCCAGGACGTCCGCCCAGCCGCGGTAGCCGCCGTCGGGCAGCAGGTCGGACATGCCCTCGGTGAAGGAGTCGCCGACCGCGACGAGGCTGGTGTAGTTGGCGTTGATCTGCATGGCGGGGTCGATGGTAACCCGCGGGCCCGGCCCTGGCCCGGGCCGCCGACGGCACCGGGGCCGGGCGCGGGCCCCGTGGAGCCTCCGGCTCAGGCCGCTGTGAAGCGGCCGCTCGGCTCCCCGCGCAGGCGCCCCCGCGGCACGGCGCGGCCGAACGCGGCGAGCAGCAGGTCCTGGCCGGATCCCCGCAGCGGCGCCCCGGAGCCGTACGTGCGGTCGAGGTCGTCGGGGCACAGCTGGACGCCGGTGAGATCGGCGCCGAAGAACTTGGCGCCCTTGACGGTGACGTGGTCCAGGAGGATCCGCACCCGGTCCTTGGGTACGCGCCGGTCGAGGCCGAGGGCCACCGTGATGTCCATGCCGTGCACCACGTCGTGGCCGAGCGCGGCGGCGAAGCCGCCGACGGGCGGGGTCCACCGATGGTGCGCGTGCTCGCGCAGGAACCCGGCGAGCCGGTCCGTCCCGTACGCCGCCGCGTCCGCGCGGGCGCACCGGTCCGTCATGCGGTGCAGGCTGCCGCCCGCCCTGACGAGCTGCCACAGGACGCGGGGGAGCGGGTAGCGGAAGCCGAGCGACATGTGGGCCGCGACCTCCCGCACCCGCCAGCCCGTGCACAGCGACGGGGCGTCCCACTGCTCGGGCGTCAGGCTCTCCAGGAGGCCGGCCAGCTCACGGCGCTCGGCCGCGGCGGCGGACCGGATGAGCGCTTCCGACGCGGTTCCAGGGCCGGTGCTCCGTGTGTTCGCCATGGTTCCAAGATCCAAGGGGCGGTTCGAGAAGTCCAAGAGCCAGTACGTCTGGTGACTAGCATTCCCCGTTATGGAACTTCGCCAGCTCCGGTACTTCCTCACCGTCGTGGAAGAGGCCAACTTCACCCGTGCCGCGGCCCGCTTGCACGTGGCGCAGCCCGGGGTGAGCGCCCAGGTCCGCCAGTTGGAGCGGGAGCTGGGGCAGCGGCTCCTGGACCGCTCGGGCCGGACGGTCACCGTGACGGAGGCGGGCGCGGCGGTGCTGCCGTACGCCCGTGCCGCGCTCGCCGCCGTGGAGGGGATGCGGCAGACAGCCGACGAGTTCACCGGGCTGCTGCGCGGCCGCGTCACGGTCGGGGTGGTCTCGGGGTCCGCCACGAGCGTGTTCGGCGTGGCGGAGCTGCTCGCCGACTTCCACGACGACCATCCGCACGTCGAGATCGCCCTGACCGAGGACACGTCGGAGCGCATGCTGGCCGCGCTGCGCGCGGGCGAACTCGACGTCGCCCTGGTCGGCCCGACCACCGAGGCCCCGCCCCCCGGCGTCCTCTGGGACATCGTGGTGGACCAGCCCCTCGTGGCCGTCGTGGCCGAGGGCGATCCGCTCATCGCGTACGCGGAGCAGTGCGCGGGCCGCGCGGGCCGCGCGGAGGCCGGGCCGGGCCCGGCAGGGGGCATCCCCCTGACCGCGCTCGCCGGCCGGCCCCTCATCAGTCTGCCGCGCGGTACCGGCCTGCGGGCGGTTCTGGAGCGGGTCTGCGCCCAGGCCGGGTTCACGCCCCGCGTCGCCTTCGAGGCGGCCGCGCCCGACCTGGTCACCCAGCTCGCGGCGCGCGGCCTGGGCGTGGCGGTCTTCCCCTCGTCGGAGACGGAGGCCGCGGAGCTGGGCCTGCGGGCGCTGCCGTTCGCCGAGCCGGTGCCGCGCGGCCGGATCGCCCTCGCCCGCCGCGCGGACGGCCCGCAGGGCCCCGCCGCCCTCGCCTTCCTCGCCCGGCTCCAGGAAGCGCTCATGCCCGGGCCCGCCGACGCGTCGACAAGCCGTGCCAAGGGGCGCGACCATAAAGGCAGTTGAGGGCTCAACCGTGAGGCCTCGCTCCTGGAGAGGGGGCCGCCATGTGGAGCGCTGCCTTCTGGAAAGCCACCGCGGAGCGCGCGGTGCGCACCTTCGCGCAGGCACTGGCCGCGGTCCTCGTCGCCGGGGCGACGAACCTCCTCGACGTGGCCTGGGCGGCAGCCCTCGGCACCGCGGGCATGGCGGCGCTGCTCGCCGTCCTCACGGCGCTCGGCTCGGCGAAGGTCGGCCCACCGGGACCCGGCTTCACGGAGACCCCGGACGGCAAAGGGCGCGCCCCCGTCCACTGACGGAAGCGCGCCCTTTGCGGCGCACACCGGGCTAGACGGGCTGCCCGAACAGCTCCCGCAGCACGTCCTCCATCGTGACCATGCCGGCCAGGCGGCCGTCCGCCCCGAGCACGGCCGCCACGTGCGTGCGGCTGCCGCGCATGGCCGTGAGGACGCCGTCCAGCGGCGTGGTCTCGCGTACGCGCGCGATCGGCCGCATGTCCGCCACCCGGAAGGGCAGGTCGCGCGGCCCGACCTCCAGGGCGTCCTTCACGTGCAGATAGCCGACGATCCGGCGCCCCTCGTCGACGACGGGGAAGCGCGAGAAGCCGCTGTCCGCCGACAGGCGCTCCAGCTTCTCCGGGGTGACGCCCACGCGCGCGTAGACCACGCGCTCCAGCGGGAGCACCACGTCGCGCACCGGCCTGCGGCCGAGTTCGAGCGCGTCGTGCAGCCGCTCCTGGGCGCGGTCGTCGATCAGGCCGGCATCGCTTGAGTCCCGCACCATGCGGGCCAGTTCGGCGTCCGAGAAGGTCGCCGCGACCTCGTCCTTGGTCTCGACCCGAAGGAGCTTCAGGATCCCGTTGGCGAACGCGTTGACGGTGAAGACCACCGGGCGCAGCGCGCGGGCCAGCGCCACCAGGGGCGGACCGAGCAGCAGGGCGCTGCGCACCGGCTCGGCGAGCGCGACGTTCTTGGGGATCATCTCGCCGAGCAGCATGTGCAGATACGTCGCCACGGCCAGCGCGATGACGAACGAGATGGGGTGGATCAGGCCGTGCGGCACGCCCACCGCGTCGAACAGCGGCTCCAGCAGGTGCGCGATCGCGGGTTCGGCGACGACACCGAGCACCAGGGTGCACAGCGTGATGCCGAGCTGCGCCGCGGCCATCAGCACGGACACGTGCTGCAAGCCCCACAGCACGCTCTTGGCGCGCCGGTCACCGTCCTCGGCGTGCGGTTCGATCTGGCTGCGGCGCACCGAGATCAGCGCGAACTCCGCGCCTACGAAGAAGGCGTTGACGACGAGCGTCGCCAGGCCGATCAGCAGCTGGATGGCGGTCATCGCTCGTCCTTCCCCTTCGCGTTCCGGTCCTGGGTCTTCGCGTGGCGCTCCCGGGCCCGGGAGCGGGACCCGTGGCGGCCCGCGCGCTCGGCGCGCCCGCCGCCCGTGCGGTCCCCGTCAGCGCCGTCGGTACCCTCTTCATCGTCGTCGGCCGCCGCCGGGGCGTGCAGCAGCACGCGCGCGGCACGGCGGCCGCCGGCGTCGACGACCTCCAGGCGCCAGCCGCCCACGTCGACGCGGTCGCCGACGGCGGGGATGCGGCCGAGCCGGGTCGCCACGACTCCGGCCAGCGTCTCGTACGGTCCTTCCGGTACGCGCAGGCCCACGCGGGCCAGCTCGTCGGTGCGGGCCGCGCCGTCCGCCGAGTACAGCTCGCGGCCGTCCTCGTCGGTGCCGACGGCGGCCAGGTCGGGCGTCTCGTGCGGGTCGTGCTCGTCGTGCACCTCGCCGACGACTTCCTCGACGATGTCCTCCAGCGTGGCGACGCCCGCGGTGCCGCCGTACTCGTCGATGACGACGGCCATGGTGCGTTTGCCCGAGAGGCGGTCGAGCAGCCGGTCGACGGTCAGGGACTCCGGGACGAGCAGCGGCTCGCGCATCAGCTCGCGCACGGGCAGGCGGGTCCTGCGTTCGGCGGGCAGCGCGATGACGTCCTTGATGTGGACGACGCCGACGACCGCGTCGAGGGAGCCCTGGTAGACGGGGAAGCGGGACAGGCCGGTCGCGCGGGTCGCGTTCGCGACGTCCTGGCAGGTGGCCTGGGCCTCCAGGGCCACGACCTGCACGCGCGGCGTCATCACGTTCTCCGCGGTCAGGTCGGCGAGGTTCAGCGTGCGCATGAACCGCTCGGCGGCCTCGGCCTCCAGGGCGCCCTCCTTCGCGGAGTGCCGGGCGAGGGCCGCCAGCTCCTTGGGGCCGCGCGCGGAGGCCAGCTCCTCGGCGGGCTCCATGCCCATGCGGCGCACGGCACGGTTCGCCGTGTCGTTCAGGTGCGTGATGAAGGGCCGGAAGGCCGCGCTGAAGATCCGCTGCGGCGTCGCGACGCGCTTGGCGATGGGCAGCGGCGAGGAGATCGCCCAGTTCTTGGGCACCAGCTCGCCGACGACCATCAGGAAGACGGTGGAGAGCACCGTGCCCAGGACGAGGGCGACGGTGGAGGCGGCCGCGTCGGGAACCCCGGCGGCGCCGAGCGGGCCCTCGATGAGGTCGCCGATCGCGGGCTTGGCGAGCATGCCGACCACGAGGCCGGTCACGGTGATGCCGAGCTGCGCGCCGGAGAGCTGGAACGTGAGGTTCTTGACCGCCTTGAGGGCGCTCTCGGCGCCGCGTTCGCCGCGCTCCGCCGCGCTCTCCAGTTCGCTGCGCTCGACGGTCGTGAGCGAGAACTCCGCCGCGACGAAGACGCCGCACGCGAGCGAGAGCAGCACCGCCACGAGAAGCAGGAGCACTTCGGTCATCGGGTCACCTCCGTCCCATGATCGGCCAGGGGCGTGGTGAATGCGCGATGTCGGGTACTAGGAGGCTCGCCCATGGGCGGACGCTCACACCTTTCGTCGGGGTGGTAGGACTCCCCCCATGTTAAAGGATCAGCAAAGCGCTACCAGGAACGTTACGTTTCGTAGCGAACGGTGGCGGGGAGTCATGCGTCCAGGTGCTTCACCCAGCGGCTCCACTGCGGCTCCGGCGTGTACCCGGCCGCGTGCCAGGCGTGGTGGGCGCGTTCGTTCCGGTTGAGCACCATGGCGTCCGCGCGGCGCCCGCCGAGGGCCGCGAACCGCTGCTCCGCCGCCGCGAGGAGCGCCGAGCCGATGCCGCGCCGCCGCAGGTCGGGGTGGACGGCGAGCCGGTACAGATGGCACCGCCAGCCGTCGAAGCCCGCGATCACCGTGCCCACAAGCTCGCCGCCGTGCTCGGCCAGGAGCAGCGCGTCGGGGTCGCGGGCCACAAGCCGCTCCACCCCCGAGCGGTCGTCGCTGATGCTCGTGCCCTCCGCGGCCACCTTCCAGAAGGCGAGGACGGCGTCCAGGGCGTCGGGTCCGGCGGGCCGAATGTGTAGGTCATCCATGGCCGCATCCCATCACCGGGCACGGCCCCGCCGCCCGGAATTCCAGAATCCGGACACCGGTACGCCAGCCCGCGAGCCGGGCACGCGCGGGGCGCCCCGCGGCGAAGCGCCGGTACGCCCCCCGTCGGCGGTGCCGGGCGCAGGGCCCCTCACTCGTGCGCGATCGCCTCCAGTACGTTCATGCGCGAGGCCCGCAGCGCCGGGAGCAGCGCCGCCACGATGCCCACGACCACCGAACCGACCACCACGGCGACGATCGTCGACCACGGCACCGCGAACGCCTTCAGCCCCTGGAGCGCCAGGACCTGCTGCATCGACACGCCCCACACCAGGCCGAGCGCGAGCCCCAGCACCGCGCCGAACACCGCGATCACCACGGACTCCAGGCGGATCATCCGCCGCAGCTGCCGTCGCGCGAGCCCGATCGCGCGCAGCAGCCCGATCTCCCGGGTGCGCTCCACGACCGACAGGGCGAGGGTGTTGACCACGCCGAGCACCGCGATGACGATCGCGAGGCCGAGCAGCGCGTACACGAGGTAGAGCAGCACGGCGATCTGCTCGCGGATCAGCTCCTTGTAGTCGGCCTGGTCGCGCACGCTCAGCTGCGGATACGGATCGAGCGCGGCGTCAAGGCGGTCGCGCAGCGTGCCGGTGTCCGTGCCCTCGGCGGCGTTGACGTAGAGCGTGGAGTCCTGCCCGCCGGGGACGTACTTCTCCAGCGTGGCGAGCCCCATGAAGATCCCGCCCTCCAGGCCGGGGCCCTCCGCGAGGTCCAGGTCGGTGAGCGCGCCGACCGTCAGCTCGGCCTCGCGCTCGCCGGGGAACGTCACGCGCAGCACCGAACCGACGCGCACGCCGTGGTCATCGGCGTAGTCCTTGTCCATCGCCAGGTGCCCGGGGGCCAGCGCTCGGGCCGTACTGCCGCGCGCGTACGACAGGTTGAGGACCTCGTCGACCCGCTCGCCGTACCCCGCGGCGGTGGACTTCACGGTCCCGCCGTCGGGCATGCGCAGCCGCAAGGTCGCGAAGCGGCTGCGGACGGTGAGCCCCGCGCCCTTCGTCTCCCGCACCTTCTCGGTGACCTCCGCGGGGAACGGGGCGAAGGGGTTGCCCGTGCCGTTGACGACGAAGTCCGCCCCCAGCGTTTTGTCGATCTGCTCGTCGAACGACTTCGTCATCGAGGCGCTCGCCACGGACAGGCCGCCCACCAGGGCGAGGCCCACCATCAGGGCGGCCGCGGTCGCGCCCGTGCGGCGCGGGTTGCGCAGCGCGTTGCGCTGGCTCATGCGGCCCACGGACCCGAAGACCGCGGGGAAGGCGCCACCGAGCACCCGGATGACCGGGCGGACGAGCAGCGGGCCCGCCACGACCATGGCGACGAGGGTGAGGGCGACGCCGAGCCCCAGCAGGGAGGCCGACGTCGAGGTGTCGCCCGCGACCGCGCAGCCCACAAGGGCCGCCGCCCCCGCCACCGCGATCACGGTCCCCACGAGGGCCCGCAGCTTCAGCGGCCGCCCCACGCCGGCGATCTCGGCGTCCGCGAGCGCGGCCATCGGCGAGACCCCGGCGGCCCGGCGCGCGGGCAGATACGCCGCGACGAACGTGACCCCGACGCCCACGACGTACGAGGCGAGGGGCGTCTGCCAGCCGATCACCATCTCCGTCGACTTCAGGTTCATGCCGAACAACCCCATCAGCTCGATGAGTCCGGCCGCGAGCCCGATCCCGGCGCCGAGCCCCAGGGTGGAGCCGACCACGCCGAGCAGCACGGCCTCGAAGAGCACCGAGCGGCGCACCTGCCTGCGGTCGGCGCCGAGCGCGCGCAGCAGCCCCAGCTCGCGGGTGCGCTGCGCGATGAGCATGGAGAAGGTGTTGACGATCAGGAACACGCCGACGAGGACGGCGACCCCGGCGAAGCCGAGCATCACGTACTTGATGACGTCCAGGAACCCGCCGAGTTCGGAGGCGGCGGACTCGGCCTGCTCGGCCGCCGTCTTCAGCTCGTACGCCGAGCCGAGTGCGGCGGCGACGCGCCGCTTCAGCTCCGCGTCGCTCACCCCGGGCGCCGCGTCCACGGAGATGCTCGTCGCCGCGTCCTCGTCGTCGAGCAGCTTGGCCTGCGCGGTCGGGGTGTCCACGAAGAGCAGGGCGGTGCCGGGGTTGGTGGTGCGGAACGTGACGATGCCGACGATCTTCACGTCGAAGGAGCCGGGCGGGGCGATCACGGTGAGCGGATCGCCGATCTCCACGTCCTTCTTGTCGGCCGTGTCCGCGTCGATCAGGGCCTGGTCCGGGCCGCGCGGGACGTGGCCCGAGGTGAGCCGTACCGGGCTGCGCCCGGTCTCGTACCAGTTGACGGCGATGGTGGGGGCGCCGGTCGTCGGGCCCACCGGGTCGTTGTCGCGGTCGACGACGGTGACGTTCTCCACGGACGCGTCGACGTGCGTGGCCGCGACCCCCTCGACCTTCGCGACCCGCTTCGCCACGGAGGCGGGCAGCGTAGGGGTGTGCCCGGTGGGCACGCGCTCGTCGCTGTCCTCCTTCGGGGAGATCGCGACGTCGGCCGACGTGGACGCGAAGAGCCGGTCGAAGGTGCGGTTGACGGTGTCCGAGAAGATGAGGCTGCCCGCGACGAACGCCACCGAGAGGACCACGGCGAGCGCGGAGAGGAACAGTCTGCCCTTGTGCGCGAGGAAGCTCCGCAGGGTGGACTTCAGCACAGCGGTCCGCCTCAGCCCTCGTCGGGGGCGCTCTGCGCCGGGCCGTCGCCGTCACGCGACGCGCCGTGCGACCCGTCATGAGGCACTGCGTGCAGCACGTCGAACCGCTTCAGGCGCTCCAGGACCGCCTCCGCCGTCGGCCGGTCCATGTCGTCCACGATCCGGCCGTCGGCGAGGAAGAGCACCAGGTCGGAGTGGGCGGCCGCGCCCGGGTCGTGCGTGACCATCACCACCGTCTGGCCGAGCGCGTCCACGGCGTCCCGCAGGAAGCCGAGGACTTCGAGCCCGGCCCGCGAGTCGAGGTTGCCGGTCGGCTCGTCGGCGAAGATCAGCTCAGGCCGTGACGCCAGGGCCCGCGCGCAGGCGACGCGCTGCTGCTGCCCGCCGGACAGCTGCGCGGGCCGGTGCCGGAGCCGGTCGCGCAGGCCGAGGGTGTCGATGACGTGCTCCAGCCACTCGGGGTCGGGGCGCTTGCCTGCGATGTCCATGGGCAGCGTGATGTTCTCGCGGGCGTTAAGCGTCGGTATCAGGTTGAACGACTGGAACATGAAGCCCACGCGGTCGCGCCTGAGCCGCGTCAGCTCGCGCTCCTTGAGCCCGGTGATCTCGGTGTCGCCGAGCCACACCTGGCCCGCCGAGACCGAGTCGAGCCCCGCGAGGGTGTGCATCAGCGTGGACTTGCCGGAGCCGGAAGGACCCATCACGGCCGTGAACCGGCCTCGCGCGATGTCGACGTCCACCGCGTCCAGGGCGAGCACCGCGGTCTCGCCCGAGCCGTACGCCTTGGTCAGGCCGCGGGCCCGGGCGGCGATGCCCGAGGGCTCCGCGCGTTCCGTGTGCGGCGTCGAAGCAGGTGGGGACAAGGCCGCCTCCGTGGAGAGCAGGAGTGAAGAGGGTTCAGAGGGTAGGGGCGGCGCGCGGGGGCCGGTATCCCTCGCAGGTCGGGCACCCGGACGTATGTAAGGGGCACGGTCCTGGCGCCGTCGCCGCCGCCCTCGGCACCCTTGTCGGTGCTAGCGCGGCGCCGCTAGCTTGAGGGCATGGCGAAGACGCAGCTGAACGTGCGGGTGGACGAGCACACCGCCCGGGCCGCGCGCGAGCGCGCCCTGGCCCGCGGCATGAGTGTGAACCGGTACATCGAGGAGCTGGTCAAACAGGACGTCGGCGAACTGGGCCATACGTTCGTGGAGGCCGCGGCCGACTTCATGAAGCAGTACGAGGCGGTGTTCGCCGAGGAGTTCGGCACGGACCGCGAAGGTCGTCGCTGACTCTTGAACCTCCGCATCGACCTCGCCTGGCTCCTGATGATCGCCGAACAGAAGACCCCGGGGGACCCCCAAGTCACCGACTGGGGCGCCTTGACGGCCGCCGTGGCCCGGCACCGGGCCGAGATCTTCGACGTCCCCGTCTACGAGGGACCGCACGACCGCGCCGCCGCCCTGCTCCAGGTCCTGCTGCACATCCCCGCCCTGGAGCGCTCGAACGCCCTCTTCGCGGTGTCCGTCGCGTACGCCTACCTCGTCGCGAGCGGCGTGAAGGTCGTGACCTCGCCCGAGCAGGTACGCGACCTCGCCCGCCTGGTGAAGGAGGACGCGGCGGGCGTACGGGAGATAGCGCACGAGCTGCGCCAGTGGAGTCGGTGACAGGTGACAGGTGACAGGTGACTGGTGACCGGTGACCGGTGACCGGTGACCAGTGACCGGTGACGGTCTGCCGTGCCGTGGCCCGGCCTTCGGCTACCTGGCGCCGGTGGCGCGTTCGTGCCGCGGCTCGTACAGGCCGACCTCGCTGCCACCGGGCAGCCGGAAGCGGGTCAGGAGCCCCCACCCCGCGTCGGTGACGGGCTCCGTGAACTCCACGCCCCGCGCGGTCAGCTCCGCCACGGTGGCCGTCACGTCCTCGCACAGGAAGAGGAACTCGTGCGCCTCCGGGCCCGCCGTGGGATGCACGGCCAGCTCGGCGGGCGGCAGCGCGAAGAGGAGCCAGCCGCCGCCCGCGTCGACGTGCCGGTAGCCGAGCACGTCGCGGAAGAAGGCCCGGTCCGCCTCCGCGTCGCGGCTGTACAGGATGAGGTGGGCTCCGTTGATCATGCGGCGAGCATAGGCACGGGCGCGCGCCCCGCCGAGCACCGATGAGTTTCGCGCCCCGCGCCGGTCACCCCCACACGCCCTTCCTCACCCGCACGCGCCCTTTCCGCACCTCGGCGCATCCGTCCCGCACCTTCGCGCACCTGTTCCGCACCTTCGCGCACTCGTCCCGCACGCTCGCGCACCCGTTCCGTCCACGCACCCCGGAGGCCAGGCATGCCCGCCACCATCCAGCCGATGCTCATCACCCCGGACGTGATCCGGCTCCAGTCCTTCTACGCCCAGCTCCTCGGCGCCGAACAGACCACCCGCGTACCCGAGGAAGGCCCGGTGTTCTTCGTGGCCTTGCGCGTACGGGAGTCGGAGCTGGGCATCGTCGCCGACGAGAAGGCCCCGCTGGACGCGCCGCAGCGCTCGCTGCTCAGCGTCACGGTCGACGACGTGGACGCCCTCCTCGGGCCCGTGGAGGACCTCGGCGGCCATGTGCTCGGGCCGCCGAACGACATGCCGTGGGGCCAGCGCGTCGCCCACATCAAGGATCCGGACGGCAACGCGGTGAATCTGGTCCAGCTCCTGTGACCGCTCAGGCCCCGTCCTCCGCGGGCCGCCAGGCGGTCCCGAGCGCGCAGTACGCCGTGGGCAGCCGCGGCCGCTTCGCGGGCACCAGGACCCGGCGGTAGGGCCCCAGCTCGAACCCGGCCGCGCGCAGCGCGTCCACCGGGTCCCGCGCGGTGTGGCAGCCGCCGAACAGCAGCGGCCACACCGTGCGGTCCAGGGCGCGCTGGGCCGTGGCGAAGGCCGCGCCCGGCGCCCGGCCGTGCTCGAAGAACCGCAGCTCGCCGCCCGGCCGCAGCACCCGCCGCAGCTCCGCGAGCGCGCGCGGCACGTCCCGCACGCTGCACAGCACCAGCGAGGCGACGGCCACGTCGAAGGCCTCGCTCTTGACCGGCAGGGCCTCCGCCGCGCCCGGCACCACGTCGACCGGCACGTCCGCGCGCAGCGCCGCCGAGACGGCCAACTGGCGCAGCAGACGCTCCGGTTCGATCGCGACGACCTCGGAGACGGCGGCGGGGTAGTGCGGGAAGTTGAGCCCGTTGCCCGCGCCCACCTCGATGACGCGGCCGGAGACCCCCTTGAGCAGCTCCGCGCGGTACGGGGCGATCACCGGCTCCGCCGCCACGCTGAGGCGGGCGTAGCAGCGGGCGAAGAGAGGGTGGTGGACGGGGGCGCGGGGGGAAGGCTTGGCAGTCGGCACGGAGGCCTCCTCAGGGAGGGGGATGGCTGGTTCTTCCCCCCTCCGGCCGCGCCGCAACCAGCCCGCGGACCCGTCCGCGAGGCGCCGGACGGGCGCGCCCCCCGGCGCTGGGCGGGCCCGCGCCCCGGTGCCGGACGGGCGTGCCCCCGCCGACGCCGGACGGGCCCGCGCCCCGCCCGTGGAGATGCGGGCTACGGGAAGGAGAGCCCGCCCCACGCGCCCCCCAGCCCCGGCCCCAGCCACGCCGGGGCCGCCTCCCGGAACTCCTGCCCGCTCAGGCTCCCCGCCCCCTCGGGCACCGCCCCGAGCAGCGGCGCCCCGGCCACCCGGGCCAGCTCCCCGACGTTGCAGCGCGCCGCGAGGTCGGGCTCGGCGGGCCAGCTGCCGATGACCACGCCGAGGCTTTCGATCCCGCGCGCCCGCAGGGCCTCGCCCGTCAGCTGGGTCACGTTCAGGGTGCCGAGCCCCGGCGCCGTGACGACGAGCACCGGAGCCGCCAGCTCGCGTGCCGCGTCCGCGAGGCAGCCGCCGCTCTCGTCGAGGTGCACGAGCAGCCCGCCCGCGCCCTCGACGAGGACGAGGTCGTGCGAGGCCGCCAGCTTCCGCGCGGCCTCCACGACGTCGCTGGGCGTGACGGGCGCGAGGCCGGCGCGCCGGGCTGCCGTCGCCGGAGCGAGCGGCTCGGGGAAGCGGGCCAGTTCGGCGCCCGTCACCCGGTCGCCCGCGAGCCGCTGCACCTCGGCGACGTCGCCCGGCTCACCGGGGCCGACGCCGGTCTGCGCCGGCTTGAGGACGGCCACGCTGCGCCCGGCGGCGAGCGCGAGCGCGGCCACGGCCGCCGTCGTCACCGTCTTGCCGATCTCCGTGCCCGTGCCGGACACCACGATCACGCTCACGCCCGTGCCTCCCCGCTCGCGCGCGCCGCCGCGCACACGGCGCGCCCGATGCGCGCCACGTCGTCGTCCCCGGTGATGAAGGGCGGCATCGTGTAGATGAGGTCGCGGAAGGGCCGCAGCCACACTCCCGCCGCTACGGAGGCCCGCGTCGCCGCCTCCATGTCGACCTGGTGGTCGAGCTGCACGACGCCGAGCGCGCCGAGCACCCGTACGTCACGGACGTGACCCAGCTCCGCGGCCGGGGCGAGCGCGGCCCGCAGGCCCGTCTCGATCCGCTTGACCTCGGTCTGCCAGTCCTGGCCGAGCAGCAGGTCGATGGAGGCGCCCGCCACCGCGGCGGCGAGCGGGTTGCCCATGAAGGTGGGGCCGTGCGCGAGCACGGGGACCTCGCCGCGGGCGATGCCGTCGGCGACGCGCGGCGTGCACAGCGTCGCCGCCATCGTCAGATAGCCGCCCGTCAGCGACTTGCCCAGGCACATCACATCCGGCGTGACGGCCGCGTGGTCGGCCGCGAACAGCGCGCCGGTGCGGCCGAACCCCGTGGCGATCTCGTCGAACACGAGCAGGACGTCGTGCGCGTCGCAGGCCTCGCGCAGCGCCCGCAGATAGCGCGGGGAGTGGAAACGCATGCCGCCGGCGCCCTGCACGACCGGCTCGACGATCACGCCGGCCAGTTCGTGGGCGTGCCGCCCGACGATGTCGTGGAGGTGGGCCGCGTACGCGTCGTCGTACGCGTCGAAGCCCGCGGGCGGCTGGTCGGCGAACACCTGCTGGGGCAGGACGCCCTGCCACAGGGAGTGCATGCCGCCCTGCGGGTCGCACACGGCCATCGGCTGCCAGGTGTCGCCGTGGTAGCCGCCGCGCCAGGTGAGCATCCGCTGCTTCTCGGGCCTGCCGACGGAGCGCCAGTACTGGAGGCACATCTTCACGGCGACCTCCACCGACACCGAGCCGGAGTCGGAGAGGAAGACGTGCTCCAGGCCCTCGGGCGTGAGGTCGACGAGCCGCTTGGCCAGGCGCACGGCGGGCTCGTGGGTGAGACCGCCGAACATGACGTGGCTCATGCGGCCGAGCTGGTCGCGCGCGGCCTCGTTCAGGACCGGGTGGTTGTAGCCGTGGATCGCCGACCACCACGACGACATCCCGTCGACCACGTCGCCGACGCCCGCGATCCGCAGCCGGACCCCGCTCGCCTCCTCGACGACCAGCGGCTCCTGCCGGCCGGGCATCGGACCGTAGGGGTGCCAGACGTGCGCGCGGTCGAGGTCCAGGATCTCCCGCAGGTCAGGCATTGGGCGCCACGTCCGTCCCCGCGCCCCGGCGGCGCACCGCCACCAGGTCGGTGCGCGCGCCGCCGGGCTCGGCCTGCGCGGCGGCCACGGGCGCTTCGGCGGAGCCGCAGACGGAGCCGCAGCCCGCGCCCTCATCGCCCCCGGACGCAGAACCGGAACCACAACCTCCGCCGCGGCGGTGCTCCGGCAGCGTCACCTGGTCCGTGGTCTCCACCTCGAAACCGGCGTCCGCGATCATCTCCAGGTCGGCCTTGCCCGCCTGGCCCTCGCTGGTCAGATAGTCGCCGAGGAAGATCGAGTTGGCGAGGTGCAGGGCCAGCGGCTGGAGCGTGCGCAGATGCAGCTCTCGCCCGCCCGCGATGCGGACCTCGATGTCGGGGCAGACGAACCGCACCATCGCGAGGATGCGCAGGCAGCGCTGCGGCGTGAGGTTCCACTCCTTGGCGAGCGGCGTGCCCTCGAAGGGGATGAGGAAGTTCACCGGCACCGAGTCCGCGTCGAGTTCACGCAGCGCGAAGACGACGTCGACCAGGTCCTGGTCCGACTCGCCCATGCCCGAGATCAGCCCCGAGCAGGCGGACAGACCGGCCGCGTGCGCCTTCCGCACGGTGTCGACGCGGTCGGCGTAGGTGTGCGTCTTGGTGATGTCGCCGTACGTCGACTCCGACGTGTTCAGGTTGTGGTTGTACGCGTCGGCGCCCGCGCCGCGCAGCCGCTCGGCCTGGCCGTCGGAGAGCAGGCCGAGGCAGGCGCACACCTCGACGCCCTCGTTCTTCTCCTTGATCGCCTTGATGGTGTCCGACACCCGGTCGACATCCCGGTCCGTCGGCCCCCGGCCGCTCGCCACCAGGCAGACGCGCTTGGCGCCGCCCGCGAGTCCGGCCGCCGCCGCCTCGGACGCCTCGTCCGGCTTCAGCCAGGTGTACTTCAGGATGCCGGTGTCCGCACCGAGCCGCTGCGAGCAGTACGAGCAGTCCTCGGGGCACAGGCCCGACTTCAGATTCACCAGGTAGTTCAGTTTCACCCGCCGACCGAACCAATGGCGCCGCACCTTTCCGGCCGCCACCACCACGTCGAGCAGTTCGTCGTCGGAGGTCGCGAGCACGGCGAGCGCCTCGTCCCGGGTCGGCAGCTCGCGCCGAAGCCCCTTGTCCACCAGCGTGTTGAGCAGATCCATGGCGCCGATCCTGGCGTACGCCGGTCCGGTCTGACCATGGAGAAACCACACAACAGAACCTCTGACAGGTGTGGGTATTGCCACACCATGGCCAGGTGGCGCGGCGGCTAGGGTCTGTGCACTGTCTACAAACGCATCCCTTCGCACCGCTCGTGCGGACGACGACCTGGAGGCCTCATGGCGAGCGCGCCGTTCGACTGGATCGACGAGCAGGCGCGGGCGCGTGAACGCGCCGGGCTCGTCCGCGGCCTGCGTCCGCGCCCGGCCGAAACCACCCTGCTCGACCTCGCGGGCAACGACTACCTCGGCCTCACCCGCCACCCGGAGGTCACCGCGGGCGCGGCCGCCGCCGCCCACCGCTGGGGCGGCGGCGCGACCGGCTCGCGCCTGGTCACGGGCTCCACCGAACTGCACGCGGAACTGGAGCGGGAGCTTGCCGCGTTCTGCGGCTTCGAGGCCGCCCTCGTGCTGTCCTCCGGCTACGCGGCGAACCTCGCGGCCGTCACCGCCCTGGCCCCGCACGGCTCGCTCGTCGTCTCGGACGCGGGCAACCACGCCTCCCTGATCGACGGCTGCCGCCTGGCCCGCGGGACCACCCAGGTGGTGCCGCACGCGGACCCCGAGGCCGCGCGCAAGGCGCTCGGCACCCACGACGGGCCCGCGATCGCCGTGACGGACTCGGTGTTCTCGGTGGACGGCGACGCCGCGCCCCTCGCCGAACTGGCCGCCGTCTGCCGGGAGTCCGGCGCGGGCCTCGTCGTCGACGACGCCCACGGACTCGGTGTGCTCGGCGCGGGCGGCCGGGGCGCCCCGTACGCCGCCGGGCTCGCGGGCGCGCCCGACACGGTGGCCACCGTCACGCTCTCGAAGTCCCTGGGCAGCCAGGGCGGCGCCGTGCTCGGCCCGGCGCGCGTCATCGACCACCTGGTCAACACCGCCCGTACGTTCATCTTCGACACCGGCCTCGCGCCCGCCGCCACCGGGGCGGCCCTCGCCGCGCTGCGGGTGCTCCGCCGCGAGCCGGAGCGTGCCACGCGCGCGCGTGAGGTGGCCACCCGACTCTACGAACTGCTGGTGGGGGAGGGGTTCTCGGCGGTGCGTCCGGACGCCGCCGTCGTCTCGGTGCGCGCCCCGTCGCCCGATGCGGCGGTGCGCTGGGCGGCCGACTGCCGGGCCGCGGGTCTCGCCGTGGGGTGCTTCCGTCCGCCGTCGGTCCCCGACGGCGTCTCGCGGTTGCGGCTGACCGCACGAGCGGACCTGGGCGACACACAGCTCGCCGAGGTCGTCGATGTGATCAGCCGCACCGCGCCCTGACACCTGAGATCTGGCACCTGAGACCTGGGTCCAGGGTCCGGCGCGCTCACTCGGGCCTCACCTAAGGGCCGTGGGCCTTCATCGAAGGGCGTCGACGAAGGCTCCCCAGGCCGTGGGGGAGAAGAGCACGGCCGGGCCGGCCGCGTTCTTCGAGTCGCGCACGGCGAGCAGGCCCCGCACGGGACCTGAGCCGAGCGGAGCCGTCTCCACACAGTTGTTCATTCCGTTGCTGCGGCTGCTGCGCCGCCACCGCGCGTCCCTGAGAGACGTGCTGGAGGGAACGTACCGAGGCAGTGCAGTCATGGTGCCTCCTTACGCGCCGTCACCTAACCCGGCGATGAAATCCATTGAATCCTGAACGGAAAGCGCCTGTCCCTGAAGTGAGTTGAAGGCGTCGGTGTACGCCTGAAGGTCTTCTTTCCGTTCGAGGTAGAGGCTACTCGTCAAGTGGTCGAGAACTACTACATCCAGATCAGAAATGTTCGGAAAGGAGAGAATAACGAAAGGGCCGATCAGGCCGATGTGCTCACCAGAGGCGAACGGCAGCACTTGAAGCCGCACTTGAGGCAGCCGTGCCGCCTCCAGTAACCGCCGCAACTGTCCGGAAAGCACCTCCGGCCCGCCCACCTGCCGCCGCAGCACCGCCTCGTCCAGGATCACGCTCAGCCGCAGCGGCGGCTCGCTGCGCAACACGTCCTGCCGGGCGAGGCGCACCTGCACGAGGGCCTCGACCTGTTCCTCGGGCCGCCCGCCGAGCGCGGCACGTGTCACCGCGCGGGCGTACTCGGGCGTCTGCAACAGGCCGGGGACCACCGTGGTCTCCAGGGTGCGCACCCGGCAGGCCTGCGACTCCAGGCTGATGAAGTCGCGGTACGCGGGCGGCAGGAGCCCCCGGTAGGCGTGCCACCAGTGGTGGCGCCCGTGCTCGTCGTCCCCGCCCGCGAGCGCGACGAGCAGCTCCCGCAGATGCGGGTCCTGCACCCCGTACGCTTCCAGGAGGAGTCGTACGTCGGTGGCCTTCACGCCGCTGCGGCCCGTCTCGATCCGGCTCACCTTCGACTGGTGCCAGCCCACGAGCGAGGCGGCCTCGCCGCTCGTGAGCCCGGCCTCGGCGCGCAGCGCCCGCAATTCCGCGCCGAGCTTGCGACGGCGCACCGCGGGACCGTACTGCATGGCTGTCTCCTTCTGGGTCCTTCCGGAGGCCGGGGGTCGGCGCCACCGGTAGGGGACGGTAGAGGAACTGCCAGTGTTGCGCCCAAATACGGTCTGCCGTCGCAGAGTTCACCGCTTCGAGCGACAGATATATGCACATCTCGGTGGATCGGCGGGCGCGGCCCTCGCGAGAGTGGCAATCTGGCGCGAAGCACCAGCTCCGGGACGATCCTCGAGTACTTCCGCCACGCGTCGGAAGTACGGTCCCGGTGGGAAAGGGACGGCGCCGTCATGGCAGACCACCAGGAAGCATCAGTCACCCTGCCGAGCGACCCTGTCTCGGTCTCCACCGCCCGCAGGTACGTCGGGGACATCCTGACCGAGTGGGGCCTTCCGGCCGACGCCGACGTGGCCGACACCGTGCGGCTCATCGTCTCCGAGCTGGCCACCAACGCGGTGCAGCACACCCTCGGCCTCTCGCCCACCTTCACCGTGGACGTCCGGCTCGACCGCGACGAGCGGCTGCGCATCGGCGTCACGGACAGCCACCCGCGTTTCCCCAAGCGGCTGCCCGCCGCCGTCCAGCAGGACAACGGCAGAGGCATGGTCATCGTCCGCTGGCTCGCCGCCGAGTGCGGCGGCAGACTCACGGTCTGCCCCACGGACGAGGGCGGCAAGACCGTGTGGATCACGCTGCCGTGGTCGGTGCCGGTGCAGAGCTGACGCTCCCGCCGCGCGGGGTCAGCGCCGCCGGTCCGTGCGGCCGACGAGGCGGGGCAGCACGCCCCACAGCCCCCCGCACACCAGGAACGTGCCCACGGCCGCCAAAATGCCGTCCGTGCGGCCCACGGCCACGTCGACGACGAGCAGGACGGACCCGGTGAGCGCGAGCACGAGGACCGCGAGCCCGGTGGCGGCGAGTCGCGAGGACACCTGCACGATCAGTGGTTTGGCGCCGCGCCCGAACAGGGTGCGGTGCACCGCGGCGGGCGCCGTGAACAGCGCGGCAGCGAGCACCGCGAGCAGCAGCGTGATGACGTACGTGGCGCGCTGCACGGAGTCGAGGGTGGGGAAGCGTGGCGTGAAGGCGAGGGTGAGCAGGAACGCGAAGAGGATCTGCACACCGGTCTGGGTGACCCGCAGTTCCTGGAGCAGTTCGGAGAAGTTGCGGTCGGCCCGCTCCAGCGGGGTCTCGTTGCGCGTGTGCCGGGAACCGGTCGGTCTGGTCGTGCCCGTGGCATGGGGGTGATGGTCGGCCATGGTCCACGAGTATCCGCATGGGGCCGCTCCACTCCCGTCCTGACGGCGGGGCCGGCCGGGTGACGTCGGCGGGGGCGCTGTCGCGGCCCGTCGTCCGGGCCGCCGTCGGGGGTGGTGCCGCCGTCCGGGCCCTGACCGGACGGCGGCGAAAGGTGCTGGTGGAGCCCTGTGCGGGCGACGGCGCGGGCCCTGAGAAAGGCCGCCGCCCGCGGGCCGGGTCAGCGGACCCGGCCGTACCAGACCTGGTTGGTCCAGATCTTTTCGAGCCGCACCACGGTGCCTCGCTTCGGGGCGTGCCAGATCTTGCCCTTACCGGCGTATATGCCGACGTGGTAGACGTTCCGGCCGGAGTGGAAGAACACCAGGTCCCCGCGGGTGCGGCTGGCGGAGGACACCTTGCGGGTCTTGTTGTACTGCTGCTGGGCGGTGCGGGGCAGCTTCTTGCCCACGCGCTTGTACGAGTAGAGCGTCAGTCCGGAGCAGTCGAACCGGTTCGGTCCGACCGCGCCGTAGCGGTACGGGGAGCCCTTCTTGGACGCCGCGACCTTGAGCGCCTTGGTCCCGTGCGAGGTGGCCGCTTGTGCTTCCCCCGTGAGTCCGGGGGCCACGAGGGTGCCGCCCACGGCGGCGAGGGTGAGAGCCGAAGCCGTACTGGCCCTCGTCAGCAGCGACGGAACACGATGCAGCGCAGTCATGCGCAACCCTTCGTCAGCCGCCTGTGAAGGATGACCTGTCGGGTTCGGGCAGGCGAAGATGCCCGGCCGCGCGATGCGACTTCACCCCAAGGGCCTTCCGGACTTGCCGGACGGCCCGCCTTGCTGGGTCCTCCACTCCTGCCGGTGCACAGATGTCGACCGGGCATCCGGGCGGCGGCAGGACTCGGCGTCCGCTCGGATCGCCCCGCCGCCTGTGGCGGGGGCTTGTCGTCGGAAGGGATCTTCACCCGAGAGAGGCGAAAAAGCCGAGCCGGATCAGCGGTATGTGAGGCTCCTCACGGCTGACCCGTTCCGGTGGACAACGGCCGAATAGGGTCTAGGTCACACTCGGAGATGATTGCCCCATCAGCGCCGGAACGCCCGAATCCGGCTGTGGTGTAAGGGAGTTGCGCGACTTCGGGGGTCCGCCGGGACGATCGCCGATTACGCAGAAGGGGCGATCATCTCTGGTCATCTCCGGGGCAACCCCGGACTCGGGCCGACATCCGCGCACACCGGCAACGGACGGATGGCGCGGGCGCGCTGGGTCCGGGGCGCGTTCCACGGTGTCAGATGCGACCGGCGCACCGGGCTGCCAGGCCGAAAACGGAATGAGGTCTGGCTGGAAGTGTGGCACGGGACACACGGTCATGGGGGGTGAATCGGACTGAATCATGACGGACCCTCATCGTGTCGCCGGCGCCGGGCCCTCGGTCAATGCCCCGTCGGTGGCGGCATCGTCACGCGCGCGGCGCGCCGCTCGCCGTCCAGGACGCGCAGCGCACGCGCGAGCGTCGGCGCGTGCACCTCGCTCTCCCCACGCTGATGCATGAGCGCCAGCGCGTCCCGCAGTTCGGTCGCCCGGGTGACCAGCGCCTGCGCGGCGCGCAGGCCGCCGTAGGTGTGCTCGGCGCGGGCCGGGTTGATCCGGCCGAGGAGGTCGAGGACCGCCAGATAGGCGTCGACGAGGTCGCCCTCGGCGCGGGTCAGCGCGGGCAGCGGCGGCAGTTCCGGAAGCACCCCCCGCCTCACTCCGCGTCCGGGCGCGCGGCCTTGCGGCTCGGGACGACCCGGTCCACCAGACCGTAGGCGAGGGCGGCTTCGGCGTCGAGCACCGTGTCCCGCTCGATGTCCGCCGAGACCTGCCCGGGCGTACGCCCGGTGTGCCGGACGAGCATCTCCTCCAGGAGCGCGCGGGTGCGCCGCAGTTCCTCCGCCCGGATGCTCAGGTCGGTCGGCTGGCCGCGCACCGGCTCGGGCAGCGCGGGCTGCTGGAGCAGCACCCGGGCGCCGGGCAGGATCGCCCGCTTGCCGGGTGTGCCCGCGGCGAGCAGCACCGCGGCGGCGGACGCGGCCTGCCCGAGGCAGACCGTCTCCACCTCGCAGGAGGCGTACGCCAGCGTGTCGTAGATCGCCGTGGTGGCGCTGAAGTCGCCGCCGGGGGAGTTGATGTACAGCGAGATGTCCCGGTCCGGCGCCGCGTGCTCCAGGTAGAGGACCTGAGCCATCACGTCGTTCGCCGCGACGTCGTCGATCGGCGTGCCGAGGAAGACGATCCGCTCCTCCAGGAGCCTGGAGTACGGATCCCAGGTGCGCGGGCCCGAGCTGGTGCGCTCGGTGAACTCCGGCAGGACGGAACGGGCGGACGGTCCGCGCATGGCACGCCTCCTGGCAGCACGAGGCCGCCGCCCTGCGCGGCGGCCTTCTGTAAAAAATGTACAGGACGTACGTGACGTTATGATGGGGACATGGCCTACGAGATTCCGGTGACGCAAGCCCGGGCGGAGCTCGCCGACCTGATCAACCGCGTGGTGTACGGCGGTGAGCGGGTGGTGGTCACGCGGCACGGCAAGCCGCTCGTGGCCCTGGTCTCCGCGGACGACCTGCGCCGCCTTGAAGAGGCGGAGGAGCCCGCGCAGGAGCAGGTGATCACCTCGGTGTCGTCGATCGGCGGCTCGGCGTCCGGCGCAGGGGAGCGGCAGCGCTTCGGCATCGCGGCCGAGCACCACGGGCCGCGGATGACGTAGCGGCCGGCGGGCCCGACGGTCCGCTCAGCCGACCGGAACCGCCTCGCGCGGCACGTCAGGGGTGCTCGCCGCCGGGGAGGGCTGTCCGCGGCGCGCCCCAAGGAGGACGGCTCCCAGGCCGAGCGCGGCCCACACGGTCAGGGTGACCACGGGGCCCGTGGCCGCCGCGCCGTCGAAGAACGCCACGGACCTGAGCAGTGAGCCGCCTGCGCCCGGCGGCAGCGCCTGCCCGATGAGGCCGACCGGCTCGGGCAGCAGGTGCGGAGCCGACGTCACGCCCGAGAACGGATTGCCGAGCAGCACCATCAGCAGGGCGCCGACGCCGATGCCCGCCGGGCCGAGCAGCGCCGCGCACCCGGCCACCGCGGAGGCGATGGCGAGCGCGGTGAGGCCGAGCGCCCCGGCCTCCGCCCACCAGTCGCCGGTCAGGATGCCGAGCCAGCTGTCCGCGAGTGCCGCCGCGACCACGCCCACCAGTGCCGCCGCGCCCACCAGCGCGGCCGCGGCCCGCGCGCCCCGCAGCCCGAGCAGGGTGACGAGCGCGCCCGCCGCGACTCCGCCGATGGCCAGCGGCAGCACGCTCGACCCGAGCGCGGAACCCCGCGGGTCCGCGCGCGGCGCGGGCACCACGTCGACGGTCGTGACCCGCGCGCCCTCCGGCGCCCGCTCGGCCACCGCCTGCTGGAGGAGCTGCGCGACGACCGGGCTCGCCGCCGACGCGGTCAGGAGCTTCGGGCCGCGCGCGGTGACGACGACTGCGCCGTAGACGGACCGGTCCTCGATCGCGGCCCGCGCCGCGGCCTCGTCGGCGTACCGGCGGATGTCGAACGCCCCCTCCCGCTGCTCCAGTTGCCGTTGCACCGGGGCAGCGGCGGCCGCCGGGCCCGCGACGCCCAGCGGCAGATCGCGCGGGGCGATCCTGGCGGCGGGCCAGGCGAAGGCCCACAGGGCGAGCGCCACGAGGACGGGGGCGAGCGCGACGACCATCAGCATGCGCCGGGTCCGGGGCGGGGGTGCGGTCGTGGACGGCGTGGACATGGCTTCTCCAGCGGGGGAGGAGGGCGGACTATGTGGTCTGTGCGCTCTGTGCGCTCTGTGCGCTCTGTGCGCTCTGCGCGCTCCGTGCGCTCCGTGTGGTCTCCGTGGTCTCCGTGGTCTCCGCGGTCTGTGTGGTCTCCGCAGGGTCCGTTTTAAAGAGAAGGATCGTTCGTTTTTGGTGCTGGCCCCACCGTGCGTCGGCGGGCGCGGCTTGTCAAGAAGGAATGTTCGTTCTACGTTGAGGCGCATGGCCCGCGTATCCCAGGAACACCTCGACGCCCGTCGCCGCCAGATCCTCGACGGCGCCGCGCTCTGTTTCGCCCGCAACGGCTTCCACGCCACGTCGATGCAGGACGTGCTCAAGGAGGTGGGCCTCTCCGCGGGCGCGGTGTACCGCTACTTCAGCGGCAAGGAAGAGCTGATCAACGCCATCGTCTCCGAGGTCCTCGACGAGATACGGGGCATCTTCGAGACCGCCGCGCGCCAGGTCCCGCCGCCCGCCCCGGACGTCCTCGTGGGCCGGGCGCTCGGGCAGGTCCTCGATCTGAAGCCGGGGCTGCGCGAGGGCGACGAGTCGTACTTCCCGCGCCTGCTCGTCCAGGTGTGGACGGAGACGCTGCGCAACGCCGAGCTGCGCGAGGTCCTCCAGGGCGGGTACGCGGCGGTGCGCGCGGCCTGGGTGCGGATCGTCGAGGGTTACCAGGACGCGGGCATGATCCGCGCCGACGTCCCCGCCGACCACGTCGCCCGCACGATGATCGCCGTCGCGCAGGGGTTCGCCGCGCAGATCGCGCTGTTCGACGGCGTTCCGGTGGAGGCGCTGGGGAACGGCCTGCGCGGACTGATGAGTATGGCGGAGCCCCGCTGATAGTCATGGCTCAGTCAAAGGCTGGTTAACCTCGCTGAAACTCCGCCCAACTAGCCTGCTCTGCCACGCCACCTGGGGATTCCGTAAGCGACAGTGGACACCGGCACGTGGGTCGCTGCGTGTTACATCTATGCCCGTCGCGGTGGCCGCGGCAGCCGGACCCCGCACGGTCCGGGGCGAGGACTGTGAGGTGGGACGTGCGACTGACCCCGCACGAGCAGGAGAGACTGCTCATCCATGTGGCCGCCGACGTGGCCGAGAAGCGCAGGGCGCGCGGCCTCAGGCTCAACCACCCCGAGGCGATCGCCCTCATCACCTCGCACATCCTGGAGGGCGCCCGGGACGGCCGCAGCGTCGCGGACCTGATGTCCTCGGGGCGCAGGGTGCTCACGCGGGACGACGTCATGGAGGGCATCCCCGAGATGATCCACGACGTCCAGGTCGAGGCGACCTTCCCCGACGGCACCAAGCTCGTCACCGTCCATGACCCGATCGTGTGACGGGAGTTCGCGCAGCATGAACGCCGTGACCGGCAGCGGCCCCGCCGATGGGCCTGCCCCCGCCCCCGCCCCCGCCCCCGCCGCCGCCCCCGCCTCCGGGCCCGTGCCTGGGCCGATCCCCGGGGAGATCCTCTTCGCCGAGGAGCCCGTCCCCTTCAACGAGGGCCGTGAGGCGACGCGCCTGACCGTCCTGAACGCCGCCGACCGGCCCGTCCAGGTCGGCTCCCACTACCACTTCGCCGAGGCCAACCCCGGCCTGGACTTCGACCGCGCCGCCGCGCGCGGCAAGCGGCTCAACATCGCCGCGGGCACCGCCGTGCGCTTCGAGCCGGGCATTCCGGTGGACGTGGAACTGGTCCCCCTCGCCGGGGCCCGTGTCGTACCCGGACTGCGCGGGGAGACCGGGGGAGCACTCGACGAACTCGAAGCCGTCGACGCCCGGGCGACCGACGCCCAGACGACCGATGCCCGGGCGGCCGGAAGCCTTCGCGCACGCCTCGCGGGCGGCCGAGCGAACGGAGCTACTGGTGCCTGAGCTGTCCCGAGCCGCGTACGCGGACCTGTTCGGCCCCACCACCGGCGACCGCGTCCGGCTCGCCGACACCGACCTGCTCGTCGAGATCGAGGAGGACCGCTCGGGCGGCCCCGGACGCTCCGGCGACGAGGCCGTGTTCGGCGGCGGCAAGGTCATCCGCGAGTCGATGGGCCAGTCCCGCACGACCCGCGCCGAGGGAGCGCCCGACACCGTCATCACCGGCGCGATCGTCATCGACCACTGGGGCGTCGTCAAGGCCGACGTCGGCATCCGCGACGGCCGCATCACCGGCATCGGCAAGGCGGGCAACCCGGACACCATGGACGGGGTGCACCCCGAGCTGGTCATCGGCCCCGAGACCGAGATCCTCGCCGGCAACGGGAAGATCCTCACCGCGGGCGGCATCGACACGCACATCCACTTCATCTCGCCGACCATCGTCGACGAGGCCCTGGCCGCCGGCGTCACCACGCTCATCGGCGGCGGCACAGGACCCGCCGAGGGCAGCAAGGCCACGACCATCACGCCGGGCGCCTGGCATCTGGCGCGGATGTTCGCCGCGATGGAGAGCAGCCCCGTCAACATCGGCTTCCTGGGCAAGGGCAACACCACCAACGCCGCCTCGATGCACGCGCAGCTGCGCGCGGGCGCCGTCAGCTTCAAGATCCACGAGGACTGGGGCGCGACCCCCGCCGCCATCGACGCCTGTCTGAACGTCTGCGAGGACACGGGCGCCCAGCTCGCCGTCCACACCGACACCCTGAACGAGGCGGGCTTCGTCGACGCCACCTTCGCCGCGGTCGGCGGCCGTACGCTGCACGCGTTCCACGTCGAGGGCGCGGGCGGCGGCCACGCCCCCGACATGATCACGGCGGTCTCGCTGCCGAACATGCTCCCCAGCTCGACCAACCCGACCCGCCCGCACACCGTCAACACCGTCGAGGAGCACCTCGACATGCTGATGGTCTGTCACCACCTCAACCCCGCGGTCCCGGAGGACCTGGCCTTCGCCGAGTCCCGCATCCGCCCCACCACGATCGCGGCCGAGGACATCCTCCACGACCTGGGCGCGATCTCCATCATGTCCTCGGACTCCCAGGCCATGGGCCGGATCGGCGAGGTCATCCTGCGCACCTGGCAGACGGCGCACGTGATGAAGCGCCGCCGGGGCGCCCTGCCCGGCGACACCCGGGCCGACAACCACCGCGCCCGCCGCTACGTCGCCAAGTACACGATCAACGCGGCCGTCGCCCAGGGCATCGAGCACGAGGTCGGCTCGGTGGAGAGCGGCAAGCTGGCCGACCTGGTCCTCTGGGAACCCGCGTTCTTCGGCGTCAAGCCGCAGGTGGTCCTCAAGGGCGGACAGATCGCGTACGCGCAGATGGGCGACGCCAACGCCTCGATCCCCACCCCGCAACCGGTCCTCCCGCGCCCGATGTTCGGCGGCCGGGGCCGGGCCCCCGCGCTCAACTCCCTGAACTTCGTGACCCAGTCGGCCCTCGACGACGACCTGCCCGAACGCCTCGGCCTCGACCGGCGTTTCGTGGCCATCCGCTCCACCCGTGGGCGTACGAAGGCGGACATGCGGGAGAACGACGCCCTGCCCCGGGTGGAGGTGGCGCCCGACAGCTTCGCGGTCACGATCGACGGCGAGCTGGTGGAGCCGTCACCGGCGGCCGAACTCCCGCTGGCCCAGCGCTACTTCCTCTTCTGACGCCCCTTCACCCCCTCCTCCTGGTTGACGTACGACATGTCACGAGCAGCACTTCTGATCCTGGCCGACGGCCGCTTCCCCGCCGGGGGCCACGCCCACTCCGGCGGCGCCGAGGCGGCCGTCAAGGCCGGGCGCGTCACCGGGGCGCCGAGCCTGGAGGCCTTCTGCCGCGGGCGGCTGCACACCACCGGCCTGGTGTCCGCCGCGCTGGCCGCGGCCGCCGCGCTCGGCGCCGCCGAACCGGCCGCCCTCGACGCGGCCGCCGACGCGCGCACCCCCTCCCTCGCCCTGCGGACCGCCGCGCGCAAGCTGGGCCGGCAGCTGCTGCGGGCGGCGCGCGCCACCTGGCCCGCGCCCGAACTCGACGCGCTGGCCCGTGCCTTCCCCAAGGGCGCCCACCAGCCGGTCGTCCTCGGGGCGGCCGCGCGGGCGGCCGGGCTCGGACCCGCCGACGCGGCGTACTGCGCGGCGTACGAGTCCATCAGCGGACCCGCCACCGCGGTGGTACGTCTGCTGAGCCTCGACCCCTTCGACGCGACCGCCGTCCTGGCGCGGCTCGGCGACGACGTGGACCGGGTGGTGCTGGCGGCGGCGGCCACGGCGGCGCGCGTACCCGACGAAGGCCCCGACGTACTCCCGGCGGCGTCGGCCCCGCTGCTCGAGATCGGGGCCGAGGCGCATGCGGCGTGGCCGGTACGGCTGTTCGCGTCGTAGAGGGCCTCCGGCCGGGCCCGCCGCGGAACACCCCCACGGGGCGCCCACCACGAAAGACCGAGAACCAAGGAGAACCATGCACCTGGACCACTCCCACGACGCGGCCGCGGCCGCGGCCGTGAGCGCGGACGCGCGCCGTCCCGACGGCCGGCGCCGCGCCCTCCGCATAGGCCTCGGCGGCCCGGTCGGCACGGGGAAGACGGCCACGGTGGCGGCGCTCTGCCACGCGCTGCGCGATGAGCTGTCCCTCGCCGTCGTCACGAACGACATCTACACCCGGGAGGACGCCGAGTTCCTGCTCAAGGAGGCGGTACTGCCGCCGGAGCGGATCACCGCGGTGGAGACGGGCGCCTGCCCGCACACCGCCATCAGGGACGACATCTCCGCGAACCTGGAGGCGGTGGAGGACCTGGAGGACGAGGTCGGCCCCCTGGACCTGATCCTCGTCGAGTCCGGCGGCGACAACCTGACCGCCACGTTCTCGCGCGGCCTGGTGGACGCCCAGATCTTCGTGATCGACGTGGCCGGAGGGGACGACATCCCGCGCAAGGGCGGCCCCGGCGTGACGACGGCCGACCTGCTGGTGGTGAACAAGACGGACCTCGCCCCGTACGTCGGCTCGGACCTGGCCCGCATGGCGGCGGACGCCGAGGCGCAGCGTGCCGGGCTGCCGGTCGTCTTCCAGTCGCTGCGCTCGGCCGAGGGTGTGACGGCGGTGGCCGAGTGGGTGCGCGGGCGGTACGCGGCCTGGGTGGCGGCCGACGCATGACGAGCCCGCCGGTGACGCGGGCCCTGGGCTCCGCGGGTGTGCGCGCCACCGCCCGCGTCACCGCCCGCCCCGACGGCCGCGGGGGCACCGTCCTGGCCGTCCTGGAGGGCGAGGGTCCGCTGGCCCTGCGCCGCGTCCGGGCCGCTGGCGCGGCGGGCGCCGCTGCCCGGGTCCTGCTGGTCGGCGCGATGAGCGGCCCGCTGGGTGGTGACCACCTCACCGTCGAGGCGACGGCCGCGCCGGGCGCGCGCCTCCACATCGGCTCCGCGGCGGCCACGATGGCCCTGCCGGGCCAGGACGGGCACGCGGCGCACTACGACGTACGCCTCACCGTCGCCGCCGACGCGGAACTGTGCTGGCTCCCCGAGCAGTTGATCTCCGTCCACGGCAGCGACCTGCGGGTCACCACCCGGGTCGACATCGCCGATGGCGGCCGCCTGATCCTCCGCGAGGAACAGACCCTGGGCCGCACCGCGGAACCCCCCGGCCTCCTCCACACCCGCCTCACCGCCCACCACGCCGGCCGCCCCCTGCTCGACCAACAACTGACCTTCGGCCCCACCGCCCCACCGGGCTGGGACGGCCCAGCGGTCCTCGGGGGACACCGGGCTGTGGGGCAACTCCTCATTGTGCGACCGGAGTTCCGTTCTGCCGTGCCGCCCGCGGCCCTTCTGGGGGAGCATGCCGCGCTCACACCACTCGGGGGACCGGGCGCACTCGTGACCGCGGTCGCACCGGACGCTCTGTGTCTGCGCCGCATCCTTGACGAGGCGCTGGCGCGGTGGGGTTAGGGCGCGGACGGTGGCGGGGCCCCTTCGAAAACACATGTTCATCACAGACACGGTCCGCCCCTCTGATTCCGGCAGACCGCCGCGGACCGTACAGGCCGAGTACTAGAGTCCTGCCGTGCGTTGAATGTGGGGCACGTCACATCCAGACGTCTGTCGGGCGGTGCGCGCAGGCGACTCGGGTCGGGCGTGCGTTAAAGGGGGTGGGGACATGTACGAGTTGACCAAGGGTGCCAATGTGGGGCTGGCAACCCTGAGCGACAACGTCGGCTCCGTGATGGTGAGTCTGGAATGGACCAGCGCAACGGGCGAGGGCGACGCCGACGTCTCCGTTCTGATGCTGAACGTCAACGGCAAAGTGCGCGGCGACGCGGACTTCTACTTCTACAACAACCCGATTGCCACGGACGGGAGCGTCCAGCTCCTGGGCAAGTCTCCGAGTGGCAACGGAAGCAAGGACAGGATCAGCTTCGACTTGTCCGCGGTCCCTGATGATGTCGACCGCATCGTGGTGGCCGCGAGCCGATACGACGGAGCTCACTTCGGCGAACTTGACGACCTGCAACTGACGTTGTCCGACGCCTCGGGCGATGGCTTGATCCGCTTCGGCATCGACGAAGCGGACTCGGTGAGCGCGTTCATCTTCGGCGAGCTCTACCGCCGTGGCAGCGAGTGGAAGTTCCGGGCCGTGGGGCAGGGTTATGAGGCTGGCCTGGCAGGCCTGGCGACTGACTTCGGCGTGGACATCGACGACGACGCGGCCATCGAGGAGGCACAAGAGGATCTGGCGCGTGCTGTGGAGGCAGCCGTCGTACCCGAGGGCACGACGCCGGACGGTGGACCGGGCCCCGTGCTGACGGCCGTACCGGCGCCCCGGCAGCCCGAGGACGACGCAGAGCCGAGGAAGCCCACGGCGCGACCTCGCACCGCCAAGAAGAAGGTCACCTTGCCCAAGACGGTCAAGAAGTCCTTGGCGGAGAACGATTCCTGGAGGCAGGCAAGACCCTTCCCGGTGTCCGCGCTCAAGAACGATCGGGACCGTGAGATGCGGGCCACGTCCGTGCTGTTGTCGGTGATGGCGCAGGTCCCGGAGTTCGGCAGGAGGCTCACAGCCGCATTCGGCGCACCGGCGGGTCGCATGGAGACGTTCGCCGAGGTCTCGCTGCCGCACGGCGACGCTCCCAGGCGCCCGGACGGTGTGATCCGCGTGGAGCGGGCCGGCAAGCTGTGGACAGCGCTGGTGGAGACCAAGACCAATGGCAACGCCCTCAGGGCCGAGCAGGTGCAGGCGTACATGGACATCGCCGCGCGTCGGGGCTACGAGGCGGTGATCACCCTGTCGAACGACGTGGCGTTGGAGGGCAGTCCGCTGGTCGACGTCAGGACCGACGGGCGGCGCAAGCACAAGGTGGCGCTCTGGCACCTGTCCTGGGCGGAGGTCGCCCACCAGGCGCAGATGCTGATCCGGCACGAGGGCGTGGGCAACATGGCACACGCCTGGCTGCTCCAGGAACTGCTGCACTACCTCCAGCACGAGAGCTCGGGCTGCCACGGCTTCCAGAACATGGGTTCCGCCTGGGTTCCCGTACGCAATGGGACCGACGACGAGACCCTGTGCCATGGAGACGCCCGCGCCCTTGAGGTGGTGGAAAGCTGGGAGCGGCTCATCCGCCAGGTGTGCCTGAGGCTCGGTGGCGAACTCGGTCAGAAGGTGCTGCCCGTGCAGCGGTCGAAGCGCGGGATCGACCCAGGGACCCGCAGATCTCGCCTCGCCGACCTGCTCTGTCTCGAAGGCAGACTGCACGCGGAGGTCCGCATCGAGGGGACGCCCGGCCTCCTCACCGTCATCGCCGACCTGCGAACCGGCAGACTGCGCACCTGCATCGAGATCCCAGCGCCCGACCAGGGCTACCCTTTGACCTGGGCGAAACGGCTTGTGCGACGACTCAGCGAGGCTCCCGCCGACCTCCACATCGAGACCCTGGTCGAGGAGGAGTCGGGTGGTCCGCGGGGCACGCTCGAACGACTGCGCCCGGAGCCGGCCGACATGCTGCCGCGGGATGGCGCCCGGATCACCGGTTTCCGCCTTTCCCTCTTCAAAGGCATGGGCAGTAGCCGTGGCAATGCCGAGTCCGGCTTCATCCGCAGCGTTGACGACGCCGTGCACCGCTTCTACGCCACGGTGGTGGCACATCTCGACCAGCCGACAGCGCGCCGGGCCCCTGCGCCAGAGCGGACACCGGCAGCGTGAGGCCCACACCATGAGGGCGACCCTGGTGTGGGCCACGTCATCCCGCTGCATCGAACGTTGAAACGTGGCCTACTGGGGCACTTCCTGGTCCGGAGTGTCCCTGCCGCACAGAGCACGGTGGTAGCGCACATGGGCTTCGCTGATGGGATGTCCCGGCAGCCGACGCAGTGTTCCCATGCTCGTGTCGTCCGCAGCCCAGCGGACGACACCGGCTGGGTCGATGTAGAGCGCCAACGTGTCGAACTGCACGTGATGGTTGGGGCACAGCACGAGCAGGTTGGGCAATTCGTCGGGGCCGTTGTGCGGCTGCCCGAGGCCGCGTATGTGAGCTGCTTCGCTATATGTGCCGAACCGTTTCGCCAACTGCTTTCCGCAGACTTGGCAGTGATCGGCGTGCATCGCCTTGACCCTGGCGGCCAAGGCGTCGTCGCGCACCAGGCGTGAGCTGCGCGCGACACGACGAGCAGCAGGGCCTTGTCTGCCGTCGTCGTTCTCGATGCCGCTCGCGGTCTCGTAACCGGCAAGGCCGAGTTGCTCCATCAACTGGTGGTGGGCGAATTCGGCGAAGTAGACCTGCCGCAGCGTGGCGATCGCCTGGGACCGCACGAGTGGGTGTTTCAACAGCCGATCCGCCTGTGGCGTGAAACCCGCTTCGGGGTTGTATCTGTCGAACGCCGAGGGGCTGATATTGCCGGTCTGCTCTGCTGGGAGACCCTGTATGTCCCACAGGCCGCTCGTCCGCAGATCCCAGAACGGGTACTCGGGCGTGGGCGACGACTGGGGGAGCCTGAATTGGGCCAACACCTTGCCCACCTCGTCGCGGAACTCCGACCAGGGAACGAGGCGTGACTCCCCTCGGCTGTTCCTGGCGATGGCCCACAACAGAGTCAACGGCTTGTGTCGACTGCGCAGACCATTCTGCTGGTGAACCTGGAGGTTCCTCAGCCTCTCCATGAGCGCGGCCGGCGTGAGGCGTTGTCGTTTCTGATCGCTTTCTGGGCTGGCCGACGATTTGCCCTGGGGTATACGAGGAACGGGGAACAGGGCTTCCTCGTCCGCAGGACCTTCGATGTGCCGACGGGTGCCCTCGGATTCCTCGAGGCGGACGGGGCGCTGACGAACCTCCGGCAGAACGGCATGCCCGTTCTCCACCCAATGACGCCAGGATCGTGGTGCCTTCTCCAGTGCCGCGGTCGTGGAGACCCTGCGATCGCCGCGCGCTTCGATCCAGGCCCAGTCGACCTGGTCGCCTTCGTCACTCAGGTCGAGAAGGGCGAGATCGTAGCGGTAGTTGGGAAAGGTGCCGTCCTTATCTTTCTGCTCCACCTGCTCAACACGTTCGATGATCGCGACGCCGCAGAACTTGACGTATCCCTTGGGAGTCCTGTTACGCGTGACCGTCGCGAAGACGAGCAGCGGCTCGGCCAAGGAACGCTGTTGTGCAGTCGTCGCATTGTGACGGTTCCACGCTTGCAACAGCACACGGTTGCCCTGGGTGGCGCCCACAGGGACAGTGTGATCGACGCGATGATCTCCGAAGTAGCTGACGCGCCCGTTGGCCAGGTCGAACTCATCGTGCCAGGGCGTTTCGACGGAACCGGCTTTCCACGGGCTCGAGCGTATGAGGACAGCCGGTCGCCGTCCGACACCCGCAGCCTTGGCCTCGGCGATCGGGTTGATCCCCTTGCTGAGCTGCACCTGCGCGAGGATGTCTGAAGCGGTGAGGTGGTGGATGTTCGGGTAGCCGTCCATGCTCGCGACGGAAGCGTCCCTGTTCCGTGAGGACCGCAACACCTGACCGACCCGCAACTGGCTTCCCACCGCACATCCCCTTGCCTCGTCTTCCCTTGTCATGGCGAGTTTGCCAGGACGCGACGGTGACGAGGCAGTGAGGGGCGAGTGCTCGGCGTCGGCCCGCAGTAGGGCACGACCAGGCCGGCACACCGAGAAGCACCGCCGTGCACCGTGACGCTCAGGCGTGGCTGTCGGCCCTACCTGATCTTCCGCTCCACCCACTGATCGGGGTCGTACGCCTCAGGCGTGCTGCGTCCGGTTCGCGAGATGCCCAACACCGGACGTCCGGCTTCACGGCTGTAGTAGGAGTCGATCGCAACAGCCGTCACGCGGGCAGTCCGGTAGTTGCCCGTCGTCGCGCGGATCAGGAGCGTGTCGCCGACTTCGAGGTCTGAAGCCTTGACCCGCTCGCTGTTCCGCAGGATGGGCGCATTGCGCTCGTCGATTTCCTGCTGCCACTTGGCGAGGCGTGTCGTCGTTTCCTGGTTGTACTTCTCGATCGCCACCAGATGGGCCCGTTCCACCTCGACGGCACTACGCACCTGACCGACCTGCTGCATCACTTCGGCGGCTGAGGGCCAGGACTCGGGTCGGTTAGGATTCCCCAACTCTCGCTCAAGGTGATCGAAAACCGCGGACAAGGCATCAAGTCGCCCGTGATCGAAGGTCATGCCGCAATCGTGCCTCATGGCTCTGGGACGGTGCAGTCGCCCCCTCCCAAGGCAAACCAGTACCGATCAAGGGCTGTGTTCGCCCCGGCCCCGACCGGGCTTGCGGCCATGGGGGGCGGCGGCTTCGCTCTGAGCCGGGCCGCACCCACCCTGCCTCGCTGCATGGAATGGATGCGCCCCGTGATCCAAACTGGCGCAACCGCCATGGACGGCATCTTCGGGCTCGAGACCGGGACATAGTCACTCAGATAGTCACGCACCGCACGTCAGAGGCCCGGTCGAGCAAGGGGAACGGGCCTCTGACCTGCCCTGGCCGCTGAACGGTACGCTCCGCACCGTTTATCGGATTGGTAAAGAACAACAAGCACACCTGTCCTGACCACCCCCGCAGGCGGAAGTATCCCCGTACCGAGGGAATGACCGAAACGATGTGCGGGAGGCCTCACTTGACACGTACCCAGATGACCGCGCGGAGCAGACGAGCGGTGACGCTCGGGTCCGCGGGTGCTCTTGTCGCGGCGACGCTGATCGCGGGGGCGCTCGGCGCGCCTGCCGCGAGTGCCGACGCCCCCGGCGGCAAGGCCGCGTACGCGAAGGACCGGGAGGCCCGGGGGGCCGCCGTCGCCGCGGCGCGGGCCGCGAAGAAGGGCGTCGCCTGGAAGGACTGTCCGGAGGACTGGGGGTTCGCGAAGCCCGTGCAGTGCGGGTGGGTCACCGTCCCGCTGGACTACGCCAAGCCCGACGGCAAGCAGATCAAGCTGGCCGTCGACCGCATAGGCAACACGGGGAGCAAGGAGGAGCGCCAGGGCGCGCTCGTCTACAACCCCGGTGGCCCCGGCGGCTCCGGCATGCGCTTCCCGCTGCGTGTCGTGAACAAGAGCAAGCTGTGGGAGAAGACCGCGAAGGCCTACGACTTCGTCGGGTTCGACCCGCGCGGCGTCGGCCACTCGACGCCGATCTCGTGCGTCGACCCGCAGGAGTTCGTGAAGGCGCCCAAGCTCGACCCGGTGCCCGACTCCGCCGCCGACAAGCGCGCCCAGCGCAAGCTCGCCGCCGAGTACGCGGACGGCTGCAAGGAGCGCAGCGGCTGGATGCTGCCGCACATGACCACCCCGAACACCGCGCGTGACCTCGACGTCATCCGCGCCGCGCTGGGTGAGAAGAAGCTGAACTTCCTCGGTGTGTCCTACGGGACGTACCTGGGCGCCGTGTACGCGACCCTCTTCCCCTCGCACGTGCGCCGCATGGTCTTCGACTCCGTCGTGAACCCCTCGCGGGAGAAGATCTGGTACCAGGCCAACCTCGACCAGGACGTCGCCTTCGAGACGCGCCTCAAGGACTGGATGACGTGGGTCGCCAAGTACGACTCCGTCTTCCACCTCGGTGACACGCAGAAGAAGGTCGCCGCGCAGTGGACGAAGCTGCGTGCCGCCGCGAAGCGGGCGCCGTTCGACGGGGTCGTCGGCCCCGCCGAGCTGACGTCGTACTTCCAGAGCGCGCCGTACTACGACTCCACCTGGGTCTCGATCGCCACCAACTGGAGCAAGTTCGTCGCCGGTGACCGCCAGCCGCTGATCAAGGCCGCCAGCCCGGACATGTCCGACATCGCGGGCAACAAGGCCTCGGAGAACAGCAACGCGGTCTACACCGCCGTCGAGTGCGCCGACGCCAAGTGGCCCACCAGCTGGAAGAAGTGGGACCGGGACAACACCCGCCTGCACAAGGACCACCCGTTCATGACCTGGGCGAACGCCTGGATGAACCTGCCGTGTGCCACCTGGCCCAGCAAGCAGCACCAGCCCATCGAGGTCAAGACCGGCAAGGGCCTGCCCGCCACGCTGATCGCCCAGGCCACGCGCGACGCCGCCACCCCGTACGAGGGCGGCGTGGAGCTGCACAAGCGCCTCAAGGGCTCGCGTCTGATCACCGAGAAGGACGCCGGTTCGCACGGCATCACCAACCTGGAGAACCCGTGCCTGAACGAGCGGGTCGACACCTACCTGCTCACCGGCAAGGTGGACAGCCGTGACGTGACCTGCGCCCCGCACGCCACGCCCAAGCCGTAACACCCCTGCGCGACGACCACTGTCGGGAGATCGCCCGCGGCCTCGGCCGGGCGGTCTCCCGATGGCGTTCCGAGTTCCGAGTTCCGCGTTCCGCGTCCCGTGTCACGCGTTCCGCGCCGCCGCCGAGCGGCTCAGCTCAGCGGCATCCTCGGGAACCGGCGCTCCGCCGCGGTGCGCCCGCCCTCCGCAGTCTCCCCCGCGGCCTCCTCCGCCTTCACCACGGCCGCGTACTTGTCCACGTACTCCTGGCCCGAAAGACCGAGGATCGCGTACATGATCTCGTCGGTGACCGCGCGCAGGACCGCCTTCTCGCCGTCCATGCCCGCGTACCGCGAGAAGTCGAGCGGCTCGCCGAAGCGGATCGTCACGCGCTTCAAGCGCGGCACGACCTTGCCGGGCGGCTGCGCCTCGAACGTGCCGATCATCGCGCACGGGACCACCGGCACCTGCGCCTTGAGCGCCATCGCGGCCACCCCCACCTTGCCCTTGTACAGGCGTCCGTCGTGCGAGCGGGTGCCCTCGGGGTAGATGCCGAGCAGCTCGCCCTTGCGCAGCACGCCGAGCCCCTCGCGGATGGCGGCCTGCCCGGCCTCCTTGCCGGAGCGGTCCACCGGGATCTGCCCGGCGCTGCGGAAGAAGGCGGCGGTGAGGCGGCCCTTGACGCCGGGGCCCGTGAAGTACTCGGCCTTGGCCAGGAACGTGATGCGCCGCTTGAGGATGGCGGGCATCAGGAAGTGGTCGGAGAACGACAGGTGGTTCCCGGCGACGATGGCCGCGCCGGACTCCGGGACGTGCTCAAGGCCCTCGATCCTGGGCCGGAACATCAGCCGGAGCAGAGGTCCGATCAACACGTACTTGAGGACCAGGTAGAACATGCGGGCGCCGCCTTCCCCCGGGGGTGGTGCCGACGCACAGTAGTCAATCGGCGGCGCCTAGGCGAGAGCCCGTTCGGGTCGATTCGATCGCGCGGCGAACTGGTCCGTTCGGGCCCCGCCGCGCGGCCGGCCGGGGGAGCGCGCGGCGTGGCCCCTGGCCGGGCCCCGCCCGGCAGGAGTGCGCTGGGCCCGGCCCGCCGCCGCACGGCGTGCTGGGCCGATGCCAAGCCGCCCCGGACATCACTGCCCCGGACGCCACCGTCCGTGACGCCCGAGGTCCTCGTCCGTGACGCGGCGTTCGCCCTCGCTTCCCGGAGGTCCCATGCGCTCGCTCCTCGTCACCCCGGTCGCGCTGCTCGCCCTCGCCGCGGCCGCCGGGCCGTCGGCAGCCGTCCCCGCCACGTCCGCCGAAGGGACGCCGCCCGGCAAGCGCGGCGTCTTCCTGACCGTGTCGGGCGACGAGAACACCTGGATCCGCGGGGTGCTGCTGCGCTGTGCGCCCGGACTGCCCGGGCACCACCCCTTCGCCCGGGAGGCGTGCGCGGAGCTGCGCCGGGCGGGCGGCGACTTCGAGAAGCTGCCGCACGACGACCGGATGTGCACCAAGGAGTACGAGCCGGTCACCGTCAGCGCGACCGGCACGTTCCGGGGGCGGCCGGTCGCCTGGCACAAGACGTACGGCAACGCGTGCGAGCTGGAGGCGTCGACGGGACACGTGTTCCGCTTCTGAGCCGGGGCGCCCGCGCCCTGCCCGTCGTGGGGCCAGGCCCGCGCCCTGCCCGTCATGGGCCCCGGCCCGCGCCCCGCCTCTCACACCGGGTCGCTACCGGTCGCGGGCCGACCCGCACCTCACGTCGGCCGGGAGAGGACCATCGCCACGGTGATCAGCCCGAGCACCACCCAGCCGAACCACAGCCAGCCGTTGCTGCCGAGCGCCACTGTGTAGGCGGTCACCATCACCAGACCGCCGATGGTGAACGCCCCCATCGTCTTCGTAGAACCCGGCATCGCCCTGCCTCCTCACGACAGACGGCTCGGGCGTCCGGTATCCGGGGCGCCGAGACCGTGGCCTCGACGCCATCCTCACCCGTGAGGAGGCCGCCGCGCTAGCGGCCGCGCGAGGCCAGTGACGCCAGATAGGCGTTGTACGCCTCCAGCTCCTTGTCCCCGTCGCGGTCGGCGGCGCGGTCCTTGCGCCGCCCTTCGCGCTGGTCGGAGCGGTACCACTGGAAGAGCAGGGCGAGCAGCACGAGCACCGACGGGACCTCGCTGAAGGCCCAGGCGATGCCGCCCGCCGCGTTCTGATCGGCGAGCGCTTCGACGCCGAGCGAGGCCGGGGGGTTCTTGTACGTCTCGATCATGGGCTCGGACGCCATCATCAAGGCGATGCCGAAGAACGCGTGGAACGGCATGCCCGCGAACAGCTCCAGCATCCGCATCAGATGGCCGGGCCGGTGCGGGCCCGGGTCGACGCCCATGATCGGCCAGAAGAAGACCAGGCCGACGGCGAGGAAGTGCACCATCATCCCGATGTGCCCGGCCTTGGAGCCCATGAGGGTGTCGAACAAGGGCGTGAAGTACAGCGCGTACAGGCTCGCGATGAACATCGGGATGGTGAACGCGGGGTGCGTGATGATCCGCACGTACCGGCTGTGCAGCAGCGCGAGCAGCAGCTCACGCGGCCCCTTGCGGCCCCGGCCCGCGACCGGCAGCGCGCGCAGCGCGAGCGTGATCGGCGCGCCGAGCAGCAGCAGGATCGGCGACAGCATGCTGATGATCATGTGCTGCACCATGTGCACGCTGAACAACACCATGCCGTAGTCGTTCAGCTTGGTGCACATCACGAGCAGGATCGACAGGACGCCCACGACGAACGACACCGTGCGCCCGACGGGCCACTTGTCGCCGCGCCGCACCAGGCGCACGACGCCCAAGCCGTACAGGCCGAGCGCCACCAGGCAGCTGATGAGGAAGAAGGGCTCGACCGAGAGTTCCAGGCCGCGCGCCAGCGTGAACGGCGGCAGGTCCATGTTCATCCCATGGTCCATGCCGTGCATGCCGTGCCCGCCGTGATCCATCCGCTGGCTCCTGTTTCGTGCAGATTGTGCGCTGTGTGTCCGCACCAGAGTAGAACCGCCCCCGGTCGCACTCGCGACCGGGGGCGGATTCAGGACCCGGGCCGTCCTCGCCGGGCCGGGCGGTGATCTAGAGCACGCACTCCGCTTCGTCGTACCGCTGCTCGGGCACGGTCTTGAGCGTCTCGACGGCCTCGGCGAGGGACACCATCACGATGTCGGTGCCGCGCAGCGCGGTCATCCGGCCGAACTCGCCGCGGTGCACGGCCTCCACCGCATGCCAGCCGAAGCGGGTGGCGAGGACGCGGTCGTACGCGGTGGGCGTGCCGCCGCGCTGGACGTGGCCGAGGATGACCGGGCGTGCCTCCTTGCCGAGGCGCTGCTCCAGTTCGAGGGAGAGCTGCCGGGCGATGCCCGCGAACCGCTCGTGGCCGTAGACGTCCTTGCCGCCCTCGTCGAACTCCATGGTGCCGGGGCGCGGCTTGGCGCCCTCGGCGGCCACGACGATGGCGAACTTCTTGCCGGCCTCGAACCGCTCGCCGACCTTCTTCGCCAACTCCTCGATGTCGAAGGGGCGCTCCGGCACGACGACGGCGTGCGCGCCCGCCGCCATGCCCGAGTGCAGCGCGATCCAGCCGGTGTGGCGGCCCATGACCTCGACGATCAGGACGCGCTGGTGCGACTCGGCGGTGGTCTTGAGGCGGTCGAGGGCCTCGGTGGCGACGCCCACGGCGGTGTCGAAGCCGAACGTCACGTCGGTGACCGCGATGTCGTTGTCGATGGTCTTGGGTACGCCGACGATCGGCAGGCCCGCGTCGGAGAGGAGCCGGGCGGCCTTCAGGGTGCCCTCGCCGCCGATCGGGATGATCGCGTCGAGGCCCAGCTCGGCGACGTGGCCCTTGGCGCGCTCGACGCCGTCACGCAGGTGGGCGGGCTGCACCCGGGAGGAGCCGAGAATCGTGCCGCCGCGTGCCAGGATGCCGCCGACCGCGTCCAGGTCGAGCTTGCGGTAGTCGCATTCCAGGAGGCCCTTCCAGCCGTCGTGGAAGCCGATGACCTCGTCGCCGTGGTCGACGACGGCACGGTGCACGACGGAGCGGATGACGGCATTGAGACCGGGGCAGTCGCCGCCGGAGGTCAGGACACCGATACGCATGGTGCGAAAACCTTTGCAAGGTGGGCGGTGACCGGACCCCGTCGTCCGGCAGAATCCCGGCCCACCCTACCGGCGCACCGCCCGCCTCCGCAGGCATCGCCCACCCACTGGACACAGAGACGCCGGACGGGGCGGGCAGCGAAACACCGGACGGGCGTAATCATCCAGCCCGTCCGGCGTTTGAGGACGAGCGCGCGGCGCGACACGAGCCGCTCCTCGCGCCGGAAGGCGTTACGCGGGCTGCTGGGCGGCCGCGATCCGCTCGGCGCGCAGCGCCTCGTACCAGCGGTCGTCCGTCGGCGGCAGCGCGTTCACATCGAGCGCCAGCTTCAGGAGCAGGTCGGCGATCAGCGGGTTGCGGGCCAGGACGGGCCCGTGCATGTACGTCCCGAAGACGGTGCCGTTGTAGGCGCCTTCCGTGCCGTCGCCCGTGCCGTTGCCCTTGCCGAGGCGGACGCGGGCGAAGGGGCGGGCGTTCGGGCCGACGTGGGTGACGCCCTGGTGGTTCTCGAAGCCGGTCAGCTCCGGGAGGCCGAGCTGCGGGTCGATGTCGCCGAGGACGTCGCCGACGCAGCGCTCGCCCTCGCCGCGCACGGAGACCACGTCGAGCAGGCCGAGGCCGGGCTCGCGCTGGCCAAGGTCGTTGATGAACTCGTTGCCCAGGATCTGGTAGCCGGCGCAGACCGAGAAGACGATCGCGCCGTTGCCCACGGCCCGCTGGAGGCCGCCGTCGCGGCGCAGGCGCTCGGCCGCGAGCCGCTGCGGCCGGTCCTCGCCGCCGCCGATCAGATAGATGTCGCCGGAGGTGGGCACCGGCTGGTCGCTGCGTACGTCGTAGCGCTCGACCTGGAGGCCGCGCTGGTGGGCGCGGCGCTCCACGACCAGGGCGTTGCCCTGGTCGCCGTACGTGGACAGCAGGTCGGGGTAGACCCAGACCAGCCGGAGGCTGTTGTCGCTCATGCTCATTGGTCCTCAGTGACGGTCGGGGCGCGGTCAGTTGCCCACGCGGCGGCGCAGGTCCTGGAAGGCGGTGTAGTTCGCGATGGTCTCGATGCGGCCGGGCGGGGCCAGCTGCACGGCCTCGTCGAGGCTCTCGCAGACGCGGAAGTCGAGGTTCGCGACCTCCAGGCGGACGGCGAGGTCCAGCTTGCGGTCGCCGAGCACGAAGATCGGGTGACCGGCGAGCCGGGTGTAGTCGACGTCCCACAGCCAGGAGGTGTCGGTGCCGTCGGCGCCGCGCGCGTTCACCGAGAGGATCACCGGGGCCGGGGGGCCGTCGATGAGCGAAAACGTTTCGAGCCAGCCCGCCGGGTTCTTGGCGAGCAGCAGGCGCAGGTCGCGGCCCTGGAACTGGACCACGTCATAGCGGCCCGCGACGGCCTGCACCTGATACATGCGCTCAAGGGCGACCTGCGGCGGCACGCCGAAGACGGCGGCGACGGCGGCGGACGAGGTGGCGTTGGCCTTGTTCGCCCGGCCGGGGAGCTGGAGGTGGATCGGCCAGGCCGAGCCGTGCGGGTCCAGGACGTGGTCGCCGGACAGGGCCCAGCTGGGCGTGGGGCGGCGGAAGCCGCACTCGCCGCAGTACCAGTCGTCGCCGGGGCGCTGCATGACGCCGCCGCAGGCCGGGCACGACCAGGCGTCGTCCTTCCAGGCCTGGCCCGCGGCCACCCACACCACGTTCGGCGAGGAGGAGGCGGCCCAGACGACCAGCGGGTCGTCGGCGTTGGCGATGACGACGGCCTTGGTGCCGGCCAGGCCCTCGCGCCACTTCTCGGCGAGCATGCGGGTCTCGGCGGCGCGGTCGAGCTGGTCGCGCGAGAGGTTCAGGAGCGCGATGGCCTTGGGGTCGACGTCGCGGGCGACGCCCGCGAGGTACTTCTCGTCGACCTCGATCACGCCGAACTTGGCGTCCGAGCCACCCGCGAGGGCCGAGGTGATGCCCGCGGGCATGTTCGCCCCGAGGGCGTTGGACACGACCGGGCCGCTGGCGCGCAGGGCCTCGGCGATCAGGCGCGTGGTGGTCGTCTTGCCGTTCGTGGCCGAGACGAGGACCACGTCGAGGTGGTTCGCCAGCCGGCCGAGGAGCTCCGGGTCGAGTCTGAGCGCGACCTTGCCGCCGATCACCGAACCGCTGCCGCGGCCCGCCGCGCGCGACACCGCCGCGGCTGCCTTGCCCGCCGTCACGGCCAGCTTGGCGCGTGCCGACAGCGACTCTGAGCTGCCAGGGTGTCCTGCCATCGTTCTGGGTCCTCCTTGCGTACGGCGCCGCGCCTGCCCGGCATCGTGTCGGCCCAGCCTATCGAGATCGACTGACAAGCCCGAATCGCACCACCACCCGGCACCACTGCTGTCCCCTGGACCGTACTCTTGCGGCCATGCGACACGGCACGATCCCGGGCGCCTCAGGGCGCGTACGACCCCTGACCCTGCTCGGTGACCCCGTGCTGCACACCCCCTGTGCGGAGGTGACGGACTTCGGGCCCCAACTGGCCGCGCTCGTCGAGGACATGTTCGCCACGATGTACGCGGCCCGGGGCGTCGGCCTCGCCGCCAACCAGGTCGGCGTGGGCCTGAAGGTCTTCGTGTACGACTGCCCGGACGACGAGGACGTGCGCCACCTCGGCCACGTCGTGAACCCGCGCGTGGTGGACCTCGACGGCGTGACCGTGCGCGGCCCCGAGGGCTGTCTTTCGCTGCCGGGCCTGGAGGCGGCGACCCCGCGCTTCGACCACGCGGTCGTCGAGGGCGTGAGCGTGACGGGGGAGCCGGTGCGGGTGCACGGCACCGGGTTCTTCGCGCGCTGCCTCCAGCACGAGAGCGACCACTTGACGGGCGGCGTGTACACGGACCACGTCACGGGCTGGCGCAAGCGGCGTGTCCTGCGCCAGGCGGCGCGTGCGCCCTGGGCGGCGACGGCCTGAGCCCGCGGGCCGCGTGGACGTGAGGGCCCGGGGCGCGGCGCGCCCCGGGCCCTCACAGCTTTCAGAAGCCGGGCCCGCCCACCCGGTTGCCCGCGGCGGCCAGGCGGCCCCACAGCAGGTCCGCCAGGCTGCGCACCAACTGGGCGCGGGGGCAGGGGCGCTCGCCGAGCCACCAGTCGCCCGCCGCGTGCATCATGCCGACGATGCCGTGGCCCCACACGCGCGCCAGCTCCGCGCTCTGCGGGCCGAGGTCGACGCGCTCCTCGATGACCTCGGCCAGCTCCTCGCCGAGGCGCCGCAGCAGGGGAGCGGAGTGCAGGCCGACGTCGAAGCCCTCGGTGCTCCCCTCGCCGGGCGACGCGGCTTCGGACGGATGCATGAGGAAGCGGTAGACCTGAGGCCGGGCCTCGATCGCCGCGAGGTAGGTGTCGAGCGTGGCCTCCACGCGCTCCCTGCGCTCGGCCGGGGCGTCCAGGGCGGCGCGCAGCGAGGCGAGGAGCGCGTCGGTGTGCCGCTTGGCGAGGGCCGCGTAGAGGCCGCCCTTGTCGCCGAAGTGCCGGTACAGGATGGGCTTGGTGATGCCCGCTTCCGCCGCGATGGCGTTCATCGAGGCGCCCGGTCCGTCGCGGAGCACGACGCGGTCGGCCGCCTCAAGGAGTTCGCGCCGTCGTTGCTCGGCGGACCGCTGTTGATCGGTCCGCTGCGTGGTCTCCATGTGGTGTTCTCCGCCCGTGCGATTCCTGACGCAACGCGCAACGTAACACCCGGAAGCCTTCGCGCATCGAACGGGCTGCCGGGAGTTGACACAGGCTACCGGCCAGTAACAGACTCTAGTTACCGGAAGTAACGTAGCAGGGTTCGCAGCCGGAGGGGTCATGGCCGAGTTCACGATGGAGCTGAACGACGAGCAGAGGGAGGTCAGGGACTGGCTTCACGGGTTCGCCGCCGACGTGATCCGCCCCGCGGCCGCAGAGTGGGACGAGCGCGAGGAGACGCCCTGGCCGGTCATCCAGGAGGCCGCGAAGGTCGGCATCTACTCCCTGGACTTCTACGCGCAGCAGTACTTCGACCCCACCGGCCTCGGCATACCGATGGCCATGGAGGAGCTGTTCTGGGGCGACGCGGGCATCGCCCTGTCCATCGTCGGCACCGGCCTGGCCGCCGTGGGCGTCCTCGCCAACGGCACCGAGGACCAGATCGGCACCTGGATCCCGCAGATGTACGGCGACGCCAGTGACGTGAAGGTCGCCGCCTTCTGCTCGTCCGAGCCGGACGCGGGCTCCGACGTGGCCTCGATGCGCACCCGCGCGGTCTACGACGAGGTCAAGGACGAGTGGGTCCTGAACGGCACCAAGACCTGGGCGACGAACGGCGGCATCGCCAACGTCCACGTCGTCGTCGCCGTGGTGGACCCCGACCTCGGCTCCAAGGGGCACGCCTCCTTCATCGTGCCGCCCGGCACGCCCGGCCTGTCCCAGGGCCAGAAATTCAAGAAGCACGGCATCCGCGCCTCGCACACCGCCGAGGTCGTCCTGGAGGACGTGCGCGTGCCCGGCTCCTGTCTGCTCGGCGGCAAGGAGAAGCTGGACGAGCGGCTCGCCCGCGCGCGGGAGCGGGCGAAGAGCGGCGGCGAGCGCGTGAAGAACGCGGCCATGGCCACCTTCGAGGCCTCGCGCCCTGCCGTCGGCGCGATGGCGGTGGGCACGGCCCGCGCCGCGTACGAGGAGGCGCTGGAGTACGCGAGGACGCGCGAGCAGTTCGGCCGCCCGATCATCGACAACCAGGGCGTGGCCTTCCAGCTCGCGGACATGCGCACGCAGATCGACGCGGCCCGGCTCCTGGTGTGGCGCGCCTCCTGGATGGCGGTCACGGGCAAGAAGTTCGAGAGCGCGGAGGGCTCGATGTCGAAGCTGTTCGCCAGCGAGACCGCCAAGAAGGTCACCGCGCAGGCGATCCAGATCCTCGGCGGCAACGGCTACACGCGCGAGTACCCGGTGGAGCGCATGCACCGGGACGCCGCGATCTACACGATCTTCGAGGGGACGAGCGAGATCCAGCGCCTGGTGATCGCGCGCACGCTGTCGGGGCTGCCGATCCGCTGAGACGGCTGCGGGGGGGGGGGGGGGGGGGGGGGGGGAAGGGCCCCCCCCCCCCCCCCCCCCCCCCCCCCCCCCCGTTCTCCCTCCTCCCCCTC